>JAEUGZ010000567.1 GCA_016794725.1 Opitutaceae bacterium | reverse complement strand
AAGGAGGCAGGCTCGCCAGCTGTACCGCCACGCCGCCGATGATGAGCATGGGAAGAAACAGGCATTGTCCCAGGGCCTGCACCGCCGGCACCGTATCGGCCAGGGTCGCCAGCACGAGGCCAAGTCCAATGAAGGCAAAGGACACCGCCGTAAACGCCACCCACAAATCGAGGGGATGCGCCGGCGCCGTCATGCCGAGTGCAAACGCCAGCAGGAGCTGGAGGAGCCCCGACGTCAGCACGAGCACGTACCGGGCGACCGCCGTGCTCGCGACCACCGCCCAGGTCGGCAGCGGCGTGAGTCGGTAGCGCCGCCAGACGCCGCGTTCCCGCTCGCTGACGAGGGTGGTCGGGAGCCCGAAACAGGCTCCGCCCAGCACGCTGACCGTCAGGAGTTCTCCCATGTGACGCAGCAAGGGCACGTTCTCGTGACGATAGAGCACCCAGAACGCGACCAGGAAGATGAGCGGGAAAAGGTATCCATAGATCAATGCCATGCGGTTCCGAAAATGGAGCCGCAGCGATGTCACGAGGTGCTCGCGCCAGGCTCTCATGGTCGCGCCTCCCGCCCTTCATCTGACTCAGTCAGGCGCAGAAAAACATCCTCCAGCGACGCACGCTGGAGGCGGAGATCGATCAGGCCCACCTGCAAGTCGTCGATCCGTCGCGAGAGCTGCGCCAGGGTGCGCTCCGGCGTCCGGGTCTGGAATCGCAATCGGGTGCCTTCCCGCACTGGTTCCTCCACGCCGGAAACCCCCGCCAGAAGGTCCGCCGGGAACGGTTCACGCGTCACGAGGTGGACGACATGCCGGCTTTCGCCTCCCCCCATCACCTGGGCGGGTGTGCCGGAGGCGACGACTTTGCCGCCGTCGATGATCGCGATGCGGTCGCACAGGACCTCCGCTTCCTCGAGGTAGTGGGTGGAAAGCAGCACCGTGCATCCTTCCGCCCGCATCCGCCGGATCTCCTCGTGCAGATCGCGCCGAGACGCCGGATCGAGTCCGGTGGTGGGCTCGTCGAGCACCACCAGCTCGGGTCGGTTGACAAAGGCGAGCGCCAGCGCCAGGCGCTGCCGTTCACCGCCTGAGAGCGAGTCGAAACTCGCATCAGCCTTGGCACCAAGGGAAAATCGTTCGATCAGCGCCAGCGGATCCACGGAGGATCGATAGAAGGAGGCGAACAGCCGGATGGCTTCGCGGGGAGTGATCTTGTCCTGGAGCGAGGTGCTTTGCAGAGCCACGCCGATCCGCTGCTTGACCTCGCGCGGCGACCGCCGGAGGTCGATTCCGCACACCTCGAGTTGCCCTTCGTCCGGTGACCGCAGTCCGATCAAGCACTCGAGGGTCGATGTCTTGCCGGCGCCATTCGGTCCGAGCAAACCAAAGACCTCTCCCTGCTCCACGGAAAAGCTGACTCCGCGCACCGCCTCGATCGCCCCGTAGCGTTTGTGCAGGTCCTGAACACGCACCGTGGTCGGCATGGCAGTGGGTCTCCGAACGGAGCCATTCAGGGAGCCGACGCGGCCGTATGGGCCGCATAGATGCGCAGGTCCGACCGGGAACGAAACACCGACAAGCCCGCCTCATCAACGCCGGTCCCTGTCAGGTTGAGCTGTTCCAGGGACTTCAGGCCTTCCAGGGCTTTCACGCCCTTCGAGGTGACCGCGGTCTGGGTCAGGTCGATGCGACGCAGCGAGTGGCAGGCCGCCAGGGCGGGCATACCCGCATCGGTGACCCGGGTGCGCGCCAGCTCCGCATCAACCACCAAATCGGCCAGCGCAGCCAACCCGGCCAGCGCTTCGTTGGTGCACCGGGATGGCGCGCTCGCCGTGCGCAGGATCAGACCATCGGTGGGCACCTGCGATACCGGGACCAGGCGGAGTCCCCAGGCCTTTTCCCAGGCGTGAATGACAGCGGCGTGGCTCCGATGATCGGGCGCGGTCGGCTTGACCACCACGACCGGCGCGGGCGGCGTGGCTTTCAGTCCAAAGGCGCTGAGCGGGGCTGTTTCCGATGCACCGGCCTTGATCCACTGCTCAATCAAACGGGTCTCTTCCTCGGACAAGGGCTTCTTCCCTCCGCTCGGCATGAATTCCTCGTCGTCATGGGGCAGTGTGATGCGACGGTACAGCTCGCTCTCCTCCAGATTCCCCGGAACCACCGCCGCGCCGCTTTCGCCCCCTTTCATCAGCTCGGCGTAGGTATCCATCCGAAGCCCACCCTTGATCTTGTTCGGGTTGTGACACGATACGCAGGTGCGATCCAACGCCGGCATGATGCGGTCGTGGAAGAACGAGAGCTCGGCCGGAGCCGTCCCGCCTGATTCGACTGCCGTGCCCGAGACGCTCGGGGTCGCGTGAGACGCTGCCGCAGCAACCGGCTTTTTCTTCGGCGCGGGGGCCGGCAGTCCAAGCCAGTCACGCACGGGTGCGGGCATGTGCTCCTCCAAGAACTTTTCTCCATGGGTGAGTTGTCCGCCCTGGTGCGCGGTCCAGGTCATCAGTCCCAACGCCGCCAGCAACGTCGGAAGGTAAAAAACACCCACGCTCCACCAGCCCCGGTTCGTCCACACCCGCCGCAACAGGACCGCCAGCAAACTGACCAGTGACAGGGTGCAGCCGAACCACATGTGCTGATTCACGAGGTCGCCCGCATAACCACCCGCCCACGCCAGCAGCCAGCCGAGGACACTCGCCGCCACGGTGCTGATGGCGCCAAGCGTGAGGACAAAACCGGCCGCGCTACGGATGGAACGCCCCCGCTCAAAGAGACCTGCCAGTTCCATCAGGGGAACGATCGCCAGGAGGGCGATGGGAAAGTGGAGCACCAGCGGATGAAAGCGCCCGAAAAACTGCGCCAGCGTCGACCGCTCCACACCATCGGCGGGCCAGACCATTGGCAACGCAGCCAGCCCTCCCACCAGAATGAGCCAGAGCACCACCGCCAGAAGGCGGGAGTTCTGCGGCGGGGGATCGTCGGACAAAGGACGGGAAGGAAGCTCAGGCGAAGGCATAGACGCGGGACGGAAGGCTCGTCGGCGGACGGCGCGCTGGCATCGTTCCGAAAGGCGTCACGCCAGCAAGTCGTGAATCACGTGCGCAGGCAACACGCCGGTCAGCCGTTGGTCCAGCCCCTGAAACTTGAAGGACAGGCGGTTGTGGTCCAGACCGAACTGGTGGAGCAACGTGGCATGGAAGTCGCGGATGTGCACCGGGTTCTTCGTGATATTGTAGGAGAAGTCGTCGGTTTCGCCGTAGCTGATTCCACGTTTGGTTCCTGCTCCTGTCATCCACATGCTGAAACACCGGGGATGGTGGTCGCGTCCAAAGTTATCCGGCTTCAAACCGCCCTGGGAGTACACCGTCCGGCCAAACTCGCCGCCCCAGAGCACGAGGGTGTCGTCCAGCAACCCGCGCTGCTTCAGATCCGTGATCAAACCGTAGGTAGGTCGATCCGAGTCTTCGCAAAGCAGGCGAATGCGTCCCGGCAGGTCGCCGTGGGTATCCCAGCTTCGCAGAAAAATCTGGGTGAACCTCACCCCGCGCTCCGCCAGGCGACGGGCCATCAGGCAGTTGTAGGCGAACGTGCCGCGTTCCTTGGCTTTTTCGCCATAGAGGTCCCAGGTCGACGCCGGCTCCTTCGACACATCCGTCAGCTCCGGCACCGACGTCTGCATCCGAAACGCCATTTCATACTGGGAAATGCGGGCGTTGATCTCGGGGTCCCCCACCCGCTCGAACAGGTCGCGGTTGAGCGCATTGACACCATCGATCATGGTGCGGCGGACGTCCGACGTGACCCCCTCGGGATTGTTGAGATAGAGCACCGGATCCCCGCCCGGACGAAGGGTCACTGCGGCATGCTCGGGCGAGAGAAACCCCGACGACCAGAGCCGGTTCGAGAGCGCCTGCACGTTCTTGGTCACCGGCATCTTCGACGTCAGCACGACAAACGACGGCAGCTCATCGTTGATCGCGCCCAACCCATAGGAGAGCCACGAGCCGAGGGACGGTTTGCCCGAGAACATATTGCCCGTCGTAATCTGGAGAATGGCGGGCTCATGGTTGATCGCCTCGGTGTAGAGCGATTTGATGACCGTCAATTCGTCCGCGATCTTGGCCGTCCAGGGGAAAAGCTCCGAAACCCAGTGACCCGATTTTCCAACCTGTTTGAAGGCAAACGGCGTGGGCGCCACCGGCAGGCGCGCCTGACTGGAGGTCATGCCGGTGAGCACCTGTCCACCGCGCACGGACTCGGGCAGGTCCTTGTCGTAGAGGTCCTTCAGGGCCGGCTTATAGTCCCAGGTATCGAGCTGCGACGGAGCTCCCGCCATGAACAGGTAGATCGCCCGTTTGGCCTTTGGTGCAAAATGCGGCACCAGCGCGGCCGGGGACGTCATGCCCGCAAAGGCGGTCGGCAGACTGCGGCCGAGAATACTGGCCAGACCGGCCCACGCGAGGGCCTTGCCGGAACGGCCGAGGAAGTGACGCCGGGTTTCCAGCCGCAACCACTCGTCTTTGAGCGATTGGGGAATGGGCAGGTCCCACACCGTCGGCCCCTCGCCAGAGTGATCCGAGCAGAGGTGGGCATGGGGATCGTGACAGGAAGGATCGTGCATGGGACCTCGGGGAGAAGACGGGATGACGGTTGAGACGGGTTGCGATGAGTGAAGCCTGCACCCGCTACTTGGTGAGGAATTCGTCGAGGTTGAAGAACTGGTTCGCAACCATGGTCCAGGAAGCCAGGAGTGAGACGTCAAACTGCGGTGACGGCTGCGACTCCCCGACTCCGAGGAGGAGAATCGCGGCATTGCGATCTTTTCGGAAATGCGCGGAGAAGCTCTTCAGCGAGTCGGCCAGCACCCGGCGTTCGCGATCCGACAGGTCGCGTCCCAGCGTGGTGGTGGCAAGAAAACCAATCCGCGCCCGATCATCCGTCGCCGCCGCCAGCGCGCGCTCGGCCAGCTTGCGAGCGGCCTCGACCCACTGGATGTCGTTGAGGGTGACAAAGGCCTGGAGGGGCGTGTTGCTGCGGGGTCGCCTGACGCAGACGAGTTCACGGGAAGGGCTGTCGAACGTCTCCATGCTGGGCGGGGGCGAGGCGCGTTTCCAGAAGGTGTAAAGACTTCTGCGATACAATTCATCGCCGCGTCCGGGTTCATAGATCTTGGTGTTGGCCTCGGGCATCGCCACTTCCTCCCACAGGCCGGCCGGCTGGTAGGGCTTGACGGGCGCACCGCCGATTCGCTCGACCAGCAGACCCGACGCCGCGAGGGCGGCGTCACGCAGGGTCTCTCCGTCCATGCGGAAACGCGGCCCCCGCGCCAGCAGGCGGTTGGCCGGGTCCTTGGCCAGGTGCTCAGGGGTCACCCGTGCGCTCTGCCGGTAGGTGGCCGAGGTGACGAGCAGGCGATAAAACCGTTTGGTGTCCCATCCACTTTCGCGAAACTCCACCGCCAGCCAGTCCAGCAGCGCCGGGTGCGACGGTTTGGCGCCCATCACGCCAAAGTCGCCGGAAGTCTCGACCAAGCCTGTGCCAAAGAGCTCCTGCCACATGCGATTGACGGTCACCCGGGCGAAGAGCGGCTGCTCGGGAGAAAGCAACCAGTCGGCGAGTCCCTTGCGGTTCGGCGACGCCCCGGCAGGGAGTGGCGGTAGAAAGTGGGGAGTGCCGGGCTCGACGCGCTCGACCCGGGAATAGTAGTCGCCGCGCTTCAGGATGTCGGCGTAGGCGGGCGTGGGCTTTTCCCGGATGATCAGCGTCGGATCGCCTTTGCGGGTGAGTGCCTCGATCGCCGAATCCTGGACCGCCAGTTCCTTCTCCAGGGATGCACCCTCGGAATCGATCTGGCCCAGATAGAATCGGTCGGCGGCAATAAACGCCTCGTCGGTGCTCCAGCGCCGCGGATCGGGCTGCCGGCCCACAATTTCCGCAGCGAGGTCCTCGTAGGGCAAACGCGCCACTTCGTCTGCGGACAGCGCCCGTCGGTAGGCGCGAATGTCCTGGTAGCTGGTTTCCCGCTGCGGCTCGGTATCATCGCGTCGGCCGAGGTGAGTCACCGCATCCGTGCGCACGCTCTGTCCGGGCTGCAAGGTGTCGAGCTTCACCTCAACCGGGGCCAGACGGCCGTTCACGTAGAGGCGCAAACCGGCGGCCGTGCCCGAACCGTCGTAGGTGAAGAAGAGATGAAACCACTCGTAGCGCTGAATCTTGTCCACGGTCACCAGCTGGATCGCGTGTTTTCCCGTCTCGTGCACCAGGTTCAACTCCAGCTTGAGATCGCGCTGGTAAAGATCCCAGCCGCGGCCCCCGAGTCGCTGGTCGTCGCCGCGACGCGCAATCAGGGAACCATTGCCGGTGCCGCCGCCGCCGGTCTTCTGCCGGAGCATCATCCAGCCTCCGACCGAGAACGCATCCGACGTGTCGATGTCTCCGACGTTTCCCAGCGGGATCCGGCTGGCAATGTCCATGCGCATGGCCGGCCAGGCCCAGGTGTTTTCTCCCCAGACCACGGGATTCGTTTCCGCGGCGAAGGTGGGAGTGGCCGCGTCCGGGGCGCTGTTGTGAAACGTGTCACCTTTGCTCTCGTCGAGACGCAGGCGAAGTTCCATCGCTTCCGGGGAGACCGGCCGGGGACGCGCTCCGCCCTCCAGCCAAGCCGCCATGCGATCACGCGCCGCCGACCGGCGGGTGTCGATGCGTTCCTGCACCTGGGCCCGGGCCGCCAGGGCCTTGTCCAGTGCCTCGCGCTGGGCCGCGGCCGGAACCCGCAGGACCGGCACCGGGTCCGGGGCGTTGAGATCCCAGGGTTTCTCGACCGTGTTGCCGAGATAGGCAGCCAGACCGTAGAAGTCGCGCTGGGTCACCGGGTCGAACTTGTGATCGTGGCAGGCCGCGCATCCGGTGGTCAGACCGAGAAACGCCACGCCAAAGGCCTCCACGCGGTCACGGGTCTGGTTGACGTAGATTTCCTCCGTGATGGTGCCGCCCTCATTGGTCGTGAGGTTGCAGCGGAGCATTCCGGTGGCCACCACCTCGTCGACCGAACGGGCCGGCAGGAGATCACCCGCGAGCTGCTCGCGCATGAAGCGGTCGAACGGCTTGTTGCGATTGAACGCATCGATCACGTAGTCGCGGTAGGGCCAGATCGCCCGGACATTGTCAAAGTGCAGGCCGTGAGTATCAGCATACCGGATATACTCCAGCCAGTACCGGGCACGGTGCTCGCCAAACCGGGGGCTCGCCAGCAGGCGGTCAACCACGCGTTCATAGGCGCCGGGGGCTCCATCGGCCAGAAAGGCCTTCACTTCGTCAGGCGTGGGCGGCAGGCCGGTCAAGTCAAACGTCACCCGACGGATCAGGCTGGCCCGGTCGGCCTCGGGCGCGGGCGTGAGACCGGTGCCCCGAAGGCGCGCCTGGATGAAGGCGTCAATCGGAGTGCGGGTCGCCTCACCCGGCGCTCCCGCCGGTGTCGCCGGACGGCGCGGGGCGATGAACGACCAATGCTCCTCGTACTCGGCCCCTTCCTTCACCCAGCGACGGAGCAGGGCCAGCTCCTCGCGGGTCAGGCTCTTGTGCGCCTCGGGCGGAGGCATGCGCTCCTTCGCATCGGTCGACTCGATCCGCGTCACCAGGGGACTCTTTTCCGGCTGGCCGGCCACAATCGCGGGGCCCCGCTTCGGATGCGCCGCAAACGCGTACTCGGCCCGATCCAGGCGCAACTCCGCCTTGCGCGAGCCGCTGTCGGGACCGTGGCAGTGATAACAGTTTTCCGCCAGGATCGGCTGGATGTGCTCGTTGAACGCCACCTTGCCCACCGGTGCCGCGGCAACGGAAGCCGCGACCGCGGTTGCGGAGCTGTTCCCCGTCCCCGCCGCCGTATCTCCCTTCTTCGCACACCCCGCCATCAACCCGAACACGAGCACGCCCACTCCGACTCCGGTCGCTACCCGCACGCGGATGCGAACCGGTCCCGGATTCAGGCCGTCGCTCGCTCGGCTGCGTGCCGTGGACATGTCTGAAATTTCATGAGTCATCGGATCCCCGGTCGTCTCCGCGTCGCACGAAAACGGGGTGAGAGGGCGACGGAAAATGAACACGTCTCCTCTCATAGGTACATCCCGTGGTGAAGAAAAGTCTAATACACCGCGGGCCTGAAAGATATCTGAAATTTCATTTTGGAGCCCGCTGAAAACTCGCGGCGCTGGCGTTGCCGCCCGACAGGAGGTAAGCCACGAGGTCCTGCAACTCCTGTTCATTGAGGCCGTTGATCAGGCCCGGCGGCATCATGGAGATGGGATAGACTTTGCGGGACTTGACGTCGGCGACCTTCATCAGGGTCTTGTCGTCCGGAACGAAGGGATTTGCCATGACCTGCAGCGAGCCGTCGGCTTCGCCCACCACGCGACCGACCAGGGTTGAACCATCGGCGAGGTCGATCTGCTCGCTGCCATATTGGTCGCTGATGACGTGCGACGGCTCAATGATCGCCTGAAGCAGGTCGCGCAGCGTGTACCGGCTGCCAGCTCCGGTCAGGTCCGGTCCGATTCCGCCACCGTCCTCTCCAAATCGATGGCAGAGAATGCAGGCCGCTGCCGTGAACATGGATTTGCCCCGCGCAAAGTCGCGACCCGTCAGGGGCGTGGGGATGAGGGCCACGGCTTCGGTCAGGGTATAGGCGCGACCCGGGCCCTGCGGGGTCACCGCCGCAGTCGCGAACGACGGCGGTGGCGGCTTCGACAACGCATCAAGGGCCACTCGCTCCACCCCCGGGGGTACCTTGGCGAGCGACTCGGTGCGAATGTTCTGAA
>JAEUGZ010000529.1 GCA_016794725.1 Opitutaceae bacterium | reverse complement strand
GTTTGGAACCGACTCGGTGGACCGGACTTCAAGCGGGCGCGGCTCGCTATCGAGGGAGTGAAGGTTGTAGGTGACGTGGAGGTGCACCTCGATGAGGCAAGCTGGCAGACACACCGCCATAGCACCGACCCCGCATACCGTGATGTGGTGCTTCATGTCGTTTTGTTTCCAACGGAAGTAACTCTGACGCTAGGATTTGCGGATCGGGCTATTCCCATCCTTGTACTCCTTCCTCTCCTAAATCGCGGATTGGAGGATTATGCCGAGGAGGACGTGGTCGAGCGGCTGGCCAGGCGCGTGTCGTCGCGAACCGTCGATGAGTTTGCGGGTTTGCCTCTGCCGCAGCGTCGCGCGGTGCTGGCTGAAGAAGCGGAACACCGGTGGCGGGAAAAGGTGAGATTTGCCGGGCAACGCGTGGAACGGTTGGGTTGGGAAGCGGCGTGTCATCACGTGGCGCTGGAAATCCTGGGTTATCGTTTCAATCGGATTCCCATGCTGCGATTGGCGGCGGCCTGGCCGCTGAGCCGTTGGAGCGACGGAACGGTGGAAGCAGAAGTTCTCTATCGTTCCGAGGCCGAGCGGTGGAGTCTTCAGGGGTCCCGACCAGCGAACCATCCCTTCCGGCGGTTGCAGTTTTACGCCCGGTGGGCACGGTCACGTCCCGACTGGCCCGAAGTGCTTCGTTCGTGGACTGTGGAACTCCCTACCATTCAGGTGGAAGGGTCCCGTGCCTTGCGAAAACTGGGTGGTTGGGCCAACCTGCGTCAGCAATGGGCGGAGCGGCTGACCGGCAGTGGGGTGACCGGATCGAGGTGGGATACGCTGATCTGCGATGGATGGATTCCCTTGCTTGAGTCGCAGCGAACGGGTTGGGGGCTTCTTTGGCACCATTGGTTTCCGGGAGACCTTCCCCCCTATCTGGGGCGTGCTTTGCGGCAAATGGGAGTCATTTCACATTCGCAGCCACTCTGTCATGGACTTGCCCAAGGGCTGCTTGGATGGTGGATCCGTCAGGAAAGGGCAGGCGGGGCATCCGTCGATTAGGCCAGCGTGCCGAGCCGGGGCGCGGGGCTTGACAAGAGTTTGCGCGGCAGGCTAGTTCAGCCGTTTGTAATTCCGTTCACTTTCAGTTGAAGTGGGCCTCTGGCCCGCTTTTTTTTTCCCTTTTAACATCAATCCCTATGAGCAGCGAAATTCTATCCGTCCTCGAGTACATGGAGAAAGAAAAGGGGATCGGTCGCGCGGATATGATCGCGGCGATCGTGAACGCCATCAAGGCGGCCGCCCTCAAAGGCGTGAATTCCGGACAGGAGCTTAAGATTGAGATCAACCCCAAGAACGGACAACTCAAGGCTTGGTCGGTCCTGAAGGTGGTCGATTCGGTCAGCAACCCGCGCACGGAAATCCACGTGGAAAAAGCGCAGGCCGTCAAACCGGGTGCGGTGCTGGGTGAAATGCTCGAGAAGGAAATTGATCCGGCGACGCTTGGGCGTATCGCAGCGCAAACCGCGCGGCAGGCGGTGATGCAGCGGCTCCGGCAGTTCGAGAAAGAACGCATTTACGACGACTTCAAGGACATGGTCGGCAACATCGTCACAGGGACCGTGCGCCGGAAGGAACGGAGCGACATCTTCATCGATCTGGGCAAAGCGGAGGCGGTGCTGCCCGGAAAAGAGCAGGTCCCCGGGGAGGAATATCAACCGGGCGATCGTATCCGCTGCCTGCTACTCGATATTGAGAACAGTCCCCGCGGCCCAGAACTCGTGCTCAGTCGCGCCTCGCCGCGATTTGTCCGGCGGCTGTTTGAGGTGGAAGTGACCGAGATCGCCGACGGCACGGTCAAGATCGAGACGTTCGCGCGTGAGCCAGGCTACCGGACCAAGATGACGGTGACTTCGAAGGACCCCAAGGTGGACCCGGTCGGCGCCTGCGTGGGCGCACGAGGTGCACGCGTCAAGACGATCGTCCGAGAGCTCAATGGTGAGAAGATCGACATCATTAACTATTTCGCGGATCCCAAACAGATGGTGATCGAGGCGCTCCGCCCGGCGGTGCCCCGTGAGCTCCATTTCGACGAAAAGAACCGTCGGATCCTTGTGCGGGTGGTCGCTGACGATCTTGCGGTGGCCATCGGCAAGGGGGGCAAGAATGTACGGCTGACGTCGCGACTGCTCGGCTGGCGTTTGGAGGTCGAGGAATTCAAGACTCAGGCCACCGATCCTCGAGCCGCGGGTATTGCCACGCTGGTCTCCACATTCGGGTTTGATCCCGCCCTGGCGGGCAGATTGTTTGCGATAGGTGTGACTTCACCGGCCGCCTTTGAAGGCATGTCGGTGGAAGATTTGGTCGGCGCAAACTTTACCCAAGACGAGGCAGAAGCCATTTTGGCCCGGGTGACCGCTTGATTCCTTCCCGCAGAACGATTCCATCTCCCGCTTCCCTTCTCAATTCCTTTAGCCTACCTTCCTCCGCCCAGTACTGAACGATGAGCATCCGCATTCACGAATTAGCCAAGCGATATAACATGGAAGGCAAGGAGATGCTGGCCTTGCTGAGGGAGCGCGGCTACGTGTCACCGGATACCCGTTCGGTCTCAAGCACCGTCAGCAAGATTTACGAGGAAGAGGTGCACAAGGAGTTTGCGGCCAAAACCATCGCCACGCCCGCGGTGCCGGCGGCGGTCGTGGCCAGTCCGGCTCCGACCGCGATCGAGCCTTCGGGTGTCAAAATCCCTTCGGGCGTGTTCGTCAAAACGAAGGATGATGTGGTGCGTGAACGGGAAGAGGCCAGAGCCGCAGCGGTGGCCGCTACACGTCCGCCGGCTCCGCCCCAAGTCAGTCCCGCTCCGGCGATTCCCACACCGGTTGCTCCGCCTGCCGCGACCGTGAGCGCACCGCCTCCGGTTGCCCCGATTCCCCGACCTTCGGTGTCTGCCCCGCCCGCGCTGCCGGTGCGCCCGCCGACCCTGCCTCCGGTCGCTCGCCCGGCCCCGATGACATCGCCTCCGTTGATGGCGCGCCCTCCCGCCGCCCCGACCGGTTTTGCTCCTCCGCCCGTTTTGCCGGCGAAGGTGACGCCTCCGCCTGTATCGCAGCCTCAAGTTTCAATCCCGTCCGCGCCCCCTCCGGTGATGCGTCCGGCATCCCCGGCGTCTGCTCCGATTCCGCCTCCATCGTCGTTTTCGCCGCCGCCGGTCCCGGTCCGCCCAAGTGCGCCGCCGCCGCTCCCGAGCACGGGCCCCAAGCCGCCACCGTCATTCCTTTCGGCGAATCCCCCGGCCGCACCCGTAGCGCCGGCGATTCCCGTGGCGACCTTCTCGCAGCAAGGCGACGTCAAGATCATCCACATGAAGCCGCCGGTGATCGTGCGCGATTTCGCCACGGCCCTGGGGCTGAAGCCGTTCAAGCTCATTTCGGAGCTGATGGAGATGGGTATTTTCGCCTCAATGACACAGAGCCTCGACGAGGCGGTGGCGATCAAGGTGGCGGAAAAGCATGGCTTCCTCCTGGAGGTCAAGCATCGCGGCGACGTGGCGTCGCAACAGGCTGCCAAGGAAAAGGAAAAAGCCAAGCAGCTGAAACCGACTGTTGACGAGACCGCCAATCTTTCACCCCGGCCCCCGGTGGTCTGCATCCTCGGTCACGTCGACCATGGAAAGACCTCGCTGCTCGACGCGATCCGCAAGGCCAATGTCGCAGCCGGCGAGGCCGGTGGCATCACGCAGCACATCGGAGCGTATCAGATCGAACACAACGGCAAGAAGATCACATTTCTGGATACCCCAGGTCACGCGGCCTTTTCGAAGATGCGCGCCCGCGGGGCCAATGTCACCGATATCGCTGTTCTGGTGGTCGCGGCGGACGACGGTTTCATGCTCCAGACCGACGAGGCCCTGAAGCACGCGCAAAATGCGAAGGTCGCGCTCATGGTCGCGGTCAACAAGATGGATGTAAAGGGTGCCAACCTCGACCGGGTGAAGTCGCAGATGCAGGAACGCGGCATTGCACCCGAGGACTGGGGTGGCGAGACCATCACGGTCCCCGTTTCCGCCATCAAGGGCACGGGCATCACCGAGCTTCTTGATTATGTGCTTCTTCAGGCCGACGTGCTGGAGCTGCGGTCCAACCCGAAGGGCGAGGTCGCCGGGATCATCATTGAATCCCAGATCGACGTCGGTCGCGGCCCGCTCGCCACGGTGATCGTGC
Organism: Opitutaceae bacterium; assembly: GCA_016794725.1. Lineage (GTDB taxonomy): Bacteria > Verrucomicrobiota > Verrucomicrobiia > Opitutales > Opitutaceae > UBA6669. The sequence goes on along the minus strand of JAEUGZ010000529.1, from coordinate 1,755 downwards.
AACGCGGCACCCTCAAGGTGGGTGACGCGCTGGTGTGCGGTTCCCACTGGGCCAAGGTGCGGGCCATGTTTGACGACCAGGGCAATACGCTCAAGGAAGCACCTCCTTCGACGCCTGTTCGCATCATTGGCTGGTCCGGCGCGCCGGACAGCGGACAGCAATTCCGGTCGGTGAAAAATCCTCGCGAGGCCGAACGCCTGGCCGAGGAAGTGCAGCACGAGGTGCGCAAGGAGGCTTCAACGCTCGCCGCCGTGCCCAAGAACGTATCGGTGGAGCAATTGTTCGCCGATATCGCCGCCACCCAGGCCAAGACGCTCAAGGTCATCATCAAGACCGACGTGTTCGGATCCTCCGAGGCGGTTCGGAGCGTGCTTGAGGGCATCAAGAGCAACAAGGTGTCGCTCGAAATCGTGTCCACGGATGTCGGACTTGTGACCAAGAACGACGTGCTCATGGCGGGTGCCTCCGGAGCGGTGGTCATCGGCTTCAACACCAAGCTCGAAAACGGTGTGACGGCGGTGGCCAAGCACCACAAGGTGCGGGTGGAAACCTACGGCATCATTTACGAATTGGGTGACAAGGTGAGGGAGATGATGGCGGACTTGCTCGATCCGGACCTCAAGGAGGTGCGGACCGGCGCGGCGGAGGTGCGCGCCACTTTCCCCTTGGCCAAGGGATTTGTGGCCGGCTGTCTCGTCACCGAGGGCAAAATCACCCGCAACTCACGCGCGCGCCTGCGCCGCAAGAAAGACACCGTGCACGAGGGGCGCGTCGATACGCTCAAGCGTTTCAAGGACGATGCCAACGAAGTGCGTGCAGGCTTGGAATGCGGCATCAAGCTGGATGATTTCAACGGCTATGAGATCGGGGACGTGATTGAAGTGTTCGAGGTCCAGAAAGTGAGAGCCTCCCTCTAGTCCCCCTTCGGCCTCCCTGGACGGAATCTCCGGCCGGGGCGGCTTGAAACGGACGCCGGATCGGCCGGCGCGCCACGCCACGAATCCTTCCGGGACCGCGCTTCTCCACCCAGGCTTTCGCCTCCAACCCGTATCCACGCCTTGTCCAATCGAACGATCCGCATCAATGAGCTGGTGCAGCGCGAAATGAGCGACTACCTGCACACGCACCACCAGTCCGAGACGGTGGCGATCACCATCACGTCGGTGGAGGTGGATGATGATCTGCGGACCGGGCGTATCTTTGTCGGCGTGATCGGAACTCCTGAATTCGCGGAGGAACGCATGCGGTGGCTGAAGAAGCATGCGGAGGAGATACGCCGGGAGCTGGGTCGCCGCGTGGTCCTGAAGTGGAATCCAAGATGGGTTTATGTTTTGGACGATTCGGGTGAACGGGGAGCCCGGATCCAGCGCGTCCTCAATGAAATTGAAGAGCGGGAGCGTCCGCGGGCCAAACCAGGTCTGGAATCCGAGTCGTCTGGACAGTGAACGGAGCGGCCAGGTCAAACCGAGTCGCTCCCATGGCGTCCTATTTTCCAGCGTTTTCGGCCCGATTCCACCAGGTCGTGATGGCGCTGGGCACTGCACCGATTGCCGTGGTGGGGCATGCGCGACCGGATGGTGACTGCATCGGCTCGCAGGTGGCGCTCGCCCGCGTGCTGGGCGCCCTTGGAAAGACCGTGGTGTGTGCCAACCCGGACCCGGTTCCACGACGACTGCGGTTCCTCGCGCCGGATGTGGCGTTTTTGTCCGCCGATGAGATTCGGGGTGAAGTGGGCGCGGTGTTTGTTGACTGCGC
>JAEUGZ010000499.1 GCA_016794725.1 Opitutaceae bacterium | reverse complement strand
CTGGCTGGAAGCTTTCGCAATGATGTCGGGGGCCACAGTGATGCCCGCCTTGGCCAGTGAGGCATCCAGAATGACCTCGCCCTTCAGGTAACCGATCACGATGTCGACAACCTTGCCGGAACGGTCGATGATGAACTGGGTGGGAATACCTCGCACGCCAAAGAGCTTGTTCGACGCACGATCCGCCCCCCGCTCGGCCTTGTCGTGGGTCCAAAGGATGTCGGGATAGGTCGCTGCGTTGGACTTGACCCAGCTTTCAAACTTGCTCCGCGCATCATTCGTGCAGGAGCCGAGCACCACCACGCCCTGCTCCTTGTACTGCGCCGCCACCTGCTGCGTGTGCGGCATTGCTGCCATGCAGGGTCCGCACCAGGTGGCCCAGAAGTCGAGGATGACGACTTTGCCCTTGAAGTCGGAAAGCTTCACCTCCTTGCCATCGAGGGTCTGGGTCGTGAAGTCCGGCGCCAGCGCCCCGATCTTGAGCGGCTCGCCGCGCGGCTCCGGCGGTTTGGGTTTGGTCTCCTCAGCCGTCCAGACTTTCGCCGGCATGTCGGCCGCAGCGAGGGTCACTCCGGCGCGGAGCAGCAGATTGCCCACCGCTTCCGTGTAGTTGGGCCCAAATCCCGGCACCCAACCGACCATGCGCCCAGTGGCGTCGATCACGAGGGTGGACGGCACCGGGGGCATCACCCCGGCCGACTTCACGGTGAAGAGGTTGTCATAGTGATCCCGGGTGGCCTTGCGGAATTCGCCGCGCTCGTTGTCGTTCATCTCTTCCATCGTCTTCGTCGGCATCGGGGGTTTGCCGGTGGGATCGAACACCAGGGGAAACGACACCTTGCTCGCGTTGGCCGCCAACCACTCGTTCGTCTCCGGCAGCGTGGCGAATCCGGCCAGGCCAACAAACGCGATGGAAGGGTACTTTTCCCCCCATGCCTTCCAGATCCTCAGCAAATCGTCACCCGGACCGTGTCCCCCCGACCAGACGCCCAGCACCGTCACCTTTCCGCCGGAGAGCGCGGAAAACTTCACCGGCGTGCCATCCAGCCTGAGCAGGTTTCCGTCCGGCAGGACGTCACCCTTCTTCGCCCGACCGAAATCCTCCACGAAGGGCGCCCGGGGAATCGCCGCCTCGGCCGCGCGTTCCTTTTCCTCGGCCGCCTCCCTGGCAATCTGCTCGCGGCCCTTGGCCACCACCGCGGCGTCCACCTTCACGCCGGCGTCAGCCAGCGCGGTCTCGGTGCGCGCGTCCTCCGCTCCGCCGTTGCCCACGATGACGCTGACAATCCGGCCGTCGCGGCCAATGACGAACTGCGTCGGTATGCCCGCCACCGCGTAATGCTTGCTCGATGCACGCTCGTCGAACGTGGCGCTTCCGCGCTCATTCGGATCAAACGCCCAGAGAATGTCGGGATACTTCGGCGCGTTGGCCGGTATCCATTTCTTGAACGCCGCAATCGTGTCGCTCGTCCCGGACGCCAGCACGACCACGTCCTGATCCTTGTACTGCTTCGCGACCTGCGAGGTATGCGGGAACGAGGCAATGCAGGGACCGCACCAGGTGGCCCAGAAATCGAGAATCACCACCTTGCCCTTGAAGTCCGAGAGCTTCACCTCGCGGTCGTCCACGGTGCGCATGGTGAAATCGGGAGCCACGGCGCCGGCCGCGAGCGTGGCACGCCGGGTCGCCGGGGTCATCGCCCCGCCAGCGGGCGCCGCGACGCGGGCCGCGGTCATCATGCCACCCGCGGCCGGGGCGGCAGCTGCCATGACCGTGGCGGGTGGGTTCGTTTTTGCGGGTGCAGTCCCGGCCCCTGCCGGGGCGGCCGCGGCCGCCGGACGAGGCGGGGGCTCGGGGGGCAGGTGCGCCGTCGGAACGGAGAGGCCGGCCTTGGCCAGCAGGCGGATCACCGCAGGATTCTCCCGGTCTCCGCCTCCCGCCGCGCGGCCCACCACGCGGCCTTCGCGGTCCACGACAAACAGGGTCGGGAACATCGAGGCACCCCAGGACTTGCTGAACACCGACGTGACGAACTCCTTGCCGGCGCGATCATGCGCGGTGAGGAACTTGTAGGTGGATCCGTTGCGCTGCACCCACGCATCGTAGTTCTCGCGCGTATCGGCGGCACAGATCGCCAGCACGACGAGCCCCTCGGCCGCATAGGTCTCCGCCAGTTTGCTGGTGTGTGGCATGGAGGCGATGCAGGGACCGCACCACGTGGCCCAAATGTCGATCAGCACAATCTTGCCGCGGTAGTCGGCGAGTTTCACCTCGCGATTGTCAGGACCGTACACCGTGAAATCCGGCGCCATCTCACCGGGCTTTGGACCGGGAGCCATGCGCGGTTTGGCCGCAGGAGCCGCCGGAGCAGGCGCGGGTGCTTGATCGGCCGCAGAGGCGGGCATCGCCAGGGCGAGGCCAAGGGAGCCAAGCAACAGAAGGAACGTTTTTTTCATGAGGAAACAGCGTAACTCGAACCAGGATGAATTCGCAGTGAAGCAAGCGGAACGGGCGAACGGGGAGTGAGACGCCTCGACGCGAGCGAAGCGGTCACACTTGCCGCTCTGCGTCCGGGTCGCAAGGGGGTTAAGCTCGGTTCGACGAACGCCAGTGGATGGCACATGGATTCCGCCAACGGCCTGCCTCAGGCACACCCATTCAAACGAGAGACCACGATTTGACCCAAATGGACCCGAATCCAGAGCGTGAGAGGGGGAGTCCGCCACTTTGCTGGAGGTCGTCCTGAACGGCGGGTGGCGCCCAGGCCAGGTCCTGCTCCGGCCGTTCGCCCAATCCTGATACCACCCCGTCAGCTGCGACACTGAATTCGTGCCGAACCCCTTCGGACGAACAGGCACCTCACCCGAATGGGTCAAGGACTCCATGTCGGTTTGACAGCACGATGCGGTGAGCCTTCGGTGCGAGGCAAGCCCGGGTCTTCAGCGCACTCCGTCGCTCACGGCCCAAATTCTCTGCCCTCATCGTCCTCCTTCTCCATGAGCACGCTCGCCACTGAACTCACCTCGAGTCTCCTCAAATCCTGGGTGTCCGAAGTCAACCGGGACCTCGGTTGGGAAGGAAGCGTCGACGACGAAGGCTTCTGCGTCTTTGGCGGAAAGGACGGCCACGCGCTCGTGGTGCAGGCGGACGACCGGGTCGGTGTGATTCGGTTCTCAAGCGAGGTGGGCGGTCCCGTCGCGGAGGACGATGGCAGGACGCTGGCCTCGCTGCTCACCGCCAATTTCCGCGGGCTCGCACTCGGACTGGCCACGTTCTCACTGCATCCCGAATCCCGCAAGGTCCACTTCGAGCTGGTGTGGAGCGATCCCGACCGGGGCGGTATCGACCGCTTCGCCACGCTCGCAGAGCGGTTCAGTCAACTCGCGGCCAGGGCCCGGCAGCTGCTTTCCGACGGCACGCTGGCCGAACTTTGGCGGCAGACTCCCGTGTCCGAGAGCGGTGCCTCGGACTCGTTCATTCGCGCCTGATCGCCACCCTCACCTGCCATGTTTTCCGCCTTTAATCCCAGTCGCGGCATGGACGTCGCCGACGCCGCCAAGGGCGTCAAGGAAACCTCCGACGCCTTCAATCAGGGTACAAAACTCGACAAGGGCTTTGCCACGGCAAAGTTGAGCGCGACGTTTCTGAGTTTTCTGCCTGGAAACTTCGGCCTCCTTGGCAACGTCGCCAGCATGAATCTCAACGCCGCCGATTCGATGCGAAATCCCTCGGCCAAGGGCTTCGTCACCCTGGGCTTCGACGTCGCCAAGGTTGCCACCACCTTCCACCCGCCCGCCAATCTGGCGGTCCGCGGCGTGGAGGTGGTGAAGGACTCATTCGTCTTCTGCATGGACCACCCCAAGGAATTCTCCGACTTCCTCAAACTCTCCCCGCATCACCCGGACCGGGATGGTTTCAATTCCTGACCTCGCAACCTCCGGTCACCGCGGGGCGGCGCGAAGGAGCCTCCGTCGATTGACGTAGGCGATCAACCCCGCCGCCACCACCAGGTTGATCGCGGCAAACTGGAAGATGCGGCTGATGTCCACCTGCGCATCGCGCAGCAGTCCGCCGGCATAGATGCCAAGTCCTCCGACGATGGCACTGAAAAAACTCATGATGCCCCAGCTGGTGGCGCGATAACGCGGATCGACCAGCAGGCACAGCATGGGCATCAGATTCGCGTCGGCCACGTAACGAGCCGCTCCATACACCGCCAGTCCGCCGAGCGCAAACGCCAGGGTCGGAGCGTTGGTCAGGAGGAGAACCGCCGGCGCCGCCACACACAGGCCGATGATGGGCACGAGAAACCGCGCGCTCTCCCGGGTGCGGCTCCAGCGATCCGCCCAGACTCCTCCGCCGATCAGACCCAGCAGCGCAGCCGCGTTGAGACACACGGTCGTCGCCATGCCTGCCTCCCCCTGAGCCAGCCGGTAGTGCTCCTTGATGTACGTGGGCATCCAGCCGATCACCGACCAGCCCACCACCCCGAGCACGCACGAGAAAACAAGCATCACCAGGTAGTCGCGGCTGGAGAAAAGACTGCGAAACGCTTCGCTCAGTCGAACCGGTTCAGCCGCCGCACGGTCCTTTCCCGCGGCATCGGTGACCGGGGGATCACGCAGGACCAGGAGCAGGACCAACGCATACCCCAACCCGACGAGGCCGAGGAGCTTGAAGGCAAAGGCCCAGCCGCGGCCCTCCGCCAGCCATCCACCGAAACCGGCGAGCGCCGCGCCCGCCATGGCTCCGCTTAGGAGCAAGCCGGACGCGAGCGACCGGGTGGTTCCACGGTGGTACTCCACCACCAGCGCCACCGACGCCGGCACACACGCCACCTGAGCCAGGGCCAGCAACGCCCGCGAGGCCAGCAGCTGTTCGTAGGTGGTGACATATGCCGTCAGGAGCGTGACGACCGACCAGGCGATCAGCGTGATCACAATCACCCGGCTGCGATTGAAGCGGTCCGCAAAGTAGCCTGCGAATGGGCTGCACGCCCCGTAAATCACCAGCACCACCGACGTGAGCAGCCCAAACTGCGCCTCGGTCATCGGGATCGCTTCCTTGATCGATCCGCGCATGGTCGTGATCATCAGGCGGTCGATGTAGTTGACGCAGCCGGTCAGCCACAACAGGCCCACCGTGATCCAAGCTTGCAGGGTGACGGGCGGTGACGAGGACACGGTGAAAAGAATCAGGGTTGAGTCGGAAATGAAGTCACGCGCGGATCGACCAGGGTCGCTCGCTCAATCGCCCGTCAGCTGATCGGCGGTCCACCGATCCACCCGGTCGGACAGCTCCACTCGAATTCCGCCATCCGCCAGGTAGTCGACGCTCCGCACCTGGGGCGCGTCTCGAAAGGGGTGAAACACCGCCACCAACACCGTGCGCGTCACCTGCCTTCTCCGCAGGACGAATCCATGGACTCGTGACGGAGGATTGGCCGGCGACTTTCCCGTGAACACCTGCTCCTCACCGTCTGACGGCAGCCAGAGCCGCAATCCGCAGGCATGCTCACTCCACGTCACTATCATCGGCCCCGTCGGCGCGTGACGTCGCACGTCGCCCAGGTGGGCATACGCCTCGCCGCCAGCCAGAGCCGTCACCGCCTCGGCGGGAGCGTCGCACCGCAGCAGTCCCGCATTGTGATGGACCCAGTCCACCTGGCGCGACGCCGCGCACTCGACGACGAAAACATCGACGAAGTACTCCGCTTTCGCGGTCAGCGAACGCTTCAACGTCACTCCCTCCCAACCCACCTCCGCGCTGACCGCATCCCGCTCAAACCGCGCCAGCCTTCCCTGCGCCGGCGGCTGCGACACGCCATCGATCACGACCGTGTTGTGGCTGAGCGTCTGCCGGTACCAGGTCTCAAGCGAGGCAACGCCATAGCCCGGCGTGCCGAGATCGGGTGAAAAGCGCCATCCATAGGCCCAACCGGTCAGGCTGAGCTTGTCGGGATGCCCATGATGGCCGCCATGCGGACCAAACTTGAGCATGAGATCCACCTCGGGATTTGGCCGCAGGATCGCCAGGCCCGACTCCGGCAGGCAGACGCTCGCTCGCACGGGGTCAGCCACCTCCGGCAGCTGCTCCACACCCAGCAACAGGGCATAGACGCTGTCCCGCCGGGCCGAGCGGTAGGCCCGCTGCAGCGTGGCGGCAAATGCCGGTTCTCCCAGCAGACGATAGGCGATTTCGAAAAAGTCGGGCGCCGGCGGCACGCCGTGGCAGCAGGGACCGAGGACGCTCGTGAAGTACCAGCAATCGTTGGTGGCGGGCAGTGTCCCATCCGGATACGCGCAGGCCAGCGGGGCGAGCAGGCTCCGGCGCACGGCGGGATCGCTCGCCAGCTCGGTCGCCGGATCGTGACGAAACGCGATCGCCGACATGAGAATCGCCCACACCGAATAGAAGTGGTAGCTCATCGAACCCTCGAACCACAGCCCGTCGCCCAGCATGCCCTTTTGCAGTTGGGCGCGTTGTCCCAGGTCGCCGTTCAGGGCGAACTCGAGCAGGTCTTCGCGACCGGCCAGGCGTCCAACCGTCGCAATCGCGGCATTGTGCCAGCAGGTGAAATTATGAATCGCTCCATAACGCCGGCGCACGAGGTGCTCGGCGGCCGGGACCAGGAGCCGACTCAGGATTCGCTCCGTGTCGTCGGTGGAAAGTGATTCCGCCAGCAACGAAGCGGCCCAGGCCAGCGGTATGATCCAGACGGATTCGTCAAGGGTGGTGTAGGTCGCCACGCCGGGATTGATGCCCGTGCGCCCACACGTGCCATAAAACGCATACCGCTCGGCATATCCCAGCAGGATGCCGCGCACCGTCTCCCGATGGGCGGAATCCCCTTCGGCACGCCAGAGCACCGCCAGCCTCAGCGCGCCCTCGGCCAGGTGGTGATTCGCAAACCAACGCCACGCGGCGTCGTATTTTTCGCCGGCAAATCGCTCCAGGTCGACCGGGCAGCGATGTTCGGTCGGACCGTGGGGATCAAACCGCAGCTCCACGCCGTGGTGGGGACAAATGTAGTCGTGATAGTATCCACCGGGGAGCTCCGGAACAGCCAGCTTGCGGTCCGCGAATGCCGCCGCCTCGCGTCGCAGGCGCTCAACCGCGGGGCGAAACGCCGGGTTTCGCGCCCGACGCGGCAAACCATCCTGTTCCGCCGGCGTCAGCAAACACCTAGGCATGATAGGCCTCCCGGGTCGTCCGCGCGATCCTGTCCCAGGACAACTCCCGCAGCCGCTGTTCAATGCCAGGACGCAGATCGTGGCGCCGCAGGCACTGGGCCTGCTCCAGCGCCCGGCCCAATCCGCCCTCGGTACCGGGATCATAGACCGCGCCCACGGATGAATCGACCAGTTCAGGCAGACAGCCGATGCCGGGCACCAGCACCGGGCAGTGAAAGGACAACGCCGTGATCGCCGAACCCGAGGTCAGGATGTCGGTGAAGGGAAACACCGCCACGTCCGCCGCATTGAAGTACCACTGGAAATCCTCGTTCGCATAGAATTTGGACTCCCGCAGGACAATGCGTGGATCCGCGTCGCGGGCCCGCTCCACCAGCCGGGCGCCGTACTCGCTGCAGACTCGCGCCGCAAAAAGGAAGCGCAGGTGATCGCCGCGCAGAGCAAGAAAGCGGTCGAGCAGCTGGTCGACCCCTTTGTTGGCCCGGACATTGCCAAAAAAGAGATAGACGAAGTGGCGCTCATCAAAACCGAACCGCGCGCGCGCCTCCGCCGGGCTCACCTGGTTCGGATACGCGTCGCAAAAGTGGCCGTGCGGCGCGAGAAACACCCGGTCTTCGCGATAAAAGTGACGCTTGAGCAAATCCCGCGCGTGCTCGCAGTGGACAATCACCGCACTGGCACAGGCCGTGATCGCGAGCCGCGCCAGGTGGTCCAGTTCCGGCGTGACGCTGTCGTGCGGGTAAAGGTTGTGCATGGTCCACACCACTTTGTAACCCAGCGATCGGGCCAGGAAGAGCGCGTCGACCAACACTGAACACCGCCGGGTGCTCTCCTCCAGCGTGGCAGCCGTGTAGAGGCCCCAGGGCCAGTGCAGGTGCAGGACGTCAAATTGATCGCGGTGGGACCTCAGCCACTCCGGCGTCAAATCGTCCCGAAATCCCGCCACCGACCGAACCCCCTGCCCTTCCATCGCCCGGGCCAGGAGTGCCGCATACGGATTGGCCCGGTCGAGTGACAACCCGGCCGGTTCCCAAAAGATCCGAGCGTGCATGGGTTCGTGGCGCTCAGGCAGTCGCTTACGAACCGCTCAGACACCGAAAAGGCACGGCCAGACAATCCAGTGGAGATGGATACAGGCGGAAACACGGCATGCTCTCCACGAAGGACGCATCCCACGCGATGGCAACACCTGGCAGGGCTGGCAAATCTTTTGCCAGAGAGGTGAAGCAGGGAGATTTCGGCGCCTCTCGTACGGTCACGCCGCGGGAAGGAAACTCCCCCTCAACCCGCGGCGCAATGAGCCACTCGCGTCCTACTGCCAGTAGGGCTGGACAAAGACGTAGGCGCCTCCGCGCTGCTCCCAATGCGCAGCCAC
>JAEUGZ010000494.1 GCA_016794725.1 Opitutaceae bacterium | reverse complement strand
GTCCTTCCTTTGACACCGACTCCGGAATCCGCGCGTTTCTCGCTTCAGTGACTTTCTGGAAGAGCTCGTCCGCCGTGGGAGCGGATTGAGCCAGGAGCGAACCGGCGCAAAGCGCCGTCACCATCAAGAGTCGGATCGGTTGCATGGGGAAGGTCGGCTAGAGGGATTTCCGGATCTGAACATAGACGTAACGCTGCCGCGGGTCCACCTGCCGATTGTAGAAGGCGGACTGGACATCACTCACGAACGACGGCTCCTCGTCCAGCACGTTCAACACACCCAGCGTCCACTTCGTCGCCGAAACCCAGTTGCGCCAGCCGCGTTCGGTCTGCCGGTACGGAATGTCGTAAGTAAACTGAACATCCCAGTGCAGGAAGGCGGGGATGCGACCTCCATCCAACGCGCTGCTTGTCGGGAACGCCGCCACGCGGCTGGTGGTATTGCTCGAGTAGTGCCCGACGTAGCGGCCGGTCAGGGTCGCGCCAAAGTTGGACTTGAGCCAGGTGGTCGACGCATAGCCTCGCCACCGGATCGGCCCGCCGGCACCGGCCGTCTCGATCACTGCGCCGGACGGAGTGGCCTTAGTCTGGAAGTGATTGGTGAAGGAGGCATTCGCGTCGAAAATGAACTCGCCGAGACTCTCGGTTTTTCGGTTTAGCTTCGCGCGGACATCGACGCCGTCGGTCTCGAGCCGGCTGACATTGATCGGTCCGGAACGCACTTCAGTGATCACCCCCAACCACCCTGCGGCCGTATCCGCAGCCGTCGGTGCCGCCCGGGTGATGTACTGCGCGAAGTCGTCCGGATTGGAGATCACCTGGACGAAGTTCGTACGCAAAATGGCGTCTTTCTTTTCGGTACTCCAGTAGTCGACTGACAGGGTCAGGCCTGAAACGAAACGGGGGGTGAGGATCATGCCGACGTTCACCGACTGCGCCTTCTCCGGTTGCACATTCGGATTGCCACCATTGTAGAGGGTCCAGGGGGTGGTCTGTGTCGTGTTGCCGCGCTTCGGATCGGCCGCCGATCCCGTGGCGATGACCTGCGGAGTCACCAGGTCACTGACATCATTCCAGTCGGGGGGATAGAATCCTTCGGAGAACGAGCCACGCAGTGCAATGTCCCGCGTGATCTGCAATTTTCCGGCGGCCACGTACATGCTCGATGCCTTGCTGGCGGCATCGAAGTCGCGTTGGCTGCTTTGGTTGTGCCCGTCGGTGTCGTTGCCTTCGTGAGACGCACTGAGGTTCAACTCGAAGGACTCGACGGGGATGGGACGCCACGCCTTGCTGATGACTGGCACCACTAACTCGCCCACCGTCTGGAGCGTACTGCGTTTGCTGATGATGGGCAGATTGCCGGTGTCCTGCGGCACTCCGCTGGCCAGCAGGGCTGAATCCGTGCTACCATTGAGGATACGACTTCCCTTCAGGTCAAAAGTGCGAAACTTGGCTGCGACCGATGTATGCAGCGCGCCCGCCGGCAGCTGAAAGAGCTCGCCGGTCACGCGGGCATTGCCCTCGCCGACCACGGAGCGATTTCCGGCGTGAAAGGTGAACCAGAAGTACTTGTCCGCATCCGCCGCGGAGAGGGGAAACTGGCGATGGTCTGACAGCAGCGGATAGACGGCCCGCCGGGTGCCCACTGGGGCGGCTGCCGCCGGGCGGGTGAGCGCGGACAACGAAACGAGGTAGTTCGTGGGCGAGTTCGCGTTCGAGGTGCTGTTGGCGTAGTCGATGGCACCATCGACCGACCAGTCCCACTTGCTGGTGATCTTGCCCTTCAATCCAACGACCGCACGGGCCGACTGGTACTCCTGCAGCGAGCCCGCGTCGGTCAGGTCCGGGGTGTCGAGCAGCACGGTGACCGGCCGCCCGACGAATCCTGGCGTCACCCCCGTGCGAAACGGATTGAGCGGATCGGTGGCGGTGAGGCTGACGGACAGGAGCTCGGGATAGTCGATCTCGCGGCGGTTGTAACCGACCGTGAACTCGCCGTAGGCCTCAAGTTTCTCCGGGATGAGCTTGTGCTCCACCTGGGCGTTGATGCTCGTCGAGTCGATCGGCTCGTAGATGACCATGCGCGCGTAACGCGCATTCGGTGACAGCTGGCCTGCGGTGGTGGTGAAGGAACTGGGCGTCAGCAACTGGCTTTGGGCGGCAGTGGTGCCCGCCGGGATGGCGGCGAAGCGCAATCCGGGGGCGCCGGGAATCCCCAGGTCATTGACGGCAGCCGTGGGCAGGTTGCCGACGACCAGCGTGGCCGGAGCGTTCGCGTAGGCGGGCAGGGTCAGCGTTTCAAAGGCGAGGGCTCCGGTGGCGAGATTGCGGGCGTTTGACGTTGGACCATAGCGTCGGGCGAGTTCGCCGAGGTAGTCGCGCTGACCGAGACGCAGGGGTTCGCGATGCTGATAGTTGACGGTGAGGGTGAGATTGGTGCGCCCCTGGTTGAAGGTCAGGCCTTCGACATAGGTGAAACGGTACTCGGTGGCACCGCCGTTGGTCGAGGTGCCGATATAGGTGGTGAGGTCGCGGCCCGAATAGTCCTTGCGCAGGATAATGTTGATGGCTCCTCCGATGGCGCCCGCGCCGTAGATGGCGGAGCCGGAGTACGGAAGCACCTCGATCCGCTCGATCGCGGCGATGGGGATGCGGTTGATGTCGGGCCCGCCGCCCGCCGTGGGCTGCGTGCGGGGAAGGGCCCTTCCGTTGATCAGGATGACCGTTTGTGACGCGGAGAATCCGCGCAGGCTCGTCGTCGGAAAACGGGCACCACTCCCAAAATTGCCCACCGTATTCTGGGAGCTGGTGACGCCAGTCGTCGTCTGCGGCAGAAAACGGAACAACTCCTCCATGCTGGTTGCACCCAGCCGCTCGATCTCGGCCCGTTCCACTACATTGTGATAAAGCGGGGCGTCTGCGCCCGCCTGCAGCAGTCCCTTGTTGATCAGGCCGTCAACGCGCCGGTCGGTCACTTCGTACTTCTCCAACTGCAGCGTGCGGCCTTCCGCCTTTTTTTCCACCTCACCTTCGCGACGAACGGTGAAGGAACCGGATTTGGCGTCGCGGACCGCGACCAAGCCAGACCCCCCGAGCATCTGATTCAATGCGGCGCTCGGCGTGTAGTTTCCGCGCACCGCAACGGTGCGGAGACCCTTCACCGTATCCGTAGCGGCGATCAGGTTACTGCCGGACTGCGTGGAGAAAATCTTGAGCGTGTCGGCCGCCGGGCCCGCCGGAATATCAAAGGCGCGAATCGAGGTCTCCTGACCGTGGACCGGCAGAGCCCAGGGCGTCAGACAGGCCAGCAGGAGGAGAAACGACAGCCGAACAATGCCATCCAATGGCGAATCGAGTTCAAGGTGTTGCATGGTGGGTGTGGTTGTACGAGCCCCCGTCAACCAACCAGGGAGACTCGAACTGCTAACGAGAGTCACACCTTCGTCGCTTTGTTTACAGGGTCGCGAGAAATCCTCAGCACGAGCCCCGGGGACGGAGTATCCGATGGCATGATTCCGGCCGGTCCGCCGGATCTAGCGTCGACGGAGCCTGATCCGATCACCCTCGCTGCGGCTTTCGATGTCCAGCCCGGACTCCAGCAGGCGGACAAAGGCCTCCACGTCGTCGGACCAGAAGATCCCGGTCAGCTGCACTTCCCCAGTGATGGCGTCGGCCAGCTCGAGTTGAAACGCGGTTTGCCGATTGAACATCGCCACCGCATCAGACAGCGGAGTGCCGGTGAATTCGAGTCGCTTCTCACGCCAGGCCAGCGCCGCCGCCACCTCCTCCGCGGTCAGGGTATCCACGGCGGGCGAGTCTGCGGAGCCGTCGCCGTCGGAGAACGGAACTGACACCCGGCAGCTGGCATCCAGCACCACGTCAGCCGCATCGGCGGTTCGCAGCGCGAGCCCGGAAGCACTTCGCCGGGTCGAAAGATCGGTCACCACCACCCGCCCCTCGGTCACCAGCACCTTGACCGCCGTCGAGTCGACCCGGACCGAAAACACCGTGCTCTCGGCTTTGACCTCCACGCCTGCGGCCACCACGACGAAAGGACGTTGCGTGGCATCGCCCGCCACGGTGAAGAAGGCTTCACCGCCAAGAAGATGGACCGTCCGCCGCTCCGGGGTAAATTGCACATCGATTTTGGCGGAGGCATTGAGCTCGACGGTCGAACCATCCGCCAGGGCCTGACGATCGGGACGCACTGCAATGGTCGAGCGCGGTTGCGGATCCGGGGCAAGATTCTGAGTCTGAAGCGAAACCACGGCCCACAGGGCGAGAGCGGCGGCGATCCCGCCGAAACTCAATAGCCGGACGCCCCGCCGACGACGCATCCGACTTCGCGCCTGCAGGCCGGCCAGCGCCTCGGCCGACTGGCCCGCGCGACGCGGAAAGTGCAGCAATTTCCAGGCAGCCTCGGCCTCGGCGAAAGCTCCGGCATGGAGCGGATCGGCCCCGAGCCACGCCGTGAGCTCCGCCTGTTCGGCTGCGGTGAGACCCTCCTGCTGACGCACCCACCAAAGACCCGCCGTTTCACGCAGGGACGGGCTCGAAGAAGAGAAGGAAGCAGGTGACGATGAGAGCACGGCTAGCGGGTGGGTTTAGGAACGTTCCCCGCACTCGCGCAGGAATTCGATGCAACGGGCCAGCCCGCGTGCCATTTGCACCCGGACCGTGGCCTCGGAGAGTCCCAGGCGCTCCGCCACTTCCGCATACGAACAGCCCTCAAGCGCAACCAGCCGGACCACCTCGCGGCATCGCGCAGGCAGTCCGTCAATCGCTTCCACCGCCAGCGCGAGGCGATGGTGGGTGTTGGCCGTATCTGCAGCATCTTGTCTCTCATCCAAGAGACACAGGGCCGGCAATTCGTTTACAGGAGTTTCGGAATAAAGCCGGCGCCGGCGAAATAACCGGTGCGCCGTGTTCCGGGCGACCGTGAATACATAGGCCTTGGTCGAGGCAATCTTCCCGACCGCACGAATCCGGATCAACCGCAGATAGGACTCCTGGACCAGATCATCCGTGTCGAGCGCCGGAAAGTGACTCCGGAGGTAGGCCCGCAACGCCGGTTCGTGCGGCTGCACGTGCTCGGCAAACCAGCGGGTTTCCTCGGTTTTGGATGACGGCATGGCTGGGACCACAAGCAGCGATTGCGCCAATCCGCATCCGGGTCGAGCCTGTAAACCCGGCGCCGGCCTGATTGTTACTTTCGGCAAACGTCCCCGCGTCGGTCCGACAACGCCGGCGCCTTCAGCGGCCACCCACCACCGCCCACTCCGGAATCACCTGATTGCCCGCGGTACGCGCGCGGCGGCGCCGCAGGTACCAGATCGCGGTGCCGCTGGCGGCCAGCACCGCCGGGGCGAGGCCGCCAAGAGCATAGAGCCACTTCACCGTCGGTGAGCCGTAGAAACCAAAGTGGAGCGGCGCGAGGATGGACCGCCACTTCTCGGCCGGGCTCGCCTCGCTGGCCCGCACGGTGCGCAACCAGTCCCCAGTGGCCGGATTGAACTCCATCCGGCTCTGCTTCGCCCAGACGGGCGCATCCCGGTGGAGCACGCGGACCTGGACCTGAATGCCACGGTCCCAGGGAAAGACAACGCGGGTCAGCTCGGATCCCGGAAACTCACGGGCAGCGGCGGCCAGCGCTGGCTCCAGCGGGGCGAGTCGCTTCAGGTCGAAGGGGGGCGCCAGCTCGGCGGGGGGTTCGGTTCGAAACTGCCCGGGGATAATCAGAATGGCGAACCACAATCCCGTGCCGCCCAGCACGAACGTAAAATAGAGCGAGCCCATTCCGACCCACTTGTGCAGGTCACTGGCGGCGACGCGCCCGCCACGGCCGCGTCGAAAGGGTCTCCGGAGCAGGGTGGCCCACCGGTCACGCGTGATCCAGAGTCCGGTCAATCCCAGGAAAACCAGCGCCATCGCCGCGAGGCCCGTGATTAGGTATCCCCATTTCCCCGCCTGCAGGTGCATGTGGAGGTGGAGCAGCCACGGAGTGATCAGCGACTGGTCGGAACCGCTCCAAAGGACCTCGCCGGTCCACGGGTTGACAAAGGCCGACCAGCGGCTCGTGCGGTCGGGGCCGACGAAGATCACCTTGTCGGACGCCGTCATTCCATGGCCGGGCTCGAGCCGCAGGGGACGAAAGCCTTCCGGCGCCTTCTCCTGCAGGCGCTGAAGAATCGGCACCAGCGGGCTGCGCCCGGCCCCGGGCTCCGGGGCGACGACCACATGGCGCTCTGGATACAGCAGTCGCTCCCACTCCTCGTGCACGACGAGTAGGCTGCCGGTCAGGCTGAGCAACACCAGCACCACCCCCAGGCCCAGCCCGAGCCAGCGGTGCAGCCGCCAGCACCAGAGAAACACATTCCAGCGACGAATGCGTTGCGCAGGTGACAGGGGGGTCGTCATCCGCCGCCCTAGAAGCCGAACCGATAGCGGACGCTGAGCGTGCGGCCGCGTCCGGCGTAGAGATTGGCGGCGGTGGCGGTCGAACCGGTCAGCGTCTGGGAGTAATAGCTGATATAGTCGTGATCGAGCAGGTTCTCGACCCCCACGCTGACGGTCTGGTTGTCCCGCACCCGCCAGTTCGCCAGCGCATCGACGAGGGTGTAGCCGTCGAAGTCACCCGCCGCGATGCCATCGGGATCGCTGCGGCGGAGCAGCGTCATGGATTGCAGCCGGGTGGAGAAATGCGGGCTCCAGGACTTGTCCCAGAAGAGCGAGAGTTTGGGAGCGCTGATGTTGGCTCCCGGCAGGCGGCGATCCACGGTCCCATCACCGTCACGATCACTCTTTCCCTCCAGCAGCGCGAGGTAGCCTCCCACCGTGCCGAGGCGCCCGGGCAACCGCACGTCACCGGTGATCTCCGTGCCGTAGGTCTCGCTCTTCTCCCGAACCACGTCATAAATGCCGGAGGCGTTCGCGACCAGGCGCGCACCCAACTCAGCCGTGGAGAGAAACGCGCTCCAGCCGAACTTCCAACCGTTGCCGTGAAGCCGGATTCCGGTCTCCCAGTTGTCAGTGACGACGGGATTGAGATTGATGAACGTGTCCACATCCAGCCCCGGCGTATTCACCGCGCGGAGGATGCGACCGATGTCGGCCATGCCATAGCCCTGGGCGAATCCGCCGAAGAGGGTCACCCGGCGGCTGACCCGCCAGTTGGCGCCGACATTGACGAGCGGTTCCTCAAAGCTGGGATTGCCGCCGCGGACAAAGGTGCTGCCGGCGGACTCGAGCGTGGTGAAATCGTCGACCTCCAGCTCGGCCAGCTCGTAGCGCAGCCCCCCGGACAGCGTCAGGTTGCCAAGGGGCTTTTCAAGCTGCAGGTAGGGCGACCAGCCGAAGAACGTGGTGTAGGGCACCCAGGTGCGTCCGGTGAGGACCAGGACCTGCGCCGTTTCGTCGGCCAGGTAGTCAAATCCGGTCACGACGCCGAGGTCGCCCGCACTCGGAAACGTCCGGGCCCAGGTGGTGCGAAGGCCGTGTTTCTCCGCCACGATGCGAGACTGATCGAGTGTAGGGACACCGTTGAGACGAAAGGTGCCATTGGCGCTGGTCGTCGCGCCGTAGGTTGCCGTGAAGTCCTGGCTGAAGACGTTCACGGTGAGTTCGCCATCAAACAGTTCCCGGTCGGTGAACGTGAGGGCGGCGCTGGTCACATCGTTCTCCGCCGGCAGTCCCGGGGTGGATCCACGGACTGAAGTCGTGGGCAGCCCGGTCAGCCGGTTGCCATTCACCGCCGTCCAGTTGAGATTCTGCGCGAGCGAGAAACGGTTCACCATCAACTCAACGCGATGGCGCGGGTTGAAATCGTAGCCGGCCTTGACGAACAGGCTCCACGTGTCCGAGTCGAGGGTCTCGCCCTGGACATTGTCGACGCCGAGGGGCCGTCCCTCCCCATCGAAGCCAAACGGCTTGTGCTCCCAGGTGGCTCCCGCCACGACCGACGCTGCGCCGGCACGTGCGGCGGTCAGGGCCGCGACTTTTCCTCCGTAGCCACCCGACTTGAAGCGGGTGGAGGTGACGCCACTGGTCTCAAACGAAGACGTGAACCCGTCGGCGGCGGGGGCGACACGCGTAACAAAATTGATCAACCCACCCGTCGCTCCCATGCCCTGAGTCGCGGACGAACCGTGCACAGCCTCGATGCGCTCAAGGAAAAACGGGTCGACCGTGATGCTCTCGCGTTTGCCGGCACGCAGGGGATTCGACTGCGGGATCCCGTCGACCAGGTAAAGCGGATCACGACCGCGGAAACTCTCGCCGGCGCTGGAGAGTTTCTGCCGGGACGGAGCGTAGCCGGGGATGAATTGGGCCAGCGCCGTACCCACGTCGGACGAGATGGCGAACTGGCGATCCAACGACGTCACACCGACGACCGTGGTCGAAACGGGCAGCGCGCTTGCGACCTTTTCGGTCCGCGTGGCGGCCGTGATCTTGAACGCCTCGAGGCTGAGCACCTCCGGGTCGGCGTCCTGCGAGTCAGCTGCGGTCTGCGCCAGGGCGACGGCAGCGCTCTCAAACAGGGTTAAGGCGCCAAGTGAAACGGCGAGAAAAGCAGAGCGGGTTTGCATGGAAGGAAGCGAAAAACCAAGCGACTGAGACACAGTCGCATTAACAAGTCAAGTTGATTATGAGAATCAATCTCACAGCATATCTTCAAACCACGCTCCCGGAATGGTTTGTCATGCAACGCAGTCCCGGTTGCCTACAGGTAGGGCATTCCGAGAATTGCTGGTTCGATCTCTTGACGATGAGACTGCGGACATGGTCCGTCTTGCCTTGATCGCTGTCATCGCTCACCCCGTTTCGAACCGGCTCCGCCGTTCGGCTCGCTGCCCATGAGCACCCTTGCCGATGTGGTGGTGATCGGCGCCGGCGTTCACGGCGCCACCGTGGCCTATCATCTCGCCAAGGCCGGCGCGGGCCGGGTGATCGTGGTGGACAAAGCCGGCGTGGCCGGCGGGCCGACCGCCAAGAGCGGCGCGATGCTCCGGCCGATCTTCACCGAGGCGCCTTACATCCAGCTGGTCATGCGCTCAATTGAGATGCTGGAGCACTGGGACGACGTGGTCGGGGGAGATGCCGGCTTCGTCGAACGGGGATTTCTGCGGATCACCCGCAACTTTTCCGAAGCCGACCTCGGTGGGAACCTCGATCTCATGAAGTCGTTGGGAGCGGAGTTTGAGATTCTCGGACTCGACGCGCTCAAAACCCGCGTTCCCGACGCGGAGTTCGTCGGAGACGAACTGGGCCTTTGGCTGCCGCGTTCCGGATTCGCCGATCCGGTGCTGACCACGCGCACCCTGGCACGCGCCGCCCAGCGCCGCGGCGTGGAGATCTGGGAAGGAACCCAGGTGACCGGTTTGCTGGCGCGGGACTCCCGGATCTCCGGGGTTCAAACCGATCGCGAGCTCATTCACACCCGCACCGTGGTCAACTGCGCGGGCCCCTGGTCCGCACAGCTCGCCGCTGGCATCGGTGTGGAGCTGCCCATCGAAACCCACCGCGGAGGCACGAGTCTGTTCCAACGGCCGGAGGCCTTGCCGGTGGGCAGTCCGATTTTCTCGGACGGTGTCCATCAGGTCTACTTCCGCGAGGTCAACGACCACGTGCTGCGAGCGGCTCACTTCGGCTGGACCAAGCACCAGGTCGATCCTGACACCTACGATGAAACCATCTCCTCCGAGCAGTACCTCGGCCTGCGCGACGACCTGAGGAAACGCTTCCGCTCCATGCGGCGGAGCGTTTATGCCGGCGGATTTTCCGCGATTTACGATATGACTCCCGATGCTCACCCGATCATCGGCAACGTCGGCGGCATCGATGGCTTTTGGTGCAACTGCGGATGGAGCGGAAACGGATTCGCCAGCGCGGCCGCCGTGGGCGAGCCCATCGTCGATCTCATGCAGGGAAAAACACCCGGCGTGGACCTCAGTCTCTTTGCCTGGCCGCGGCCCCCGTCCACCAAGATCCGTCCCGACGCGCACTGGGTCCGGCGATAAACCCAAAGCCGGCGCAGCGCGGGTGCTACAGCTCGCGCCCCAGCAGCACCGCGGCGACAGGTTCTTCGTCCACGACCAGCGCCGAGGGCAGCCGGGCCTGTTCCACAAAACCGGCATCGCGCAGGCAATCCTGTTTGGCTTCGTCCAACCCGGCCACCCAGGCATCCACCTGGGAGAGTCCCAGGACCCGGCACTGATCGAGCAGGCTCGCGAGCAGCTCCGGCTGAAGGTGGATGTGGGCGTCG
>JAEUGZ010000474.1 GCA_016794725.1 Opitutaceae bacterium | reverse complement strand
CGGCAGTCCATCGCCGCCGTGAACGACGTGGCAAAAGCCTCGGTCAGCATGGCCTCGCTCCATTCCTTCTCGTGCTTGTAGCTGCCCCAGTTGGCGGGATGACCGGTCTTGAGCAGCGTGACGAAGTCGCGGGCCACCGGTCGGTCCTTGAGGGACGCGTAGTAGGGGCCGAGAAACCACGGAGAGCGACTGTCGAGGTGCTCGCGGGCCGTGGCCGTGACCTCAAAGCGTCCACCGACGGACTTCACCCAGCCGTTGGCGGCGAACAGCGTCAGCATGACGTCCGTCGGACGCTCCACGATTTCAAGCGAGCGACACATCGTGGGCAGATCGGATGGGTGGTCCGCCAGCCAGGTGAAAAAGTCGAAGGTGCAGACCGCCGCCGTGATCAGATCCGCGGCATAAAGTCCATCGCGGTAGCGATAGACATCCACAGGGTCGGTCAGCGGTTCCCGGGTAAAATCCGTAGGTTGCACGCTGCAATTGAGAGCGGTGGCGTGTCGGGTTGCACCCCAATTCGACGGGCGGCGGTGGACGGAAAAGACGCGGAGCTGCGGAGAGGCGGAGGGGTGCTATAGGCGGCGTCGCGGGCCCATGAGCGTTGGCTTTGGAAGCGGGTGGAGTCCTCAGTTCGACGGCGGAAACGCAGGATTGGCTCAGGCGGAGGGCGTTCCTGCAGTCGCGCAGGCGCGTCAACCTCGCGACGAGACGCTGACGAGGTGGGGGTTCAGGTTGTAGGCGGACTCGCTGAGTCCGCGACGGGGCCGACCGGTCCCGCCTCCGTTGTCCGTCTTGCGATAGCGACGCCAGTCCCCGCGGGGTCAGCGACCCCGCCTACAGCAAGATTCCGTGCTCGTCGCCCCCAGGTTGACGCGCATGCGCAGTCGCGGGACGAGGCCGCCTGCAAAAAGCCGGACGGGGGCCTGTGGGCGGCGGGGTGGCGGTTTCCCGTCCCCGGGTCGGAGCTCGCCACGGTGGTGGCATCGGCTGCAGGCTGGGCGCATGAAGTGCATGTGGCTGCTGCTCATTGTGATCATGGGGGTATTGCGTCCCACGTTGGGCGCTCCGCTCTATTCGCCACCGGTGTTCACCGATGCGGAGCGACTCGCGAAGATCCGCGCCGTGCTGCCGCGGCTCGACCAGCTCTATCGCGACTATGCGGCGGAGAAGCACCTGCCGGGCTTGATCTATGGGGTGATGGTGGATGGCCAGCTCGTGCACGTGATGACCGAAGGCAAAGCCCACCTCGGGGCCGGACGGGTGGTGGAACGGGACACCCGATTCCGCATCGCCTCGATGACCAAGAGTTTCACCGCCCTGGCCGTGCTCCTCCTGCGCGACGAGGGAAAACTGGCGCTGGATGATCCCCTGACCCGTTTTCTCCCTTCGTTTGCCCACGTCCGGCCGCTGACGGCGGACGCTCCTCCGGTCACGCTGCGCCACCTCCTGCGCATGAGCGCCGGTTTTCCCCAGGATGATCCTTGGGGCGACCGGCGCCTGGCCGACACGGTGGCGGAATTGGAGGCGCTGGTGACGAAAGGGCTGAGTTACTCCTGGGTGCCCGGGGTGCGCTGGGAGTATAGTAATCTCGGATACGCACTTCTCGGCCAGGTGGTCACGGTCGTGGCCGGGATGCCGTACCAGGAGTTCGTCACCACCCGTTTGCTCAGGCCCCTCGGCATGACCTCGACCGTGTGGGAGGCAGCGACCGTGCCCGCGGATCACTTTGCCCAGGGCTATCGCTGGGAGCGCGGGGCCTGGCGGGAGGAGCCGGTGCTCGGAGACGGCACGTTCGGCGCAATGGGTGGTCTGATCACCACCCTGGATGACTTTGGGCGCTATGTGGCCTTCCATCTTGATGCCTGGCCGCCGCGCGATGATGCGGAGCGTGGTCCGGTGCGCCGGTCCACCTTGCGCGAAATGCACCGTCCCTCCGAAGTCCTGGGTGTGGTGGCCGACAACCCCACCTGGGAGGGCAAGCCGAATCCGCGTCTGGCGGCCTACGGTTATGGCCTCAGTTTCAACCAGGATGAGCGAGGAATCGTTTGGATACGCCATGCCGGGGGGCTTCCGGGGTACGGGAGCGAGTATCGTTTTCTGCCGGATCACGGGGTGGCCCTGATTGCGTTTGCCAACCTGACCTATGCGCCCATGACGGCGATCAATGGCCGGGCCATGGAGCTCCTCGTGTCGGCCGCCGGCCTGACGCCGCGCCAACCTGTCGCCTCGCCCGTGTTGCGGCAGCGCGCCCGGGAGTTGACCCTGTTGCTCCAGACCTGGGATCCGGCGACGGTGGCGGCGACCCTCGCCCCGAACGTGTTTCAGGATCGGGATGAGGCGGATTGGAAACGCGACACCGCTGACCTGCTGGCGCGCATCGGGGCGATTCGCTCGGCAACCCCGGTCGTGCCGGAGAACCAGCTCCGCGGCCGATTCCGTCTCCTGGGTGAAACGGGGAACCTCGAGGTTTACTTTACCCTCATGCCCGAAGCGGACCCGAAAGTGCAGGAATTGAAGATCGCGTTTGAGGCTTTGTCCGGAGCTGAAGGAAAAGGCGGAAAGTGAGCGCGAACGGACACGAATGAACCCATTCTCCGCAGTTGAAGACAATCGATCCGTTCATAAAGCACGGATGGATGGGTTGGAGATGGGGTCGCGACGGCAAGACGGAGGTCAGAGGCGGGACCGGCGGTCCCGTCGCGGCCTCGCCGAGGCCACCTCCAACAAAAGAAGATGGACGGCCGTTGGAGGTGGGGTCGCGGACCCCGCGGGGATGGGCGTTGCGTGAAGAAATCAAACAAAGGAGCCGGCGAAACGACGCCCTCCAGGGATCAACCCTGCGGGTGGCCACGTGGGTTGGCGACTCGCGGTCGCCGTTTTTACCCCTCAACAACGACCGAAGGTGACACCTCTGGAGGGCGCTGCTCCGTCAGCGCCGGGGGACGGTCAACGCACCACCGCGCCCGGACGTTTTAGGGTACGCGACGCGCAACCGGCGTCGTCGGAGCGACGCCCTCCAGGGATCAACCCTGCGGGTGGCCACGGGGGTTGGCGACTCGCGGTCGCCGTTTTTATCCCTCAACAACGACCGAAGGTGGCACCCCTGGAGGGCGCTGCTCCGTCAGCGCCGGGGGACGGTCAACGCATCACCGCGCCCGGACGTTTTAGGGTACGCGACGCGAACGAACTCAGGCCAAGGGCAAACTGCACCGAGTGCGCCCCCTCCCCGGCGAGGTGCACGATCCCTCGCTGTTCGGCCTAGACTTGCTGCAGTTTCCAGCGGCCCTTGCGGAAGAGCAGGGCGCTCCAGAGAGTGAGCACGGTGAAGGAGACGGGCACGGCGATGAAGACGCCGACAGGGCCGAGTCGGCAAGGCACCGCCAGCACCCAGGCGAGCGGAACCTGCCCAAGCCAGAAACAGAAGAAGTTGAGCCGCGTCGGCGTCCAGGTGTCGCCTGAACCGTTGAAGGCGCCCTCGAGGCACATCCCCGCGGCGTAAAGCGGGAAGGCGAGACTGACAATCCAGAGGGCCTTGACCCCGTGGCCTCGCACCTCGGGGTCGTCGGTGAAGAAGGAAATCAGCGGCTGCGCGCACACCACGAAAATGACGCCGACGATCCCGAGGAAAATCACATTGTACCTGGTGGCCAACCTCACCGCTGCCTCCGCCCGGTCGGGTTGCTTGGCGCCGAGGTTCTGTCCCGTGAGGGTGGCTCCCGCATTGGCGAGTCCCCAGGCGGGCATGAGCGCGAAGACAATCACCCGGATCGCGATCGTGTATCCGGCAAGTGTGGCGCTGCCGAACGTGGCGAGGATTTTGAAGAGTCCGACCCAGCTCGTGGTGCTGATGAGCAGTTGCAGGATGCCGTTGCCGGCGGTGCGCAGGATGGCATGAAGCTGGGCAAAATCGGGTCGCAGGTGTTCCAGGCGTAGGCGGATCCGGCTGCGATTTCCGGTGAAGTGCCACAGCTGGTAGAGCACACCGACGCCTCGGCCAATGTTCGTGGCGACTGCTGCTCCGGCCACACCCATCTCGGGCAGGGGGCCCCAGCCAAAGATGAAGCAGGGTCCCAGCAGGATGTTGAGCCCGTTGGCGAGCCAGAGGGTTCGCATCGCGAGCACGGCGTCACCGGCTCCCCGGAAAATGGCATTGATGAGGAAAATCAGAAACACCGTGAGATTGCCCCCGAGCATGATGCGCGTGAAGGACGACCCGAGCGCCACCACCGACTCATCCGCTCCCATCAGCCTGAGGATTTGCGGTGCCAACGAGGCGAACGCGAGTCCGATCACCAAGGAGGTCGCCGTGCCCAGGACCAGGATCTGCCCGGCGGCCTGAGCGGCGCGTTCCGGATCCTTTTCGCCGATGCGACGGGACACGATGGCGCTGGCGGCGATGGAGATGCCGATGGCGGCGGCGTAGATCAGCGTCATGATCGACTCCGTCAGCCCAACCACGGCAATGGCCTCCTTGCCCAGACGCGACACCCAGAAGACGTCGACCACCGCGAAGAGCGATTCCATGACCATCTCCAGCACCATGGGGACCGAAAGCAACAGCACGGCCCGCTCGAGCGGTTCCGCCGTGTAGTCGTGGTGCTGGCCGCGAAATGCCTGCAAGACAATGCGCCACAGGGAGGTCGGCGCGGAGGGCGCCGGTGCGGCCGGGGGCGGTGCCTCGGCGGGAGACGGTTCGGACATGGGTGTGAGAGCAGGCGCCGGAGGAGCGCCCGCCTGGAGTCGATCAGACCCGTCTTAAAACGACACCGTCGAGCAGAAATTCAAGGGGGTCTCTGGCCTGCGGGCCTGGCCGGCGAACCGCCTACGGTTTGTCGGGCCCGTCGGTAATGGTCAGGGCCGCGGCGTCGAGGACACGGCGGAGGTTTCCGTGCGTCAGCACGAGACGGCGCGAGTTCAGGCCGGCATTCAGGTAGGGCCCTTCGAAGAGCGGCCAGGTCCCGGTGTCGAGTTTCCGGCCGTTGACCACGGGGGCCTTGCCGTAGGTGAAGGAGACGGCCTTGCCGCGCAGGGTCGTGAACTTCACCGAGGGCACAGGATCGAGCCGGGACTCCAGCGGCAAGGCGCGCATCGCGGACTGAAAGGCCTCAAAATTCGGGAACTCCGAGGCGCTCGCGGCCTGCACGATGGTGCCGTTGCGCAGGTGTTCGCTCACCAGCAGCCGCCCGCCGAGGTCGCGGCGCTGTTTGGCCCAGCCGCTGTTGAAGTGCAGGTAGGGAATCCAGCGATACGGAGCGAGGGGCCGGTAGGCGAGGTAGGCGTTGCCACCGCGGGCGAAGATCCAGCCCGAGGCATCCTCGGTGACGTCGCGGAGGTCCTTGGAGAAGAATCCGTTGATCTGGGGAAAGCGCTCGCCGGCCGGGATGTGGTAGAGGGCGACGACGGTGTCGAGGTCCTGGAACACCTGCTCGTAGGGCGAGCAACCCATCACCTTGTCGGGCGAATCGTACGACGGTTTGCCCTCGAACGTGACCGCCTTGACCATGGGTTCCGGGTAGGTGGCGAAATAGGTCTGGAGCACGCGCGGCGAGGAGTGCGGGTGGAGCGAGAACATCGTCGTGTGTTTGCCGCGCGGGTCGGGCTCCGCCCAGGTCACGTCCCAGACGTGCGTCTGAATCGGGTCGGCCAATCCTCCCTGGTAGGACCCCACGGCGTAGTCCCGCCGCATGTAGCTGGTCTTGTAGATCGGGGCCCATTCGACGTCGCTGTAGCGCCAGCGACGCCGGGTGCGCTTGTGGTCGCGTTGCACGTAGTCACCGCTGCGGTCGACGGCGATGCGGTAGATGACTTCGGGAACCTCGTACGAGGCGCCGGCGAAGGCGAAGTACACGCCCCAGATGGCGTAGGCCGCGGGCGGCGGGGTGTTGCCGAAGGCGAGCCAGCTGAAGTGGGACGCCATAGCGTTCCAGCGCTCGATGACCGAACCCTCGTCGGTGCGGGCGTTCGGTCCGCGCAGCACGCCGTTGAGCGTGGTGGAGGCGAGCTCGGCGAAAATCCAGTCGAGCATGATGTGCCCGCGCTGGCGCATTTCCGGGTCCCGGGCCCAGGTCTTGAGGAAAAGCAGGGGGATCAGGTATTCGCCCACATAGTGCGTGGGGTTGAACTCGCCCTGGCCGACGGTGGTGGCGAGGTCCATCCAGTTCGTCAGGTAGGCCTTGGCCTCCGCGCGATTCTCCGCGGAGCTGCGGCCGGTGTACCACTGATCGCCCGCGTCATCGGGATAGAGCTCATTCATCAGGTAGAGCGACACGTAGTACATGACGAAGTGGTTCTCGGTGTCGCCGCGAATCTGCCGCGACGTGCGCCAGGCCTGCCGGATCGAGGCCCTGGCCTCGGCCGAGAGCAGGTCGCGTCCGGTGTAGGCGAGACAAACGGTGGGGAACATCCAGAACGGCCCGGTGCCCGGCTGCTGCATGAGCTCGATGACGCGACGCGAGCAGCCGTCGACATCCTGGCGACGTATCAACCGGGCCACCACTTCGGCGATGTCGAAGTTGGCCGGATCGTCGGTGCGGTACTTGGTGTCACCCGCCACCCAGTCGATCTCCTCATCGAGACGCGCAAGGTAGGCGCGCCGGCGTTCGGCGGCGTCCTCGACCACCCGGGGCGAAGGCATGGGGCCGGAAAACGACGGCTGCGCCCGCAGCGGGGCCAGGGCGCAGAGGAGCAGGCAGGCGAGGGGGAGAAGGTGTTTCATGACTGAAGGGCTGTGAACTGGAGTGGAGGGCCGCGCCTTGCGCGGGTGCCTGGTTTGGTCCGTTTTCGACGTCAGGCTCGCGCAAGGCGCGGCCCTCAAGGAGGCGGCCGGCGGTTTACTTCTCTTTGGAGGCGGTGGTGTGGGCGCGCGGGACGGTGATGAAGGCATTTACCCGCGAACCGTCGAGGGCTTCGCGGGTCCAGGTGCGACCGAAGTCCTCCGAGGCGAACAGGGTCTGACCGACCACGCTCGCGAGCAGACGTCCGGTGGTGGGTTCGATGCCGACGCGCCAGACCTGATGCGGCTCGGGCAGGCCGGCGTTGCGTGCCTGCCACGTCTTGCCGCCATCCTCGGTGGCGAGCACGCCGTGAGCCCAGCTTCCGATGACGAGCCGCTGCGGCTGGGTGGGGTCCATGGCGATGTTGTAGAGCGCCTCGGAGGTGGGGACGGTGGGGAATTGTTTCCAGGATTCGCCGTTGTCCTGGGATGCCCAGGCGCCGTCGTTCTGCGTCACCGCCACCCAGATCTTCGGATCGTGCCAGGACTGCTGGAGTTCATTGACCGTGCCGCGCGTGGCGAGCACCCGTTTCCAGCGCTGTGCGCCGTCCTTCGTCAGGTAGATGCCGAGTTCGCAGCCGGCGAGCACCCGGCCCGCGCGCGTGCGATCGACCTTGATCGTCTGGGTGTACTTGCCGCGGTCGGGCAGTCCCTTTTCCCGTCGCGCCCACGTCTGGCCGCGATCGGTCGAGACGGCGACGCCGTTGACAAAGGCCAGGTAGACGTGATCCGGCGCGTGAGGATCAACGGCGACATCGCGCGCCTCCGTGATCTCCCAGCCGGTGTTGATCTGCCAGGTGCGGCCCCCGTCGAGCGAGCGCCAGCAGCCGTTCAGCGCCGAGGTGTAGATCACCTGACGGTCGCGCGGGTCGAATGCGACGGCGGACAGCGTGGTGTCGTTGTAGCCCACGTGCGCCCAACCCTGGGTGGCGTCGCGTTGGAAGACGCCATTGGTGGTGACGATTTTTGATCCGACCACATAGTTGCGGTTGAGGGTGGCGCAGATGAAAAAGTCATAAGCGGGTGCGGCAACGCCGGAGACGGTCGAAACCAGTCCCGTGAGGGCGAGGCGCCAGTAACCGGGGCGAAAAACAGAAGTCGTCATGCGGTAAAAGGGGGCGGGTGGGGGAGGGAGTTCGGCGAGGCGGCCCGGTCCACCTAGGGGAAAGTCCGAGGCGGGAAGGAAGTGGGACGGATAGCGCACCCTGCTTCTGACTGGCCGGCGGCGGGTTGGGAATCACCAAAAATCGCGATTTGGGCGCGGCCGGGGGCAAATGAAATTTCGCGCCCGAAACACCCTAGGCACAATTCTGAACCAAGCCTGCGGGGTCTAGGCCAATAACCGATGCGACAGCGTGGTCCAGGCGTGGTAGTCTGGAGGCATGAGGCGAGTGTTGCAGAGTTTTTTCTTCTTCCTGGTGCTGGCACCCGTGGCGGTGCATGCCAACTGGGCGGACCTGCGCGTCGGCGTCACGGAGGGCTCGGTGGTATCACAAGTCGGGGAACCGCTCTTCTGCAATTTCTCGCGTGGCTGGGCCACCTGGATATATGATGCGGGTGGATACGTGGCCTTCGAATCCGGTCGGGTGGTGTACTGGCGTGTTCCCCGCGATGCGGTGGCCGCCGCGGTGACTGCGCCGGAGGGCGACGCGGTGGCTCCGACGGCCCCTCCCCGGCTGGCGCCGTCATCCGCCCCAGCAGCCGCGCCCAAACCACAGTTGGTTCCGATCTGGTCCTCCCGCTGGCTCAGTCCACGCCGGTGAACGGGCACCGGGTGCCGCCGCCCTGTCTTTCCTCGTTGAGGAGCTCCGGGTGAATGTCAGGAGCGGGCCGCTCCAGGACTGCAATCCGCTGGTGCCTCCAATTACGGACTCGCATTCCGCGGCGCTTGGCGCAATCCGTGCTGGGTATCCAATTCTCGTGAGCAATCCCGGCAACGCTTCAAATCCAGCGCCCACCGCGCCTTCGTGCGTTGCGCCCCTGCTCACCCACCCGGAGTCGGGGAGCGAATGGTTTTTGAAGGAAGTTCACCCGCATGGACCCCAGTTGCGCGCGTGGCTAAACGGGAAATTTCCGGAGGTTCGTCACGAGGTGGATGATGTTGTCCAGGAGTCGTTCCTGAGACTTTGGAAGCGCAATGCGATCCGTCCCATCGCCTCCGCGAAGTCCTTTCTGTTCCGGTCGGCGCAGAATCTGGCGCTCGATTTTCTTCGCCGAAAACGACGTTCTCCCTTCGCGACAGCCAGTAGTTTGGATATCTCGGGCGTTATAGATGATGGGGCCACTCCGTCCCAAGCCCTCACCCATGACGAACTCGCCGAGATCTTTGCCGCTGCCCTGGATGCGTTGCCTGCCAAGTGCTGCCAGGTGGTCATAATGCACAAGCTCCAAGGCCGGTCTCAAAAAGAAGTGGCGGCCGCTCTCGGGATCTCGGTTCGGACCGTAGAATTCCATATCCAGAAGGGGCTCAAGCTGTGCGAGTCCTTCCTCCGGGCGCACGGCGTCTCCTCGCTATTGCCATGACGACGGACGACAATCCACCCACGCCGCCGCTCCTGACGCGGAAAGGAGGTACGGCGCTCGATTGGCCAACCGAATCCGGCATGGCCGATGCAATTTTGGAGAAGCTCAAAGTGCGTCGGAAGAAAAAGTCCCGAAGGCGCATGGTCGCGGGAGCCGGGGTTGCGATGGGCATTGTGATGCTGTGGGCCATTCCATTCGTCCGGCAAACCGGGTCCTTTTCGGCACCCGTGGCCCAGTCGAAGGCCATCGTACTGCCCGATGGTTCGCAGGCGGAACTGAACGCTCAAACGGAAATCCGCACCGACTTTCGTTATGGGCGCCGCACCGTGGATCTGAAGGCGGGCGAAGCGTACTTTTCCGTTTCAAAAGATGCGGACCATCCCTTTGTCGTGCGCACTCCACAGGGGACGGTCCGGGTATTGGGTACGGTCTTCAATGTTCGCGTGTCCCCCGATCAGCCCCCGGTGGTCACGCTGTTCGAAGGATCGGTGGCAATCGAGAACGACCATCAGAAGTCGATACGTCTCGCGCCTGGACAACAGGTCGATGCGACTGACCAAACGATTCGCACCCTGGCCCCGCATGAATTGGAGGCAGTCATTGCGTGGCGGTCGGGGCTTTTCGCATTTGACGGTCTGACCCTGGCCG
Source organism: Opitutaceae bacterium (assembly GCA_016794725.1). GTDB lineage: Bacteria > Verrucomicrobiota > Verrucomicrobiia > Opitutales > Opitutaceae > UBA6669. The sequence goes on along the minus strand of JAEUGZ010000474.1, from coordinate 16,495 downwards.
AAGCGGCCGAACGACTGGGCGCGTTTCATGGACGAACGATCATCGTGGCCCCCGAACTTGCGCAGCGCAAAGCGGCCGGCAATTTTCCCGTCAAGGATTTGCCCTTGATCCTGTCAGCCCTGGAAACGGCCTTTTCAGTTCAGATCGCCGAAATGCCAGATGGATCCTTCCGGATCGGCAGCCGGTAGCGGGTCTTCCGAAAGGGAGTTAGCCGGCTTCCGTGGAATTTTCTTCACGGGCCGAACTGGTGATTCCAGCGGGTCGTTCGTTCCTAGGTTATGGCAAACTTAGTCGGGCTCTTCGCTCCCCACTTTTCCACGCTTGTCTTTCGGTTGATCATCATCGCCCTCGGTTTGGCGTCTGCGAGGGGCCTTGAGGCCTCGACCACCTTCGACATCCCGGCCCAGCCCATTCCCGAAGCCCTCCGCAGTTTCACCAAACAGTCGGGCAAGCAGGTCCTCTACGAAGCCAACTTGACCGACATCAAGGCCAACGCCGTCAGCGGGGACATGGAACCGTTGGAGGCCCTCACTCGCCTCCTGGCCGGAACCGGCTACCGTCCGAGTCAGAAGGGGGCGAATTTCGTCATTGCACGAGAGCCCGGTGCCCGCACCGGGAGAATCGAGGGGAGCGTGCGGGAGGAGAAAACGGGCAAACCCGTCGCCGAAGCCCGGGTGGGTGTGTTGGGAACGACGCTGTCCGGCCTGACCGACTCGCGGGGGAGTTTTTCCATTGATCAGGTACCGGCTGGAATTCTCACCCTCGGCATATCCGCCGAGGGGATGCAGAACACCCGGGTCACCGATGTTGCGGTCAAGGAGGGTCGTACCTACACGCTCGGTGCAGTGACGCTGCCGCTGAAAGTACCGGGAGTCGTCCAACTTGAAGACTACATTGTCAGCGCAAAAAAAAATGACGGCGTGATCGAGCTGGACGCCTATTCTGTCGAGGGTCGCCGGGTGAAGCCCTTTGTCGGCGGCAACATGGACATCCCCAGAACGATCAATGACGTTCAACCGTATTATATCTTCGATTCGGATACCATCGACCAGTCAGGCGCCATCAATGTGGAGGATTTTCTCAAGCAGCGCCTGACCATGAATGCGACGGCACGCAGCAACGGCCAGCAGACACCCAACACGGCGGGCAATACGAGTTCGATCAACCTGCGCGGATTGGGGGCGGACAAGACGCTGATCCTGATCAATGGCCGGCGCGCCGCCGGATTCACGCTGCTGGGAAACTCATTCCAGGCGGATTTGAACGGCCTCTCGCTCAGCTCGATCGAGCGGATCGAGGTGCTGCCGGCCGCCGCCTCAGGTATCTACGGTGGCAGCGCGCTGGGCGGCGTCGTCAACATCATCACCAAACGAAACTACGCCGGCGGGGAGATCCGGATGACGTATGACAACACCTTTGACAGCGACACGGCCCGCCGCTCGGTCTCGGCGTCCTACGGTTTTCCCCTCGAGGGTGGAAAGACCCACCTGCTGCTCACGGCGGCGTGGACCGACAGTAGCCGCTTTCTGCTGCAGGACCGCCGTGCGGCGTTCCAGCAGAATGTGAATACCCTGCTGGCCAACTATCCCGATCAACTGGGCTCCTTTTTCAATCCGCCGGTGGGTACGGTGACGAACATCTCCTCCGAGCTGACCCCGACCCTGACCTTGAAGAACGGCGTGGTGCTGCCTTCCGATCGCACGTTCCTTGCGCCCGGCACGGCTCCGACGACCTCGACTGGGGCCCTCTATGCCTCCCTTGCCGCCAACGCCGGCAAGTGGAACTACGAATTGCCCGCATCCACCCAATCCCCCTCCGGCCTCTTGCAGCAACTGTTGCCGAAGATCGGGACCCGGTCCTTCAGTGCCAGCCTGCGCCGACAGACGGGCTCCAAGGTCGAGCTGTTCGCCGATTTTTCCTATGCGGACAACCGCACGTCGGGAATCTACAACATCAACCTGATCGCCTACTCGATTCCGGCGTCCTCTCCGATCAATCCCTTCAACCAGACGGTTTATGTGCGAGCGCCGGACCGGGTGGATGCCGAGCAGACGACACGGATGCTTTCGCGCAACCTCACCCTCGGGGCCGTGGTGCAGCTGCCCCGCAACTGGACGGGCGAGTTTGACTACACGTGGTCGACCAGCCGTTACCGGTATGTCGCGCCATCCCTGGATCTCGTGGGACGCCTGGCGGACGAGGCGAGCGGCGTGGTGAATCCCTTCCTTGATCCCTTTCTCTATCCGGTGGACAACGCCAAGTACTCCGCGCTGCAGCGCGCCAACAGTTCCTCCGATCTGGATGACTTTGCCCTGCGTGGATCGGGTCCGCTGTGGTCGCTGCCGTGGGGCACGCCCAGCCTGACTCTGGGGGCGGGACACCGCATCGCCCGGGCCTTGCCGGGCACCGTCACCACTACCTACCTGAACCGTCCGTCGGGAAACTCCATCCAGGCCTATCTCGTCCGCCGACAAGTGACCGACAGCGGATACGCCGAAGTCAAGCTGCCGTTGATCAAGCAGGGTTGGCTGCCACTCGTGCATGCGTTGGAACTGCAGGCTTCCGGCCGGAGCGAGCGCTACACCGTCGATACCGGAACGACGGTGGCGAACATCAATCCCCTGACGGGAGCCACGACCTACAGCGGGCCGACGATCAGCGGGCAGCCTTATTTTTCCGAGGCCAAGTATGTGTCGACCAACGGCACCGTGGGAATCAAGTACCAGCCTGTGGAGGAGATCACGATCCGGGCCTCCGTCGCGTCTGCATTTCTGCCACCGACTCCGACGCAACTGGTCAGGAATCCGGTGCCCTCGGCGACGCTGACCAACGTCTTGGATCCCAGGACAGGCACGACGGTCGGCGTGCAAATCCTTTCGGGCGGGAATCCCGACCTCAAACCGCAGAATGCGCAGAGCTTCAATGGCGGCATCATCTGGGAACCGCGCCTGCCGGCGTTGAAGGGACTGCGACTGAATGCGGAATACTACCGGGTCCGCCAGGATGACTTCATTGCGACCCTCACGCCCCAGCAGATCGTGAACCTGGAGTCGACCTACCAGGACCGCGTGACACGTTCGGCGGCCGGGGCCATCACGCGGGTGGATGCCAGCGCCCTGAACCTCTATCAGCGCGAGACGACGGGCTGGGATGTGAGCGCGGACTACTCGCGCAAGACCTTGGTCGGCAAATTCGGGTTCAGCTACGCCGAGTCGATCATTGTGCACCTGAAGAGCCAGTATTCCCTGACGCTGCCCAGCTACGAGGCCGCGGGCTATTCGCCGAATGAAAGTGGCGCGCCCAAACACAAGCGAAACGGAACGTTGACCTGGGAATATCGTAGCTGGACCGTCAGCTGGGCGGCGCGTTATTTCGACTCTTACAAGCAATACGGCGCGGCCGGTGGCCCGGCTTCGCGACAGAGCAGCAACGGTGGAGTGAACGGGTCCTACGTGCGGGCGCAGGGCCGGGAGAGTATTGCGTCGCAAATCTATCACGATGTTTTCGTGAGCCATGACTTCGATCCGCGGAAGATGGAGTCCGGTCCGCGAGTGGCCTTGTCCCGCTCAAAGCTGCTTTCGGGTTTGTCGGTCCAGGTCGGGGTGCGAAACGTATTCGACAAGGTACCGCCCTACGACGCCTATTCGTCGGCCGTTTATTTTTTCAGCCCCTACGGTGACCTGCGCCTGCGCAGCACCTGGGTGAGCGTGAAGAAGGCGTTCTGAGGGCGTCGCGTCGTGGAATCCGGTTCATGGCATGAAAAGTCGCCTCTTTAGATTCCTTGTGGGACTCACAATAGGGTGCGTTGGGGCCGGTGATGGCTGGTCCGAGGAAACCTCTGCACAGGCGGATGCGGCGCTCCAGGCTGAAATTGCGCGAATCACCGAAAGAATGGCTGAAAAGAGGCAGCATGCATCGCCTACGGCGGAACTGTTCGCACCGGAATTTGAAGAATTGGATACGCTCCTGAAGCTGCATCCGGAAAAGTCCAACGAGATGGCGTCGCTCGTGATGGTCAAGGCCTACATCCATATCGAGGTGCTGCACGACGAGGAAACGGGCAGGAAACTGCTCCTGGAGCTGAAGGCCGGCTATCCAGGAACCGAGACAGCGGTGATGGCGGATCGCGTTCTGGATTACCTGACACCTGAGGGAAAGCTCAAGTTCGCCACGCAAGTTGCGGAACAAGCGGCTCGGGCCAAGGAAAGAGAGGAAAAGATCGCCCGTCTTGTGGGAAAACCGGCACCGGCCCTGCACTTCGCGTGGTCGAGCCGGACAGGACTGAAGACGCTTGATGATCTGAAGGGGCGGGTGGTCGTGCTGGACTTCTTTGCGACCTGGTGCGGGCCGTGTATCGGCTCCTTTCCGCGGGTGCGCGAGGAAGTGGCTCATTTCTGGGACTCGCCGGTCACGTTTCTCGGTGTCACCAGCCTGCAGGGCAAGGTCCACCATGTGGAGTCGAAGCCCATCGACTGCAGCCGGGATCCTGAGCGCGAAATGGGACTCATGCCCGTCTTCATGAAAAAGCATGGAATCACCTGGGATGTGGCCTTCAGTGAGGAGAAGGTCTTCAACCCGGACTATGCGGTCGGGGGCATTCCCTTCGTCGCGATCCTCGCGCCCGACGGCACCGTGCGCCACGCCGGACTCAATCCGAACGACCCGAACGCCGATCTCGTGGCCCGGGTCGAAGCAATCCTGCGGGAGTTCAATCTGCCCATGCCGACGGCAAAGGACTGACGGAAAGAGGTAAACCGGGCAGAACCCTGACCGTACTCGCGCCGACGTCACGGTCACGCCCCTCAATCCATGCCGATGGATCGCGATCCCTGAGCGGGGATCATCGGTTGTTGTCCGGTCTGGTTGCCTCCCCTGCTCGCCTGGCGAACCAGGCGGTCCAACCGTCGAGCAGCGAGAGGGCCGGGGGCTTGAGTTCTCCCAGGCGCTGGCGTGAGCCGATCCGCTCCGCGTAGCGGAGGTGGGCGTCGGGGCCCGGGAGGATGACCCGAACCGGCCCAAGCTGGCCGAGCTGCCGGCACCAGGCGTAGTGGGGATTCTCACACAGGAGCCGGTCGACCATGCCGGGGTCGGGCGCGGCGTGATCCGACTGCCAGAAAAGGACGTAGTGTCCACGCGTTCCGTCCGACTCCGGGGCCAGCAGCACAAAGCCGACCGGGCCCGGTGAGCGGCGGACAAGCCGGGCGAGCAGGCCGGACACAAACTCCTCCACCAGCTTTTCGCCGAAGCGGTCCGAAACGACGCCGGCCCGGCCGACAAACTCGAGGCAGGGGGTTGCCGCCTTCCGACCGGCGACCTGCACCCGGTCGCCCAGGCGATAGCGCCAGAGCCCGCCGCCGGTCGTGAGCACCACTTCGTAGCGGGCTCCTTCCACGAGTTGGTCGAGGAGGTGGAGGCGTCCCTCGTCGTCGAGGAACTCGTAGACGTGCGAACCCACCGCCAGCGGATGGGTACCCTCGAAGGGTATGGTCACGACTCCCTCGGTGGCGAGCAGGCCCTTGGGTTGGATGACCACGCCGGGAAAACGCCGCGCCACTTCGGCAGCCGCCACCGCGGCGTGGGCCTGGGTCCAGCAGCTGATCACCGAGAGACCGGGCCAGAAAGCAGCCGGACGATCGGGACCAAGCCGGCGGAGGAAGCGGGCGCGTTCCGGGTGTGACTTAAGCCCCAGCGCGATCAGCAGCGGTCCGGACACGGGGCGCGTGGGGGGGAGTTCTCCGGATTCCAACACCGCCAGCGCCTCGTCCCAGTGCCGTTGCAGGGAGGTGAGGAGCAGCAGGAGAAACGAGGGATGCCAGACCGAGATGACGCCGAGATTCTCTCGGCGCAGGAGACAGACCGCGGTGAGCAGAAAGAATGTCTCCCGGTCCGAGACGGTACGCACGCCCGAAGGCACCGCCAGCGCGGCGGTGACGAGACGCTGACGCACGCCGCCGAGGTACTGGCTGTCGTCCTCGAACCCGATCGGCACCACGGAATCGGCCCGGGAATCCGATGGCGGGGAGGGCGAAATCGCCCAGTAGGAAGGGCCCCGCAGGGCGCGGGGGTGCGAGAAGTACAGATCGGACACCCAGGGGCCGATGGCGGCCTGAAACTCGCGCTGGAGGGTGGCGGTGAAGGGGATGAGCTTGCAGGCAGCGGAGGAGCCACTGGTGGGAACCAGGTGCGTGACAGCATCATCGGTCAGCACGTTCGGTTCGCCGCGACGGATACGGTCGATCGCCGGAGCCAGGTCCTCGTAGGTGCAGAGGGGAACCTGGCGACGGAAGGCGGCGGCCGAATCGATCCGGTCGAAGTGGTGGGCGCGTCCAAACTCCGTCGCGGCGTGGCCTGCGATCAGGCTGCGCAGCCGTTCGTCCTGGGTGCCCACGGGATCCCGCAGCTGGCGCAGGAAACGCCGGCGCGATCCGACGTTTGACGCCAGCCAGCCGAGGTTGGCCAGCATCGGTATCATGGCGTCGGGTGGGCCACCATGCGTTGCCCCGCCGGGGTGAGATTCGCCGCGGATAGCTCCGTCAGGCAGACGAGTTCATCCCCCTGCAGATGTCCCGGATTTTGCTGCAGAAAGAAAGCGACATGGGGATCGCGGTCCCGCCCCGGAGGAACCGCGCGGAACGGCGGCCGCAGCCGCTGCGGCCGCGCGAAACGAACCACGCCCCGGTCGGGCAGGTAAGCCGGCCCGAAGCGCTCCCGGGCCAGGGCGTCGAGCAACCGGGAGGCCGGCGCCGGTGTGGATCGGTCGTGGCGTGGAAAAAACTCCCGCCAGAACACCGGCAGGAACCGGTAGGTCCGGAATCCGGAGGAGAGCAGCAGCCAATAGTAACGCCCGTTTGGATACGATTTCCGCAGCCGGTTCACGGTCGTGATCCAGGCGCGGGCGAGCAGGGGGCTCTGCCAGGCCTCGGGGTCGACGATGGTGTCGCCCGAATAGACCACCGAGACCGCTTCGCCGTCGACGCAGGTTTCGTAGACCAGCAGCGTGCTGAACCCTACGAGGGTGGGGCCGCGCCGGAGCAGGATGACGTGGCTTTTCTCATCGAGGTCGGCCGAGAACTGGACCGGATCGACGCCTTCGAAGTGACGATCAAGCAGCGCGTGGAGTTCGTCTCGCAGCGCCGGCGTGACGTCCGTGCGGGCCCAGGCCTGGGAAACGAGTGACTCGGGTGGGGCGTTCACAGCAATGCGACCTCCGGGTCCCATGGTGGGGTGGGTGCCGCGCCGTTCGCGGACGGCTCGAAGTCCCAGGCGACCCGAAAGAGCGTGCTTGCGATGCGCCGCGCCCGCAGGGCGCCGAAGGTGCGGTCGCGCGCGGCGTCGCCGGTGCCGTGTCCAAGCACGACGTAGTGCAGCCCCCGTTCGCCGGCCTGGGCGCGGGCGTAGTCGATCCAGGCGGGGAGAGCCCCGGTGACGTCGGCCGCGCCGAGCAGCGGGCTGACAAAGGCCTGACGCAGGGTTCCCCCCGGAGGCGGCAGGCGGGGAAGCCGGCTCAGCGTGGCGTAGGCGTTGTAGGCATGACGCAGCAGACCGAGGGGAGGCTGATAGCTGTCAACGGTGATCTGCCGGAACGCCCGCTGATCCCAGAGGGCAAACGCGGCGACGCAGCGGGCACCCTCCTGCAGCAGGGAAAAGTCGCCGACTCCGAGCCCGTGGCCGGACAGTCGGCCGAGCAGGGCTTCGCTCCAGGCGAGTGCGAGGGGGTGGGCGCGCGCCAGGCGGTTCAGGGCGTCGGCCAGTCCGGCGGGCCCGAGGGAGGCTCCGGAGACGATGCGGAAGCCGGCGCGGGCCAGCGCGGTTTCGGCTCGTTCCCGCAGGAAAGGGGCCGTGTGGGCGGCCGGAGCGTTCAGTACAAACGTCGCATAACCACCGATCCGCGTATAAACGGGCATCCCCGGCCGGCGCCGTTCCAGCACGCTCCGGGCCCGGGCATTGTCGTCGAGGATGCTGGTGAAGTAGAGCTCGGCCGGCCGGGAGGCGAGGGCGGCGGCGAAGGCCCGGAAACCGTCGCGCACCAACGCGCCCCGGCAGACCGCGTCCGGGGCGAGGCGCAGGTGGGCCAGGTAGCCGCAGCGTCGCGGCTGGCCATGGACGAACCGGTCCTGGACCGTGCACCGCCCGAGGGCCACCAGGCGCGCTGCCTGGTGCGCCACCAGGAGGATCTCCTCGGCGCCGCCGATTCCCGTGGCCGCGAAGTAGGAGGGATCCTGGGTGAGCCGAAGCCGGATGGCGCCATCCATGGGCGCGGAGTGCAGCAGGCGGCGGACCTCCGCGTCGTCCTCCGGACGCAGGGCTCGGAACGTGGTCGGTGCGTGCAAAGCCTTCACTGCGCCGGAAGCAGCGTGCCCTGCCAGGCCTCGTCACCCAGCGGATAGTGGTCGCGCAGGCTGACATCGTTGCGATGCAGCGCATTGATCAGGTAAAAGTTTCGCCACATGAAACCGTTCGAGCGGTTGACCGGGTCGAGCCCCCGCCGGAGGATGCTCGGCCAGGAGTAGAATCGGCGCCGGGCCGCGACGCAGCCGCGTTGCAGCGTGTCCGGCTCCATGCCCCGCGGCTGAAAGGGAATGCGGTTGTAGCTGTAACGGTCGTCCAGCCACCACGTTTCGTAGAGCATGCGGTTCTCCGCCACCAGGCGCTGGTAGAGCGGCGTGCCGGGAAATGGGGTCAGGTGATTGAAGGCGGCGATGTAGAACCCATGCTCCTGGGCGAAGGCCACGGTGGGATCGAAACTCTCCGGGGTGTCGCTGTCGTAGCCGAAGATAAACGTACCGTAGACTCGGATACGGTGACGCCGCAGGTTGGCCAGGGCCTTCTCGAACCCGCCCCGCTGGGTGTTGAACACCTTGTTCATCGCCTTCAGGTTTGATGGATTGAGGCTCTCGAAGCCGATCAGCACGCCCTGGCAGCCGCTGCGGACGAGGAGGTCGAGGAACTCCTCGTCGTGGGCGGCGTTGATGCTGGACTGGCTGACCCAGCGCAGGCCGAGGGGGATGAGGGCGCGGAAGAACTCCTTCGCCTGGGCCAGGTTCGAAGTGATGTTGTCGTCGACAAAGAAGAACAGCTTCTTTTCGTGCTTCATCCGCGAGAGCTCCTCGAGGATGTCGTCGACCGGGCGCCGCGTCTGCGTCGACTCGAAGACGGTCTGCACCGCGCAGAAGTCGCACTTGAAATGACACCCCCGTCCGGCCTCGACCAGGCCGATGGGAAGGTAGCGCTTGCCACGAAAAATCGACCGGTCCGGGCGCAGGCCGGCGAGTGACGGGCGGGTCTCCTGACGGTAGCACTTCTGCAGACGCCCGTGCCGGGCGTCGTCGACCACCCGCGGCCAGGTCAGCTCCGCTTCGCCGATCACCACCGCGTCCGCGTAGCGCGCCACCTCGTCGGGGCAGAGCGCGGCGTGAAACCCGCCCATCACGACCGGCACCCGCCGGCGACGGTACTCCGAGGCGATCTGATAGGCGCGTTTGGCGGTGTAGGTTTCGACGCTGAGGGCAACCAGGTCGGTCGGTTCGTCGAACGGAATCGTCTCCATCCGGTCGTCGTAGAACCGCACCTCGACGTCCCTGGGCGTGAGCCCGGCCAGGGTGGCGGCCGGCAGCGGCTCCATTTGCCAGGTGCGGATGTACTTCTGGCCGGGACGGCGGCCGATGCAGGGATGAACCAGCGTGATGCGCATGCGCGGGTCAGGCTGCCTGCTGGCGGACGGTCTCGGGACGGGCCGGGGCGCGGCCGATGATCCAGTCGCAGTTGTAGAACCGGCTCAGGTTGTGCGCATAGAAGCGGTATCCGAGATTGGTGCCGAGCCTGACCGCCCAGGGTGCAGGGGAGTGACGGATACGCCGGAGGATGGAGCCGACGCTATAGGCGTGTCTCCACGCGGCCTCCACCCCGGTCTGCAGCTGTTCGACCGTCATGCGGGCCGGACGGAAGACGACGTGCTGGGCGTCGTAGAGTTCCCAATCGTGAGTGAGGATCCGGCCCTCGGCGAGGAGCCGCTGGTAGAGCGGGGTGGCGGGAAAGGGCGTGACGACGGCGAAGCGAGGCAGGTCGATGTGGGCCTGGACGGCGAATTCGGCGGTCTTGAGAAACACGTCGGGTTCGTCTTCATCGAGTCCGAAGACAAAGCAGCCCTGCAGCGCGATGCCGTGGTCGTGGAGGCGTCGGACGACAAGCCCGTAGTTGTCCGGGGAATTGAAGCTCTTGTGGTTTTGCTTCAGGTTGGCCGGTGAGATCGATTCCAGCCCCATGAGCAGCCCCCGGCAGCCGCTGCGCGAGCAGAGTGAGAGCAGTTCGGGATCGTCGGCGAGGAGCACGGTGGCGAGCCCGTACCACTGCACCCGGAGGGGGATGAGGGCGCGGAAGAGCGCGAGGGCGTAGCCCCGGTGGGCGATGAGGTTGAGGTCGATAAAGATGAGCTTGCGCGCCCCGTGCTGGCGGATGTCGGCGATCACCTCCTCCACCGGTTTCTGGAACGGCTTTCGGCCCCAGGCGGTGGGAACGACGCAGAAGTCGCAGGCGTGCACGCAGCCACGCGTCGCTTCGAAGACATTGTTGGTCAGGAAATGCGAGCTGGGCAGAAGATCACGGCGGGGAAACGGACGGCCGCCGAGGTCGAGATCCGGGGACTGGCGGTAGCGGGGCTTGAGATCGCCCGCCCAGACGTCGCGGAGCAGCTGCGGCCAGGTGTCTTCTGCATAACCCACCACCGTGGCGTCGGCGTGCGGCTGGGCGTCGTCGGGCACGAGGGTAACGTGCGGGCCGCCGAGCACGACCGTGATCCCGCGTGCGCGAAAGCGATCCGCCAGCTCGTAGGCGCGCCGGGCGGTGCCGGTGATGACGGTGAGGCCGACCAGGTCCGCTTCCAGGTTGTCCGGCACGTCGGCAACCCCCTCGTCGATCAACCGCAGGTCCACGGGCAGGTCGTGGGGGATTAGGGCCGCCAGCGTGGTCAGGGTCAGAGGCTGGTAGCGCAGCGACTTTTTCCAGATGCCCCCGCGGTGCCGGTAAAGGGGGCCTTTGGGCGAGATCAAAACCACCCGAAGGCGGCCGGAAGAGGGTGCGGGCTTCATGGTCGGCCAGGAGTTGGCGCTTGCTCTAGGTGTGATCCTGGCAAGCCTCAAGGTCATTCTCCCAGGCGAAGCCAGGCCACATTCTTCCCGGTCATGAACGCGGCGATTCCTCCTCAACGCATCCCTTGGCGGATCAACCTTGTCATCACCGGACTGCAGCTGGCGGGGATTGCCGGCTGCTGCTGGCTGGCGGCGCGCGCGGAGGGGTTCTGGGAGCTGGCGGGACTGGCGGTGGGCTTCGGGCTGCTGGGAAACTCGGTCTACTCAATCATCCACGAGGCCGAGCATGCGATGCTGCTGCCCAACCGGACTGGGAACGACCTTTTGGGATCGTTCATGTCGCTGTTTTTCCCAGCGCCCTTTCATCTCATCCGGCAGGGACACCTTGGGCATCGCCTGCGCAACCGCTCCGACGACGAGGCCTTCGACCTCTACTTCGACGGCGATCACAAGGTCTGGCGCTTCCTCGTGCTCTACGGCATCGTCACCGGGCTCTATTGGGTGGTGGTGGTGCTGAGCAACGTGGTGTTCCTCTTCCTTCCGTTCACGGTGGACAAGAAATACTGGCACGTCGACCAGCCTTCGGCGGCATTCATGGAGTCGCTCAACCCCCGCTACCGCCGGTTCATCCAGGTCGAGTGCGCCGCGGCGATCGTGCTGCATGTCCTGCTGGTCTGGGCGTTCGCCATCCCGGTGGTCAACTACCTGGTGATGTATGCAGGATTTGGATTCATGTGGTCCGCCATGCAGTATGTGCACCACTACGGCACCGAGCGTCACGTCACCCGCGGCGCGCGCAACCTCTGGATCTGGGCCCCGCTCGACCTCGTCTGGCTGAACCACAACTGGCACCTCAACCACCACGAACACCCGACGGTGCCGTGGGTCCACCTGCCGGCGCTGAGTGACTCGGGCGCGCCGCCGCGGGGCTTCCTGCCCTGGGCCTACCTGCGCATGTGGAGGGGGCCGCGACGCGCCCTGGAACGGGTGAGCAACCGGTACTCCGGCCGGATCATTTCGTGAGTCCCGGACCGCCGGCGGCGGGTGCGAAGCCGAGGGTGGGACGGGGAATGCGCAGTCGCTTTGGCGCGCTGGTCCCGGAAAAGCTGTTCCTCAGCCTGGTCCTCAGCACGGGCTTCTGGCTGGCGTACGGGGTGTTGTCGCGTGTTCCGCCGGGACGGGTGCGCACCCTGCCGCGGACCCCGCTCGATTCCTGGGCTCCGGCCGGGACGGCCGGCTGGGGTTGGATCTACCTGTCGCCGTTTCTGCTTTCCGGACTCCTCCCGTGGCTGATCGACAGGCGGGACCACCTCCGGGCCTACGTGCGGTGCTTCCTGGCTCTGAGCCTGCCCGCCTTTGTCTGCTTTGCGCTTTTTCCGGTGGCGTCCCCTCGGGGAACGCTTGATCCCGGGGCCGGCCCGGTGGCGTGGGTGCGCGGGGCGGACGGCCCGTACAATGCGTTTCCGTCCCTGCATGCCGGCTTCCTGGTCCTGCTGGGGGGACTGGCGGCGCGGATGGTGGAATTTTCGGGACGCTCGCTCCCGTTGAGAATCGGCCTCGGCGCCGTCTACCTGACCTGGAGCGCGGCGGTGCTCGCGGCGACGCTGGCCACCGGGCAGCACTGGGTGCTGGACTTGGTGGCGGGCCTTGCGCTCGGCTTCGCTGCCCATCGCTGGGCCTGGCGGGGCGTCACCCGCAGCGGTGCAGGAACGCCTGGAACACCCGGGTGAGCTCCGCTTCGAGTGGCCAGCCGGGTTGCAGGTAGTGGTCGGCCCCCCACACAGGATGGACGATTCCGGGCCAGCGTTCGACATCGGCGAGGAGCACTCCACCGCCGTCGTTGGGTCCCAACGGGGCGAGCCGACGGTGTCCCCGACGCGCCCAGGGGTGGTGAAGGTGGTGGGGAAGGGGAATTCCCTGCACATGGACCAGGGGGCGCCCCGGCGGCAGCGTCGGCCAGGGCGCACACACGCCGTCCGGGTCGTGCTCGAGGTCGCGCAGTGCGGCGATGGAGTGCCCCCGCAGGCGCAGGATGAGCCAGATCCCGGCCCAGCGCCAGGGACGCCGCCGGAGCCACTGCACCAGCGGCGTGCCTGATCCCAACCCGCTCAGACTGATCCAGCCGCGCAGGTGTCGCACCGAGACCGGGTCGGCGAGCGCCGCTTTGACGTCGCAGGCCCCCTTGCTCAGGGAAACGAGCACGCTTCCCTCCGGCGGGCTCCGCGCCAGCCAGTCGCGAATGACGCCCGCCGTGTCCGCCGTCCGGCCGAAACTGGGGATCGGGATGAGTTCGGCCTCATGGCCGAGGGATTTCAGGATACGCAGGATGCGTGCCCCGTCGGCGCCGGTGCCGGGGTGCTCCCGATAGAAGGCTCCAGGAACCAGGCCGAGCCGGGGACAAACGGTGGAGGTGACGGCCGCGTCGGCTGGGTCCCAGACCTTCTGGTGAAAGGCGAGGTTTTCAGGCCTGGCGTGCAGGCGCAGGGCACAGGCCGCCGTGGCCACGGCGAGACCGCGGCGGCGGAACACGTCGCTCGGGGCGCCGGCCGACCCGGTCGCGGCCTGGGAGAAGAGCGGAAGGTCCTCGGGGAAGCGCTCCGCCCAGGGCGCCGGGAGGGGAATCACGACGAGGGGTTGCGCGGACGCATCAACCGGATCACTACCCAAGCCAGCACCGCCCCGGCCGCGGCGCCACCGAGCGCTGCCCAAAGGGCAACCTTGCGCATGGCGAGGGCGAGCACCGGATTGTCAAAGGCGTTGACCGAGGCGTGGTAGCCGGTGAGCAGCCAGCGGTCGCCCCGTTTGGCGGCGGTGATCGTGAAGACGCTGTTGAGAGGCAGGTCGGTGCCGTCGGAGAGAATGAAGTGGTCGTTCAGGTTGCCCCAGGACACGGACCAGTCGAATCCCAGGCGTCGCCCGAGGACCTTCGGGTCGGCGGTGACGGAGCGTACGACCGGGCGGTCCCCCTTCATCATGCGATCGTAGTAGGCGCGCACTTCGGCCGGACCCCGGCAGACCTCGGCGTTCTGCCAGGTGACCACGATCTCGGGATCGAGGAAGGTCAGCAGGCGGTCGATATCGCCCTTCACAAAGCTGTCGATGACCCCGGCGCGCAGGGCGTCGAGGCCCGCCTCCTCGGCGGCGGCGCCGGAAGATGGGCTGGCGAGGGCGACAAGGACGGTCAGGAGGAGCGCGGGCAAATGGCGGAGGAGGTGACGTGACATGGCGGATACTGAGTCAGGGTGGAAGGTCGCGCAACCAGTCGAGGTAGCGCGCGAAGCAGTCGTCGATGGGGAGGAGCCGGTGAGGGTGGTGGCGGACTTCGGCCATGCGCTCGATGTCCGAGGTGAGGAAGCGGTGGACGAACGACCGGCGGATCGAGGCATTGACCGGATCGAGCAGGCGACGACCGAGGGCGCCGCGGCTGCGCCGGACCCAGACCACGACGCGGGCGCGCGTCTGGTGGCCGGGCTGCGGGTGCACGGTCATGAGCCCGTAGCTGGTCGTGCGGCGAAACCGGGCTGTCACGGTCAGCAGGGTGCCCGCCCACGAGGTGATGGTCATCGTCACCTCCGGACCCGCAAAGGTCCGCGTCAGCCGGTCGGCGAGGGAGTGTCCCGCCACCTGGAAGCGGACCGTGATGCGCAGCGCATGCGGCGACGGCGCATCGATCTGCGGCGCGCCCAGCATGACCCGGTCGTGGGCGCAGAGGAAGTGCTGCACGTCAAAGCCGTTGGCGCCGACGAAGTACCAAGGCACGTTGGCCTCAAGAGTGAACGGCCGGGCCGGGTGGAGATCCTCCGGGGCGACCTCCTCGAAGAACGGCAGCGGATAACGCGCCTCGGCTTGGTTAAAGAAGAAGACGTGACCCCGCCGCACCTCGGTGGGAAAACAGGCCTGGCGGGCGAAGGCCGGAATTTCCGACTGGACTGGAATGCGTTCGCAACGGCCGTCCCGACCGAATTCCCACCCGTGGAGCGGGCAGGCCAGTCGTTCCCCCACGACCGAGCCGCGGGCCAGGTCGGTGTTCATGTGGCAGCAACGCGCTGAGAGGACCGACACCGCTCCGGAAGCGGTTTGGAAACCGACGAACGCCTGACCGTTGGGCAATTGCAGTCGCACCGGCCCGCGGGACAACTCGCGCTGAGGTCCGAAATAATACCACGCCTGCGGTGCCAGGGCGAAATCCTCGTGCCGGGCCGGGGGACGGCAAGGTTCCTCCTTGGAAGTCGAGGCCGCTCGGTCCACCGGAATCATCCCGTGTACGTTGATGCAACGAGCTGGCGGGGTCACCAAAAATGTAGATTTGGATTGCCGTCCATCGATCGAAGGAGCGATCGATGGGCGGAGTTGTTGTCGGGATAGGCGTGACGCCAGCGGGGCGGTGGTGCAGGGTGGGTGTGGCGGACTTCCGTCCGCGCACTTTTTCCCTTCCCCCCTGCGATCTGGTCCCACCGTCTTGGCATGCGTATCCTGATCATCGAGGACGAACCCGAGTTGGCCCGCCACATTTCCCGGGCGCTGAGCCGCCACGAGCACCAGGTGACCGCGAAGTACGACGGCACCGAAGGCCTCCGGGTCGCGCTCGCCGCCCCGCCGGACCTGATCGTGCTGGATCTCGGGTTGCCGGGCATGGATGGCCTGGAACTTTTGGCCACGCTGCGTCGCGAACTGTGTCCTTCGCGGGTCATCATTCTCACCGCCCGGGGGGAGGTCGAACATCGGGTGCGCGGGCTGAAGGCGGGTGCGGACGACTACCTGTCCAAGCCGTTTTCGCTGGATGAACTCGTGGCGCGGGTCGAGGCGATGGGCCGCCGCGGGGCGACGCCCAAGGCCATTGACTTGCTTCGCACCGGTGACCTGTCGATGGACGTGCAGCATCGTCGCGTCACCCGTTCCGGCCGGGTCATCACGCTGTCGCCGCGGGAATTCGATGTCTTGCAGGTCCTCATGCAGGAGCCGGGCCGGGTGTTCTCGCGGACCGAGCTGTGTGAACGCGTGTGGCGCCGCGAGCACGAGTACGACACCCGCACGGTGGAAATCTTCATCACCCGTCTCCGCAAGAAAGTGGACATGAACTTTGACGTCCCGCTCATTCACACCCAACGCGGTCAGGGCTACACGGTGCGCGAGCCCGAGCGTCCACCGTCCGCTGCGGTTCCACCTCGGTCCAACGAGGAGTCGAAATGAGCCGATTAACCTGCGGCGGTGCAATGGGCCTGCTCCTGGCGTGGGTGCTCCCTCCCCAAAGCTGGTCGGCGGCGATTCAGGGGCGTGTGACGTTGACGGAGGCGCGGGCGGTCACGGTGCCGAACAAGCGGTACGAGGTCGTGGCAAAAGGAGGCGTGCTCGCACTCAGCCCGCCGCTCGCGGTGGTGTACCTCGAAGGCAAGTTCGAGCCCGCCCGCGAA
>JAEUGZ010000053.1 GCA_016794725.1 Opitutaceae bacterium | reverse complement strand
ACCCGGTGGCCCACCCGAGTCTCGGATTCGATTTTTGCAAGGGGTACTATGCGCGGGCGACCGAGCGGTTGAATGGTCGCGTCATGCGCCTGCTGGTCACTCCCCTGCTGCGGGCCTTGAAAAGCATCGTCGGCCAGCATCCCTATCTGGTCTATATGGATACGTTTCGCTATCCGCTTGCCGGTGAGTTCGCACTCGACCTGGATCTCGTGCGCCGAGTCCGGATCCCGGCGGACTGGGCGCTCGAGGTGGGCATGCTGTCGGAGGTTTTTCGCAACTGCGCCCCGCGGGCCATCTGCCAGTCGGAGCTGTGTGACAACTACGATCACAAGCACCAGGACCTCTCGGTCCGTGATCCCGAGCGCGGGCTCAATAGAATGGCGGCGGACATTGCCCGTGCGTTTTTTCAGCGCATGGCGGCCGAGGGCATCAAGCTCGACGCCGGACTCTTCGACACCTTGATGAGCGCGTACATGCGCCAGGCCGAAGATACGCTCCGGTTTTATGCGGCGGACGCGGTGCTGAATGGACTCGAGTACCCGCGCCACGAGGAGGAAACCGCCGTGGCGGTGTTTGTGCGCAGCATCCGGCTCGCCTCGCAGCAGCTGCAGAGCGAGCCGCTGGGTACCCCGCACATTTCCAACTGGAACCGCGTGGAGTCGGCGCTGCCGGACTTCCTGGACGAACTGCGCGAGGCGGTCCGGCTGGACAACGACCTGTGACCGGAAGTGCGGTTCGTCCGCGACTCAGGTGTTATCGGCGGCTTTCAGGGTGAAGTAGAACGTGGCGCCGACCTGGGGCACCCCTTCGGCCCAGGTTCTGCCTCCATGGCGGGTGACGATGCGGCGCACGGTCGCCAAGCCGATTCCGGTGCCTTCAAACTCGTCGGTCCGGTGCAACCGCTGAAAGACGCCGAACAATTTGTGGGCGTACTTCATGTCGAAGCCGGCGCCGTTGTCGCGAACGAAGAGGACCAGGTGATTCTCCTCCCGGCCGGCGCAGCCCATTTCGACCACCGCCGGGTTGCGCCCTCGGGAGTACTTTAATGCATTGCCGATCAGATTGGCCAGCACCTGCTTGATCAGAGCCGGATCACCCCGCACCGCCGGCACCTCCGCAATCTTCCAGTCGACGTTGCGGCCGGCGGAGGCGAACTCCAGTTCGTGACGCACGAGTTCGCACAGACGGGACGGCTCGATCCGCGTCTCGCGCAATTCTGTGCGCCCCATCTTGGAGAATGTCAGCAGGTCATCGATCAGCGCGCCCATCTGCCGGGAGGAGTCCATGACCGTCTTGAGGTACCGCTTGGCGGTGTCCGACAGGAGGGGAGAGGCTTCGCGGGCGAGCATGCCGGCATACCCCTGGATGTGGCGCAGTGGGGCGCGCAGATCGTGGGAGACGGAATAGGAGAATGCCTCCAGCTCCGCGTTGGCTGATTCCAGCTGGTGATTGGCCTGCTGCAGTTTTTGGGAACTCTGGAAAACCTCCGCTTCCATCTGCACCATGCGGTCACGCAGCGCGTCGCTCGTTTCGGGCGAGCGAGCCTGCTTTTGCCGGACGAATTCGGTCACGTCCTCGACTCGGTGGATGATGTATTCAAGGGTCTGATTGGGTCCGATGACCGGCGAGTTGATCGGACTCCAGTACTTTTCTTCGAAGCCGCCGTCCTTGCCCCGGACATCGTAGCGCTGGATGGCCATGATGTCGGACAGGCCGGTCTGCCGGACGCGCTCGAGCGAGGCCCGAAGATTGCGAACGCCGGAGGCGGCGGGGTCATCCGGGTTGTCGGGAAAGACCTCGAACAGATTGCGGTCGAGGATCTGTTCGCGCCGGGTCATGGTGGACTGAAGGTACGCATCCGTCGCGGTCACGATCGTGAAGTCGGGCTTGAGCACGAGAAAGAGGCCGGGCAGCGACTCGAACACCGCGCGAAGGTGGGCGTTCTGCCGGTCAATCTGTTCTTCGGCGCGTTTGCGCTCGGTGATGTCGACGACCAGGGACAAGTCCTCGGTGCTGCCGTCGGCTAGCTTGCGGCGCTGAACCGCGATCATGACCCAGACCACGCTTCCATCGTGACGGAGGTAGCGCTTGTCCATGGCATAGGAGCCAAACCGGGGGTCCTCGAGGCGACGCAAGAGCTCGTCCTGTCGCTGCCGGTCCTCCGGGTGGGTGATGCGTTGGAAAGCCTGCGGCTCATCGGCTTGCTCGCGAGTGAAGCCGCAAAGCTTGAGGTGGGCGTCGTTGATCAGGCGAGTCCGGGTGCCCGTGGGTTGGGTGACGGCGAGCGAAATGCCCACCGGGAGCGAATCAAAGATGAACTTTAGTCGCGCCCGCTCGCGTTCGAGCTGTTCCAGGACCTCGGCCAACCGGGCATCGGCAGCGCGTTCGGCGGTGACGTCGCGAAACACGAGAACGACCCCGTGGATCCGGCCGTCCCGGTCGCGGATGGGCGCGGCGCTGTCATCGATCGGACGCCGCGAACCATCGCGCGCGATCAATACGGTGTGCGATTCGAGCGCCTGGGTGGAGCCGGTGGAGAGCACCTGGTCCACGGGAATCACGGCCGGCAGCCCGGTGTGTTCGTGTTCGATGCGGAAGATTTCTGCGATCGGCCGTCCGAGGGCTTGGTCGCGCGTCCAGCCGGTCAGGGTTTCGGCGACGCGATTGAGACGGGTGACCCGTCCGTCGGTGTCGGTGGCCAGCATGGCGTCGCCGATGGAATGCAGGGTCACGGCGAGGCTGTTCTCACTTTGGCGCAGGGCGCTCTCGGCTCGCAGACGTGCGGCGAAATCACGCCGAATCGTGGCCAGGGCGGTTCCGACCAATCCCAGGGCAAGCAGTCCCCCGGCGAGAATGATGCTGCGCGTGAGGGTGACACTTCGCGCGGCGCGCTGCTGACGCTCCACCAGGAGGGTGTCCTCCACCTGTTTCATCTCGGCCACCCGGAGGGCGACTTGATCGTGCAGTTGCTGTCCCCGCAGGGTGCGAGTGAGTGCGTCCGCTGCTGCAAAACCGTCCACGCGTCGCGCCTCGATGACCGCGCGACCGAATGCCAGTTGGGCATCGATCAATGAAACCAGGCTGTTCAGCCGTTCGACCTGCTGCGGATTGTCGGCCACCAGGCGTCTCAGGTGGTCGATTTCAACGGGAATTTCGCGGACCGCGTTGTCGTAGGGTTTCAGGAAAACATCCATCCCCGTCATGGCGAATCCCCTCCTCCCGCTTTGAGCCTCGATGGTGGTGGAATAGAGGACATCGAGTTGACCGATGACCTGTCGGGTGTGGGCGACCAGAGTGGTGTCCTGGTGGAGCGAGCCCACCGCTCGAAAAGAGACGACGCCGACCACCACCAGGCAGACCAGTGCTACGCTGAAACCGACAACCACCTTGCGTTGCGTGGGAGGGGTGAAATTCGATGAGTGGGGAGGTTGCTCCATGCAGAAGGTCCGAACGCAGTGATGAGCGAGCAGCTGGGATGGGGTCAACGCAGAGCGTGGGCGATTCCAAGGTGTTTGCAAAACTCAATTGGTGCGTGATGCCGGGATGGAAGCGGGGTTGCTCCCGTCAGGGCGAGGGGTGCGGGCTTTTTCGCTTGCCCTCGTGATGGAGCTCTCCGGCCTTGCGGACATGGAAACCTGGCAACAGCCCACCCTGGCGGGATTTCTGGAGCGTCTGGGACGGTATCGCGTGGAGTTTCGCACGGTGATCGATGTGGGGGCGTCGAATGGGCTGTGGACCCGGGATGTGATCGCCCGTTTCCCCTCCCCGGACTATTTTCTGGTCGAAGCGCGCCCCGAGCATGAGCCCGGTCTGAAGGCACTGCAGGCGGAGCATCCCAATGTCCGCTATGTGCTCTGCGCTGCGGCGGATCGTCCCGGCGAGGTCCACTTTCATGGCGGCGACCTGTTTGGCGGTCTGGCGGCGCACGAGCCCTTTCGGGAGCACAATCTGGTGGTGCCGGCCCGCACGTTGGATGAACTGGCGCGCTCGCATGCCCTGACGCCTCCTTATTTCTTGAAACTCGATACGCACGGCTTCGAGGAACAGATCCTGGCCGGGGGGCAGGAAGTCCTGTCGCAGACGACGGTGGCGGTGATTGAGGCGTACAACCACCGGATGGGATTTGGAAATCTGCTCTTTCCGGAGCTGTGTGCGCGCATGGAGGCGTGGGGATTCCGCTGCCTCGACTTCTTCGATCCCCTGTATCGTCCCCACGACGGCGCATTCTGGCAGGCCGACTTTGCGTTTGCGCGGACGACGTGGCCCGGCTTTGCCCATCCGTCCTATCTCTGAGGTGCGCCCGGCGGGAGAATTGGGACGCGCACGCAGTGGGTGCTTTTGACTTTACCGAGAGGATGGTTCGCGCAGGTTAATCCTGATCAATGGCTTGAACAGACCATCCCGGGTCGAGATTGGCGCGGGCGGAAACAACGAATCGCCGGACCGAAACCTATGGCCCTCCCCGAGCCCCTCGTACGCATCCTGATTTCTCGCTGGTTTGGCGTGGCGTGTACGGCACTGTTTGTGGGGTTGCTGGGAATGTATGGATACCGGATGTGGAAACGAACGACAAGCGCGCCGTCCGAGTTGAACATCTCGTGCTTTGCGTACCGCGACGTGAACCGAAATGGGCGTTACGACATGGCTGACCGGCCTTTTGCTGGTCTGGAGGCGGTGCTCACCCGTCCGGATGGTTCGACCGTGCTGAAGACCTCCAATCTCGCCGGATTCACCAACTTTCCGATGTCGTCGCGGGGGATTTGGTCGGCGGTGCGCCACGAAGGAGAGCACCGGATTGAAATTCATGCCCCGCCCGGATGGAACGTCAGCTCGCCCGAGTCCGTGCAAGTGCGTTCGTTTCGTCGCTTGGTCGGCTCCCCTGCAGGTCTCATCATTGATCGCACGCTCAACCCTGTGGGGGTGATGCCCAGGTTGTTTGTCAGAGGCCACGTTGAGCCCGGTACCACACTGAAGATCGAGGGACCCGGTGGCGAAACTCCGACCGTGACGGTGGCGGCCGACGGCGGGTTTGGGTGGGAGGCTTCACCGGGTGAATGGAGCCTGCAGGTGACAACCCCCGCGGGGCGGCGGACAAACCGGGTAATCCCGGTCAAGGATGCCCCGGTGGTGGTGTCGCGGGTGGCAGCGGACGCTGCACCGCCGCCTCTGCCGATTTCGGGTCTCGCCAATTTTGATACGCTGACGCCCTCCGATACGCTGTACGAGGTGCCGAACGGATACGTCGGTCTGAATTGGCACAACTGGGTCGCCGCCCATCAGAAATTTTATGGCGGCCTGGGATACGTCAACGGAACCGTCTCCGGCGAGTACATGGCCTACAACAGCTCGGGGCATCCGGCCCGGATTGAGTCGGAGCGCCCCTTTGACCTTGTGCGCATGCACCTGGCGGTCGCCTGGCCGGAGGCAGAAAAGCACGACCTGCTGGTTCGGGCTTGGCGAGCCGACCAGCTTGTCCACGAGGAGCGG
>JAEUGZ010000438.1 GCA_016794725.1 Opitutaceae bacterium | reverse complement strand
ACACAGATAAACGCGGATTCGGAGCGTGTAGAGTGTTTCACCCACCAGGTGAGTGCCAGCTTTGGCGTAACTCGTTTGTATCCGCGTCAATCCGTGGTTCCTTCGCGGATTTTAGGTTCATTCGTGTCGATTCGTGTCCATTCGTGGTTCAAATGCATGATTCCGGCTGAGCGAACCCAATTGAGGTGCAACGATTCCGTTGAACCTCAGATCGACACGAATTGAGGCAGGATTGGAGTGGTTCCAGGAATCTGACAGGACCGGATTTTCGATCGGGAGAAGACCGCCGGGTGACGGCCTGGCCGGGAGACGGAGTTTCCCCGCGTGGGGCCTTGTGTTCAGGCAGCGCCGCCCAGCTTCCGATCAACGGAAAAACGACCGCCGCCGGCGAGGAACAGCACGCTGAATCCAGCCAGGTAGAGGTACGACATTTCACCACTGTTTTGCCCGCTGAGGGCGCTGCCGTGGATGACGAAAAACGCCACGCCCATGGTGAACGCGCTGATCAAGGCCGAGAGACGGGTGAAGAGTCCAAACACCAGCAGGATGGGACACAGCACTTCACCGACCAAGGCCAGCACCAGGCTGGTGGTGGAGCCCACCCCGAGCGGGTCTGGAAATTGGGTGCGCATGGAGTCAAAGGCCATGAGTTTCATGCGTCCGTGGAACCAGGCCATGGCCAATCCCGTCATGAGCCGGAGCAGCAGGAGGGCAACGTCCGAGCTGCGCGGGAGAAAGTCGAGTTGCAGGAGTTTTTTCATTGTGGATGGAGAAGGGCACAGCACGTGGGGTGCCGAACCCTGGCTGTTTCGCTCGGCGGTTGACCGCGGGGAGCGACGCCTGTTTCACTGTCATCTCCATGGTCGATCACATCACGGTCAAGCTGGGAGAACGCAGTTACCCGCTCCACTTTGGACATGATTTGAGGACCCACGTGCGGGCACAGGTCGAACAGGCCACCGCGGCGGGTCGCAAGTTGGTGGTGGTGACCGATCGCAACCTGGTCGAAACCCAGGGCGATGCCCTCGCGGCCATGGTCGGCGCCACCCCCCGAATCGTGCTTGAGCCCGGTGAAAAGACCAAGTCGCTGACCGACCTGGGTCGAGTGCTCGATTTCATGGCCGAGCAGCGCCTGGACCGCACCTCGCTCCTGGTGGTGGCGGGAGGTGGGGTGATCGGCGATCTGGGTGGATTTGCCGCCGCCAGCTACCTGCGGGGCATCGGCTTCTGGCAGATTCCCACCACCCTGCTGGCGATGGTGGACAGCTCCGTAGGTGGGAAAACGGGGATCAACCTCAAGGCAGGCAAGAACCTGGTGGGAGCTTTTCACCAGCCGACGGCGGTGTTCATTGCCACCGAGCTCCTTTCGACCCTGCCGGCTCGCGAATTTGCGGCGGGCATGGCGGAGGTCGTGAAGTATGGATTGCTGGGGGACCCGGGACTCTTTGGCGAACTCGAGCAGGGCCGGTTGAGCGTGAGCAGCCCTCGGCTGGCGGCGGTCATCCGGCGCTGTTGTGAGGCCAAGGCCCGGGTGGTGGAAGCCGATGAGTTTGAGCGGGCCAAAGTAGGCGGGCGGGCCTTGCTCAACCTTGGACACACCTTCGGGCACGCAATCGAACAGGTCACGGGGTATGGCACCTACCTGCATGGCGAGGCCGTGGCAATTGGGCTGGTGGCGGCGGCCCGGCTTTCGCAGCGGTTGGGAATGATCACTGCGACCGAGGTGGACCGAGTGGTGCGCGTAGTGGGCGCCCACGACCTACCGGTTGCCCTGCGGTCCCCCTTGGCCTGGCCAGAGCTGTTGGCGGCGATGTCCCGCGACAAGAAAGTCCGGGCCGGCCGGTTGCGATTTGTGGTCCTGAAGTCGCTCGGTGAAGCGATCACTCTCGACGAGGTCGACCTCGCCCCGGTCGAGGC
This sequence comes from Opitutaceae bacterium, assembly GCA_016794725.1. GTDB lineage: Bacteria > Verrucomicrobiota > Verrucomicrobiia > Opitutales > Opitutaceae > UBA6669. The sequence continues at coordinate 9,846 of JAEUGZ010000438.1, read as the reverse complement.
TGCGTTTCGTTCGGTGGGAGCCGTCTAGGTTGACCCCGTTCGTGGGACTGAAGCCTTCCTGACTGGGTCGATAATCCCGCGGGGATGGCGATGCGGTGGCTGGCTTGGGGGGGGGCGGGGGACGGGGGCGGGACCGCGGTGGGTCCCGTCTGCGGCCTCAACGAGGCCACCTCCAACGATTAATGCGGCCTCCAACGATTGACGCGGCCTCGCCGAGGCCACCTCCAACGGGCATGGCGGCCTCGGGCGGGGGGGGCGCCGACAATCGTCGCGGCCTCTCCCGGGATCGACAACGCTGCCCGAAGACCTCAGGATGGGTGTGGCCGCGTCGCGGTCACCACCTATGTCCGCCATCGACGAAGGGATTGTTCGCGAGTACTTTGAGCAAAACGGATTCCTGATCCGACAGCTGCGCAAGTACCAGGTCACGGCCCGAAAGAAGACCAACGACGAGGAGATCGATCTCCTCGTCTACAATCCCTTGTGGCAGCGGGGTGAGCGGAAGCCCGACTTTTTTCTCTTCGTCAATGAGCTCCGCTACCTGCACCGCGCGGTGGTGGCGATCAAGCCGTGGCACACGGATGTGTTTACACCGGCGATGTTGAAGAGTTCTCCCGAGATCTTTCGCTTCCTGGAATCGACGGTGGTGGATTATGCGGCGAAGCTGTTTCCGGCCGATCCCCGTGAAGGGGGTGAGGCAGGAGATGGCGAGATCACAAAAGTACTCGTGCTCCCGAGTCTTCCCACCGTGGAACCGTTTCGTTCGCAGAGTGTGCAACTCCTCAAAGAGCGCGGGGTGGATGCAATCATTTCGTTTCGCGCGATGCTGCAGGACCTGATCGAACGGATTGACGCCAACCGGAGCTACCGGAAGAGCGACACCCTCCAGGTCATTCGCATTCTGAAACACTACGATCTCTTGAAGGAAGCGCAGCTCGACCTGAATGTGAAGCGGTGATGCGGCGGATGGATTTTGGCTCGGCGTGAACCGCCCGGTGCTATTTGCTGAGGCATGGTTCAAGGTGTCCCCGCATCGGCAATCGTGGAGAACGGCGTCACGCTGGGCGCGGGGGTCACCCTGATGCCCGGCGCGATTTTGCGGACGGGCACGGACCTCGGTGATGGAGTGACGGTGCATTCCTATGCTGTGATTGCGGGAGAGCCCCAGGACCTGAGGTTCGACCCCAAGACCGTGTCGGGGGTCAAGGTGGGGGCGCGGTCGACCTTGCGTGAATTTGTCACGATCAACCGTGCCACCAAGCCCGGTCACTGCACTCACGTCGGCCAGGAGTGCTTCCTGATGGCGGGTGCGCACCTCGCGCATGATGTGCGCCTGGGCGATTTTGTCATCCTGGCGAACAATGTCTTGCTCGCGGGTCACGTCACCGTGGGGGAACGCACTTTCATCGGTGGCGGGGCGGCGGTGCACCAGTTTTGCCGGATTGGCGAAGGAGCGATGGTGGCGGGCCTGGCGCGGATCACCCTCGACGTGGCGCCGTTCACCATGGTGGCGGAGCGGGATGAAGTGATTGGTTTGAACCTGGTCGGATTGAAGCGGCGGTCGCTGCCGCGCTTGACCATCCAGGAGCTGAAGGAATTGTTCCGGCAGGTGTATTTCACGCCTGGAAATATCCGCACCGTGGCGGCGGAAGCGCTGGCGTCGCGTGCCACCTGGGCGCCGGAGAGCCTGCGGTTTCTGGAGTTTTTCGCCGGCGGGAAACGCGGATTCGCGCGTCCCCGGCGTGGCAGCAACGCGGAAGCAGAGGCTGATTCCTCGCCGTGAAACGAATCGCACTCACCTGTGGAGATCCTGCCGGGGTGGGCCCGGAGGTGATCGAGCGTTGGCTGCGATCACTGCCCCAGGTGGATCGCGATCTGGTGGTGATTGGTCCCACGCCCTGGCTGGCCGGACTTCCCTTGCACGATGATCAGTTGATCTCGGTGGGACAGGAGGAGTACGTGGCGGTGCCCGGTCAGCCGGATGGAGAAAGCGCGTTGGTGGCGTGGGCGGCCATGGAACGGGCCGCGGCGGGGTGCGGGGCAGGGGAGTTTGCCGGCGTGGTGACCGGGCCCGTGAGCAAGGCGCGCCTCGCGCAGATTGGATACACCTATCCGGGCCAGACCGAGTTTTTTGCGGCCCATTGGCGAGGGGCGCCGACCATGGCCTTCTGCGGTGGGAAGCTGCGCGTGGTCCTGCTCACCTGGCATATCCCCTTGCGCGAGGTGCCGGCGCATCTGACCTTCGGCAATGTCGAACGCACCGTTCTCGCGGCGGTGGAGCTGGCGCGAGCCGAAGGCATTTCGGCGCCGCGCGTGGGGGTGTGCGGACTCAATCCCCACGCGGGTGAAGACGGACTTCTGGGAACGGAGGAACGCGACCTGATCGATCCCATGCTCGATCGCCTGCGGCTGAGTCACCCGGGGGTCTCGCGCTGTCAACCGGGTGACACCCTCTTTGTCCGGGCGTTGCGGGGTGAGTTTGATGTGGTCGTGGCCCTCTACCACGATCAGGGACTGGCGCCGCTCAAGGTGGTCGACTTTGACGAGTCGGTCAATGTGACCCTGGGGTTGTCGCACGTACGCACCAGCCCGGACCACGGCACCGCATTTTCCATCGCCGGCAAAGGCCTGGCCCATGCGCGCAGTTTCGCCAACGCGGTGGGGTTGGCCAAGCGCCTGGTGGCTTTGCGGGCGGGTGAAAATCGGGCCTGAGGGTTCACGGCCCAGACCCCGCTGCGCTGGATTCGGTCGCGGCTGGCTTGCCACGCGGCGGACAGCTTGCAGGGTGGAATCATGATGTCCTTTCGCCAACGACTCCTGCGCATCGGTTTGGCCCTCGGTCTGGCCAGCACCCTGCTCGCGGCTGACAAGCCCAAGATCACCTCCCAAGATCAACTGCCTCGGTTCAGCTACCCGCTGAAAGGAAAAGTCACCGACGTGGTGACCTCGGATGCGGCCTACGAGCCGCTTGCGGCGGCGGTGCGAGCGGATCTCGAGAAACTGCTCGCCACTTACGACATTGCGGACCGCACCACCCTGCAGGAGATCCTCAACACCCTGATGCTGCTCGATCTGCAGGCCGGGCGTTACGACTCGGCGATGGAGCGGTTGACCACCATTCGTTCCCTCGAGGAAAAACCCGCCAACAAGCTCACCGCCGGCCTGCTGATCGAATCGTACATGACGGCGCGGCGCAGCGGTGATTTCTCGTCCGAGGCTGCCTTCCGGGCCGCGTTTCAGAAGATTTATGCCGCCAAGCTGGCCGGGCTTCCCTGGGACCTCGTGGCGGAGAACATCAAAGGGGCCAAGGCGGGTGCGGAAGTGGCGTCCGAGGCGCTGATGCTCGGTGGTATCGAGAGTTCGGTGCAACCGGGGGTCGACAAGACCGGAACGGTCAGCGGCGACGTGGCGCAGGGCTTGGTGTCGCAGCGCACGGTGCTTACCCACCTCCTGCCGTTGAAGGCGGAACGCGTGGCCGCGCTCACGGCCTATGTGGCGGCCCACCAAAAGGTGAAGACTGACATCTGGGCGGCTCGCGATGTGAGTCTGGCGAAGTCGCCCTCACTGACCCCGGTGATCGTGGCGATTTGGGACAGCGGCGTGGACATGGCGCTGTTTCCCAGCCAACGGTGGACCAATCCCGGAGAGAAGGCGGTGGACGGGAAGGATGACGATGGCAACGGCTGGGTCGATGACGTGTATGGCATTGCCTATGACCTGAAAGCGCTGCCGACGCGAGATTTGCTCGTGCCGTTGGACGATGCCCAGAAGGCGGCCTATCCGACCATGCGCAACCGGACCAAGGGCTACCTGGATCTCCAGTCGAGCATCGATTCCCCGGAGGCGTCCGAGCTCAAGCGCACGCTCTCCGGATTGAAGCCCGAGGATGTGAAGCCGTTTGTCGAGAGCCTGAACTTTTTCGGCAACTACACCCACGGCACCCATGTGGCGGGCATTGCGGCGGCCGGCAATCCGGCGGCGCGTCTGATGGCCGTACGCATCACCTTTGATTTTCGCATGATTCCTGACGTTCCAACGCGCGAACAGGCGGAGCGCGATGCTGCGGGAGCACGTTCGACGGTCGCCTACCTCAAGAAAAACGGGGTCCGGGTGGTCAACATGAGCTGGGGTGGTTCGCCCAAGGACATCGAAGGCGCGTTTGAGGCCAACGGGGCGGGCGGCACCCCGGAGGAACGCCGCAAGACGGCGCGAGAGTACTTCCAGCTTTTCCGCGACGCCATGACGGAAGCCATGGCCTCGGCACCGGAGATCCTCTTTGTGGCGGCGGCGGGCAACAGCGACAATGACGCGGCCTTTGCGGAGTTCGTGCCGTCGGGCATCGATCTGCCCAATGTCCTGACGGTCGGCGCGGTCGACCAGGCGGGCGAAGAAACCTCGTTCAGCAGCTTCGGCAAGAATGTCGATGTGCACGCCAATGGATTCGAAGTCGACAGCACGCTGCCGGGCGGCGAACGCATGAAGTACTCGGGGACGTCCATGGCCTCGCCGAATGTGGTCAACCTCGCGGCCAAGTTGCTGGCGGTCCAGCCCGGCCTCACCGTCGATCAGGTGATAGGCCTGATCAAGCTCGGCACGGATATTTCGCCGGACGGCCGGATTCGGGCCATCAATCCGAAACGGAGTTTTGCGCTGCTTGAGGTGCTGATGAAGGACAAGAAGCCGTGAGGCGGCCGAGGCGTTGCCCGTTGTAGGCGGGGTCGCGGACCGAGAAGCGCTAACTCTAGGAATAGGCCCGCCAAAGTGGGTGTCTGCGAATGAGACTCGAGGGTAAGCCGACACAACTAAGAAAGGAGGATGCCGACAGGGAATTCACGCGAAGGCGCGAAGCCGCGAAACGAGATATGGGGGCTCCGGCTTCGAGTTGGCAATGCTCGGCAAAGGCACGATCCAGCCAACAAAGCGCCTCCGCCCCCAGACCTCGTTTCGCTCCGCCAAGGGTACGCAGATCGGAACTGCGGACCCTGCAACCGTCGGAGGTCGCTGCGGACGAGGCGTTGCCGTGACGGGCTGCCGGCTACGACGATGCAAATTCTTCCTACTTTCTTCCGTTGAAACGAATCGATCCGTTCATAAACCATTGATGGACACAGATAAACGCGGATTCAGCACCGATGCAGTTCTTCAACTGCAGGGTGAGTGACCACTTTGGTTCAACTCGTTTGTATCCGTGTTGATCCGTGTCCATCCGTGGTTGAATCGCGGTTTTTAGCTTCATCCGAGGGATCCGTGGCTGACCGGTGCGACTTGGAAGTGGGCGGATGCGGGGCGGCGGTGCCGTTCCTGATGTAACAGCCTGGTCAAAGCGCGCTTTCCGGCTTTCCCGAGGGGGTTGGGATGCTCGCTGGGATGCAAGCGCGCTTGCGCCCGGCGTGGGTGTGGATTGAGTGGGGTGGATGACCGTGGACACCTTGACCTCTCCCGCCGTGACTCCGCCGCCTGTGACCGCACCGACGGCCCCGGGTCGTGTGCTCCCGGAAGGTGTCAGAGCGGGTAGCGAGGCCCTCGTGCGCTTGACCGAATCGGCCGGCAAGAAGGTCAAGAGCCTGATTGCCCGGGAAGCCAAGGGTGACTGGCTTCGCATCGCCATCTCTGGAGGTGGTTGCAATGGATTGAGTTACAAGCTCAGATTTGTGGCTGAGCCGAAACGCGGCGACATTCTGGTGACGACCGGGGGGGCGGATGTCCTGGTTGATCCCAAGACCGCGCTCTACCTCAAGGGCACCGTGTTGGACTATTCCCATCAAATGGTGGGCGGCGGCTTCAAGTTTGCCAATCCCAACGCCAAGGCCAGCTGCTCGTGCGGCGAGAGTTTCAGCGTCTGACGCGGATACCGGTGTCTCCGGTCTCGTGTAACGTTCCTTCCGTGACGTCCGGGCCGGAAACGGCGGGCTCTGCCAACCCCTCCGTGTCGATATCTCCCGGCTGTCGCCGCGCCCTGTCGAAATAGGAGTTGTCTTCAGGGCTGGGTTAAGGAGAAACTCTCCCTGACCTAACACAGAGCTCCTTATATTGATGGCAAATTCGTTTCCTTCGAGCGGCAACCGCTCAGGCTATTATCAGCGTCGCAATAACGACCCGTTTGCGAACATCCGCAGAAATGCGCGGATCAAAGTACCGCAGATTCGCGTTATTTCACCCGAGGGCACCCAGCTCGGGATTATGGTGACGGAAAAGGCGATCGCCCTTGCCCAGCAGTTCAACCTCGACCTCGTCGAAGTGGCGCCCAATGCGGTGCCCCCGGTCTGTCGAATCATGGATTTCGGCAAGTACGTGTACGAGGAGCAGAAGAAGGCGAGTCACGTCAAGTCGACCGCCAGCAAGCTGAAGGAAATCGAGTTCTCGGCGCGCATCGCGCAAAACGACTTCCACACCAAGATCCGCCACGCCGAGGAGTTCCTCGACAAGGGCAACAAGGTGAAGCTGCGCCTGAAGTTCCGCGGTCGCGAAATGGCGCACACGGAAATTGGTTTCAAGGTGATCACCGATGCCTTGGCCGAACTCAACGGCATGGGCCATCCCGACAGCGAGCCCAAGCTGCTCGGCAAGCAGATCAATGTGATGCTCACGCCGCATCCGCCGAACAAGCGTAAGCGCAAGTATACGATCGAGCCCGATGAGGAGCCGATCGATGACACGGGTTCCGACTCGGGTCACGACGACGAGGATTGAGTTCGTGCGGGCGGGACTCGGGTTGAGTCGCATCCGCGACTTCTTTGACCAAGCCGGGTCCGCGCTCTGTCGTGGAATCGGTCTGCTCGTGGTGTGCGCCCTCGCCGCCACGAGCGTTGCGGAGGCTGCCCCTCGGGGGCGTTCATCGACCTCCGCGTCGGCCGAGAGCGCGGGGGGGGTGAAGACCTTCATGGGTGCCTCCTACCTGGATCTCAAGGGGTGGGCGGCAAAGTACGGACTCACGGCCACCTGGGTGGAAGCAGGACGCCGGATGAAGCTGTCGAGCGACTATACCACGCTCGTGCTGGAAGCGGATCAGCGCGACTTGATGATCAATGGCCTCCGGGTCTATCTGGGTGAGCCCATGGTCGCGAGCGCAGGGACCCTTTGGCTTGGCACCGTGGACGCCCGCGATCTGCTCGGCCCGCTGCTCCGCCCCGCTGGTGTCGCCGGGTCAATTCCCCGGTTGAAAGTCATCTGCCTGGATCCCGGTCACGGTGGAAATGACACCGGAACGCAGAACAAGGCGCTCAAGCTCGATGAAAAGCGCCTGACCCTGGACGTGGCCCAGCGAGTGAAGACCCAGCTCGAGGCCAAGGGGTACAAAGTCTTGATGACCCGGACCACGGACAAGTACGTCGAACTTGAGGACCGGGCCGACTATGCCAATCGGGCTCGGGCCGACCTGTTTATTTCCATCCATTTCAACGCCTTTGCGCAGGTGAGTGTGAACGGGACCGAAACCTACATCCTCACCCGGCGTGGCCAGCGTTCGTCGAGCAGCTCGAAACGCGAACCCACCGACAACATTGGCCTGCCGGGTCATGCTGCGGATCCCTGGAATGCACTGCTGGGCTACGCCATGCACCGCCAGCTGGTGGGGAAACTTCAGAGCTTCGATCGCGGGATGAAGTTCGCACGATTCAAGGTATTGACCCTGCTTAATTGCCCGGGGGTGTTGCTGGAGTCGGGTTATTTGACGAACGATGCCGAAGGTCGAAAGATCGCCACCCCGGCCTACCGGGCGGAGATTGCGGCGTCGATCGTTGCCGGGGTCGACTCCTATGCCGCCCAGCTTAAACGGGCAGACGGCTAGCGGGGTCGAAGAAACCGGTGGAGCCGGAAAGGCCGTCCGCCCGCCGCGCATCCGCGTAAATTTAACGATTGGATGCGGGAAATGCCTGCGGTTCCGATGGAGGTGGCGTCGGCGAGGCCGCGACGGGACCGAGCGGTCCCGCCTCAGTGGTCCGATTTCTTCACGCCACGCCCATCCCCGCGGGGTCGGCGACCCCACCTCCAACAGACACCGACCTTCGATTGGACCTGCATTCACCTCTTTGACCTACTGCTGGGTTCGAAGGGGATCTGAAGATCGTTGCTTTCCGCTCCTTGACAGCAGCTTGACCGCCCGATACCGGAAGGTCCCAGTATGGACGCCGTGCTCGACCAACCCGTGCTGGTGCTCAATCGCCTGTGGCAGGCCGTGAACATCATTGGTGCCCGCCGGGCCTTCGCCTTGCTTGCGCGGAGCCATGCCAGCGTCGTTCACCACCACGCCGATGACTTCCGGGTGTTTTCGTTGATGGATTGGATGGATTTTTCCCAGAGCAATCCACCCCTGGCGGAAATGGACATTGTGCGGACGCCGCGAACGACGATCCGGCTGCCCCGGGTCATCCTGCTGACGTACTTTGACCGACTGCCCTGCAAGGAGCTCAAGCTGACGCGCAACAACGTGTTCGAGCGCGACAAGAATCACTGCCAATACTGCGGGCGCACTTTCTCCCGCGAGGAGTTGAATCTCGATCACGTCATTCCGCGCGACCAGGGCGGGAAAACGACGTGGGAGAACATTGTCTGCTCCTGTATTCCCTGCAATTCGCGCAAGGCGAACCGGCTGCCGCACGAGGCCCACATGCGCCTGATTCGCAAGCCGGTCCGTCCCAAGTGGCGCCCCGTCATCTCGCTCGTCCTTGGCAACCAGGAGCGGGAGCGCTGGAAGGACTTTCTCGATCTGGCCTACTGGAACGTCGAGTTGGACGAATAGGCCTGGTCCTCCGCGGGCTAGAACCGGACCGCGCCCGACACCCCCCAGAAGCGCGGGCTGCCGGCGATGAAGGTGGGGATGCCAAAATTGCCGCCAATGTTGCCGGCATCGACCAGGTACTCCTTGTCCAGGAGGTTGTCGACATAGGCGCTGAGTTCGTAGCGGTCGCTGGACGAGCGCCAGCCGAAGCGGAGGTTGACGAGGCCAAAGGCCCCCTGGCTCAGGCTGCCGCCGAAATTGGCATTGTTGTCCTCGAAGTAGTGCTTGGATTTATACTGATAGACCGGACTGAGGTGGAAACGTCCCAGGGTCCCCAGGTCGAAGTCGTACCGGGCGCCCAGGGCGAGGGTGTGTTTGGCGGTGAGACGGAAGGAGTTGCCCGCGAATTGCTGGCGCTGGCCGTTGTCGCCGGTGTCGTCAAAGGTGGCATCGGTGAAGCCGTAGGACGTGAACACCGTGAGGTCGCGGGTGACCGCGCCCTGAAGCGCCACTTCGAAGCCGCGGCCGGTGGCATTGCCGCCGTCACTGGGAATGAATCGCCCGGGATTGGTGGGGTCGATGATCGTGGTTTGGAAATTGCTGTAGTCGTAGGTGAAGGCCGCGGCGTTCCACGAGACGCGCTTGTCCAGCCAGAGTCCTTTCACTCCCACCTCGTAGTTCCACATGGTCTCCTCATCGAGGAACGTGGTCTGCGTGGCATCGACCACAATGCTGTTGGGCCGGCGTCCGCGGGCGATGCTGGCGTAGCCATTGAAGGTTGGAGAAAAGGTGTAGCGACCCACGAGTCGTCCCACGACCGAGGTGTACGTGTCGCTCGATTCGCGCTGCCCGTTGGTGGGAGCGAAGGCGACATTGGGTGAGGCACTGAGAATGAAACCGATCGTGGAAGGGGTGGCGCTGTTGATCACCCGGTAGCCGGACGTGAGGTCTTCGCGCGTGAAGCGCAGTCCGGCGCTGAGTTCAAAGGCGTCGGTGACGCGGTAGGTGCCGTCCAGAAACACCTCGATTGCGGAGGTCTCGCCCTCGGCGCGGTACTCCTCCTCCTGCACGGCCTTCAGAGGAGCGTTGGCGAGGAAGGCAAGTCCTTGAATCGAAGGCGGCAGGGCGGG
>JAEUGZ010000337.1 GCA_016794725.1 Opitutaceae bacterium | reverse complement strand
TCGACTCGCCGGATTTGCCGCCGTCCGGCCCGGTGACCCGGCCGCGCTCGACGCCACCCGCCGCGCCCTTGACGCCGGATTGCGGGGACTCGGTGAACTGCTTCCCCAGGCACAGTCCTTTACTTTCAAAGATGACGCCTGGGCGGCACTCATGGCCCTGGCTCGAGAGTACCAGGTGCCCGTCAATCTGCATGTGACCGATCCGCTGGCGATCACCCCCGGATCCTGTGTCAAGGCCACCCCGCTCGAACCCTACATCGACCTGGTCCGGGACTTCCCCGACACGACTTTCATCCTCGCGCACTGGGGCGGCGGCATCCCGTTCTACGAGCTCAACCGGCGCCTGGCGAGGCACCTGAAGAACGTCTACTACGACACGGCCGCCTCGCCCCTGCTCTACGACAAATCCGTGTATCGCTCCGTGTGTGACATGATTGGACCTGAACGCATCCTCTGGGGAACCGACTATCCGCTCTTCACCCATCCATCGATTGAAAAGGTCCCCAATTTCCGACTCGATCTGGATGATGCCGTCACCTCGGGCCTGACACCGTCGGAACTCGATCTGGTGTTGGGGGGCAATGCGAGCCGCCTGCTCCGCTGGCCCTGACCCGGGAGACGCGTCCTCCGTCCCTCGTGACTCCCGCGCCGCCCTCCACCGATTTGCCCACGGGCCACCCTCGCGCCATTGTTTTCCATGGTTCGGCTTCGATCGCCGGCGCACCGGTGGCCTACGTGATTGTGCTCGCGGCGGTCGTGGCCGTGCTGTCCTTCATCCCCTTCTCGGTCGCGCTCTCGGCCGGCAGCAGTTTTCCCATGGCCCAGGGAGTCTATTCGCTCACCGGTTGGTTGCTGGGCCCCTGGGCGGGCGTTGCGGCCAGCGGGGTGGGTGCGCTGATTGGCATCTTTCTCGCTCCGCACACCGCCGGAATTCCGTGGGTGACTGTCGGCGGTGCGGCCAGTGGAGCCCTGTTTGCAGGAGTGATTACGAGCCGGCGTACCCACCGCTGGCTGACCACCGTGCTGATTGGCGTCGTGGTGCTCGAAGTGTTTCTTTTTTACCATCACGCCGTGGTGCGTAACGGGGTGCGTCCCGGGGTCTTTGTCGCCGCCTATCTGACTCACCTGATCGCCATTGTCGGGTTCATCCTGCCCAGCCGGCGGTGGGTCGGCGGACTGATTGCCAGCCCTGACTTGAGACGCGTGGCGTTGGGATTGTTTCTCGGCACGTGGATGGCGGCCAGCCTGATGATGTTTGGAGAGTCGCTGGCCGGATACCTCGTTCTCAACTGGCCGGATGAACTCTTCCTCTTTTTCGCCGGCATCATTCCGGTCGAACAGGCCGCTCGATGTGGGATCGGCGCCGTGGTCGGGACTGGAGTCATCGCCGGCCTGCGGTCCATGTCGCTGGTGAAGCCCCGCGACGCGCGGTACTAGGCCGAACTTCGCGCGTTCCCATGTCGACCCCCCTGGTCTCCCTTCGATCGGTCTCCTATTTCTACCCCAAATCCGATTGTGCCGCCCTGCTCAACGTCTCCCTCGACCTTGCTGCTGGCGAAATTGTTGGTCTGACCGGTGCCACGGGTTCGGGCAAATCGACGCTTTGCCTGGCATTGAATGGGACCGTACCGCAGTTCTTTGGTGGTCGCTTCTTCGGTGAGATCCTGGTTGCCGGCGAAGATACGCTGAACCAGCCCATTCATCACCACGCCGCCCGGGTCGCGCTTGTCCTGCAGGATCCCGGCTCCCAGCTGATCGCCGCATCACTGGAGCAGGAGATCGCCTTTGCCCTCGAGAACCTGCAGGTCCCGCCACCGGAGATCGCGGTTCGAGTCAGCGAGGCGCTCGCTCAGGTGGGATTGGCCGAACTCCGCAAGAAACATCCCCACGACCTGTCAGGGGGCCAGCAGCAACGGCTGGCCCTGGCCGCCGCCTTTGCGGTTCGACCCCGTTTGATGGTCCTGGATGAACCCACGTCCCAACTCGATCCGCAAAGTGCCGCGGAGGTGTTTTCCCTCGTGCGCACGTTCAATCAGCGTTTCGGGATCGCCTTTCTGATCGCCGGCCACGCTCCGGAAGAGATGGCAGAGGTCGTTGACCGTCTGATCGTGCTCGCGGACGGCCGGGTGGTGGCCGACGCCCCCGCTCACCGGGTGTACACCGATCTGACGTTGCTCCAGCGCCACGCGGTGCGGCCTCCCGAGGTCACCACTACCTTTGCCCACCTGGCCGGACGCGGATTAGCCCGCCCGCCCTTTCCCATCCACCTGGCGGATGGAATGGAACGACTGCGCCGCTTGCCGCCGCCGCGAGCCTTCGCCCCTCCTGAAATGGTCACCGAACCGTCCACGGTGCCAATTCTGGCCCTCGACGGCGTGTCCTACCGGTACGCCGATGGCACGGAGGCGCTCCGCGATCTCACCCTCTCCATCCATCGTCGCGACTACCTCGCCGTCCTCGGCCAGAACGGAGCCGGCAAGAGTACGATGATCCGACATTTTCTCAATTTGCTGCAACCGACCCGGGGCGAGGTCCGCATCGACGGCGTCCCGCTCGCAACCTACTCCGCTCCCGAGCTCGCCCAGCGGGTGGGTTACGTGCCGCAGAACCCGGACCGCCAGCTCTTCAATGCCTCCGTGGAGGCGGAAATCGGATTCTCCCTGCAACTCCTCCGTCTCACACCCGAGGAGCACGAACGCCGCGTCTCCGGGGTGTTGGCGGACCTCGGACTCCTGGCCCTGCGCAAACGCCATCCCTTCTCCCTCTCCCGAGGCGATCGCGCTCGTGTGGTCATCGCCGCGGTGCTGGCACTGGAACCGGAGATCCTGGTGTTCGACGAACCCACCACTGGCCAGGATGAGGCCGGGGCGCGCGCCATTCTCGACCTGACGCGGCGGTTGAACGAGGAGGGCCGCACCGTGATCGTCGTCACCCACCACCTCGCACTGCTGCCCGGCTATGCCCGCCGCGTCGTCCTGCTGCGGGAAGGCCGGTTGATTTTGGATACCACCCTGCGGGACGCATTCCACGCGGTCGCCTCCCTCGAATCCACCCACCTCAAACCCACCCAGGCCGTCGCCCTGGCGCGGTCCGTCGATCCGGTCCTGCGGGCCATCACGCCGCAGGAGTTGGCCCGGTGCTTCGACGGGTCGGCTTCGCTGCCTGCGTCGTCGTCATGACCACGCCCTCGCTCCAAGTCGTCAATCCCACCTCGGCGTTCGCCGCCTTGGATTTCCGCGCAAAGGCCGCGCTCTTTGTAACGGCGAGTGTGCTGGCCGTCGTCTGGGACGACCTTCGTTGCACAGCTGCGCTGGCGCTCGCTGTATTCGTCGCCTGCCGCGCGGTGGGGATCTCGTGGACGTACCTGGGGTTCGTCCTGCGGGTGATGACACCCTTCTTTCTCCTCCTGCTCTGCACGCACGGGTTCTTCAACAAGCAATATGTGCTCCGGCTGACGGGACAGTCGCACGTGACGCCCGTGCTCTCACTTCCGGAGAGCTGGTGGATCGTCGGCGGCATGGTCGCATCAAAAGAAGGACTCCTTTATGGTGCAACCGTGGTCAGCAAAAGTCTCACCTTCCTGCTTCTCGTCCCGCTCTGCGTTTTCACCACCGAACCGAACCAATGGGTCGTCGGTCTCGTGCGCCTGCGCGTGCCGTACAAGTTCGCTTTTCTCGTTTCCGCCACCCTGCGGTTCTTTCCCCTCATTTTCGATGAAATACAGGCCGTGATGGAAACCCAGCGGCTGCGGGGATTCGCCCTGGAGTCCATGGGACCCCTGCAACGGGTCCGCACCTACTCCCGGATCGCCGTGCCGGTTATTCTGAGCGCGATGCACAAGGCCCAGCAGGTCGAAGTTGTGCTGCAGTCCCGGGCCTTTTCCGGACGCTCGAACCGAACCTACCTGCATGATCCGACCCTGACGATGAAAGACGGGGTCGTCATTGGACTCGCCGCGGTCGGTCTGGTCACCGGAGTCCTTTCGACACTGCTCCTTGGGTTCGGGCGGTTCGTCACGCTCTGACCTGCTCCGCGCAGCGATTACCCTCCCCGCGGGGTCGGCGACCTCCTCGACCCAACGGCGACTTCAAATCGTGCTTAAGTGGACGCCCAAGCGTGACGGCAGGATCACCTCCACCTGAACACCGGGCACCACGGATGTCCGATGGTTACGTTAACGCGCAGGAACCGTCGCGGTACGATTCACGCCTAAAAAACCGCGATTCAACCACGGATGGACACGGATCAACACGGATACAAACAAGCTGAGCCAACGTGGGCACTCACCTGGCAGGTGAACAACAGCATGGGCACCGAATCCGCGTTTATCTTTTTCCATCCGTGATTTATGAACGGATCAATTCGTTTCGGCGGCGGAAACCAGGTTCAGGATACAAGCAGTGCTACCTCTGCGAGGCGACTGCCCATCGTGATCGGCCTCGTTTGTATCCCTATTGATCCGCATCCGTCCGTGCTTCATTCAAGTCCTTAGGATGAACTTGCTCGTGACCAAAAGACTCCGCCTTCGTCGCCTCGATCCGGCTGGCGACGCCCCTTTCATTCTCGAACTACTCAACAGTCCAGACTGGCATCGTTACATTGGCGATCGAGGGTTGCGTACGGTGGAGCAAGCCCGCGCCTACATCGAAGCCGGGCCGGTGGCGATGTACCAGGGTCACGGGTTCGGACTCCTTCGGGTGGAGCTCAGGGAGGACGCCACTCCGATCGGGCTTTGCGGGCTCATCCAGCGACCGACCCTGCCGGACGTGGACCTCGGTTTTGCGTACCTCGAACGCCACTATGGGTGCGGATACGCCACGGAGGCGGCGCGAGTCTGTCTTGCCTACGCCTCCGGGCCCCTCGGACTGAGTCGGGTCCTGGCCTTGGTCCAGGCCGATAACTTCCGGTCCCTGCACGTCCTGCAAAAGCTGGGCTTCGCCTATGAAGGCGTGCAGGAGGAAAAAGCCGCCGGGCCTCACCTCCTGCGTTTTGCGCTCACCCCCTCCAAGGCGCCCCCGGGGGCGACGGGCGAGCCACCGCCCTGGCCCTTGATCTGAACCGCGGCGTGCTATGGGCGATACGGCAGCTTGAGCACCGCACCTTTGGGCCACGGATAGAGCGGTTCATCCGCCTCATAAAAGGGCATCAGTCCCATGCGCTGGAGGTTGCCGACATTGTCGTCAAAATACTCCGTCCACAGGACCATGCGACCTTCCTTGATTCGTCCAATGCCCAGCGTCGCCTCCCACTGCTGAAATCCGTCCTCCACGTGCGTGGCGCGGTAGAACCACTCCACCGCGAACCACTCGCCGTCATAGACGTACTTGCGATTAAAAATCTTCCAGTCGACCGTCAACGGGTTGTTCCGACGAACACGGGAGAGATACAGGTCATGGATGCGGTTCGATCGGCCACCAGGGAAAAAACCCTCGTAGTCAGGGTGATAGTAGTCCCACCACTTCTCCCCGTAGAGCGGGATCCACTCGGAGGAGAGATTGGTCATCACTTTCATCGGCTTGGGTTCTTCGGCCCGGCAGTGGGCGGCACCGGCCAAAACGACAAGCAGGGCGAGGCGAGGAAACAGGGAGAAGCGGTTCATGGTGGTTCAGTTGATGGTTTCCTTGCGCAGCCAGACGGAACCCGGCCACGGCGTGACAACTCCCTCGTCCAACGGCAGCTCGCCGATCTTCTGCGCCTCGGCAACGCGGGTATC
>JAEUGZ010000330.1 GCA_016794725.1 Opitutaceae bacterium | reverse complement strand
GGACGCCGACCTAGCATCGAGACTTGCGTTGACGCGCAGTCGCGCCTGCGCTCCAACCTAACGATCAGAAGCGCAAATGTGCCTACGGTTCCGTTGGAGGTGGCCTCGGTGAGGCCGCGACGGGACCCACCGGTCCAGCCTCCGTTGCCCGATTTGTTCACGCGCCGCCCATCCCCGCGGGGTCGGCGACCCCACCTCCAACGGACGCCGACCTAGCATCGAGACTTGCGTTGACGCGCAGTCGCGCCTGCGCTCCAACCTAACGATCAGAGGTGCAAATGTGCCTACGGTTCCGTTGGAGGTGGCCTCGGTGAGGCCGCGACGGGACCCACCGGTCCCGCCTCCGTTGCCCGATTTGTTCACGCGCCGCCCATCCCCGCGGGGTCGGCGACCCCACCTCCAACGGACGCCGACCTCACATCGAGACTTGCGTTGACGCGCAGGCGCGCCCGCCGAAACCGAGGTTGAACTCCACCGTTTCTACCTCGCTGTGCCCCGAATCAATACCTGACCCGCCAGTCAGGTCTCCCAACACCATCGCACTGGTCAGCGCCCGGCCACTTCGCTAATCTGCCTTTCAGAGCGGACTCGCCCGCGGGGTCCCACCCACCGGCCTCACTCCCTTTTGCATTTATCCACGCCCATTCCGGTTCTCGCCGGATGGTCATTCTTCGCACCTCCTTCCCTCTTTTCCCTTCGTCCCATGTCCATGGAAATCAAAGCACGTGACCTGATCGCCGCCGGCTGGCACGAGGGCCGCCGTCTCGGCCCGGCCCTGCGCCGCGCCCGCGATCTCGAGTCCGCGGGGACCCTCTCCCGCGCCGAGGTGCTCGTCGCCCTCGAGGCCGAGTTCCCCAAGCAACTCGCCGTCATCCTGCCGCGCCACGAGCCGGCCCCGCTGGCCGAGGCCATCGAGGCGGAAACCCCGCAGGAGGCCACCAACCTCGCCGCCGCGCGCCAACGCATGCAGGAACTGCTGCGGATCCCGGTCGTGAAGCGCGGGGTGATCATGCCCGATGCCTGCCCGTCCGGAAGCGCCCGCGCCACCATCCCGGTGGGCGGCGCGATCGAGGTCGAAAATGCCATCCTCCCGGGTGCGCACTCGGCCGACATCTGCTGCTCCATGTTCGCCACCTTCTTTCCCGCCAACCACCCGGTCGGCGAGATGATGGACCACCTTCAGAAGACGACGCATTTCGGAGCCGGGGGACGCCCCCGCGGCAACCAATGGTCGTCCGCGGTGCTGGACCAGCCGGTCTGGGATAACCCGTTTCTCTCCGGGCTGCGCAGCCGCGCCCAGGACTTCCTCGGAACCCAGGGCGACGGAAATCACTTCGCCTACCTCGGGCATATCCAGTTTACGGAGTCGCAACGCGCCGCCCTCGATTCCGCCGGGTACCGCGAGCTGTCCGATTGGATCGTGCGCCGCGACGGCGCTTTCAATGTACTCGTCACCCATCACGGATCGCGCGGGCTCGGAGCCGACCTCTACAAACGCGGCCAGAAGGCGGCGCGTCACTGGTGCGACGAAAACGCCAAGGACATCCCCGACGCCGCGGTCTGGCTGCCGGGCGACTCACCGGAGGGCCGTTCCTACTGGGAGGCACTGCAGTATGTCGGCCGCTGGACCCGCGAGAACCACGTCCTGATTCACGACGCTCTGCTGCGTCGCCTAGGCCAGCGCGCCCTCGTGCAGATCGGCAATGAGCACAACTTCGTCTGGAAACGTGGCGACACCTACCTGCACGGCAAGGGGGCCACCCCCGCCTGGCAAGATGCCCATGGCCGGCCGCTGCTCGGTCTCATCCCGCTCAACATGGCGCGAGAGATCCTGCTCGTGCTCGGAGCGAACAACGCCGACTACCTGTCCTTCTGTCCCCACGGCGCCGGCCGCAACCTTTCGCGCACCGCCATGCTCGCGCCGTACAAGGACGCCGAAGGCGAGCTCGACCCCGCCCGCGTGCAGCAGGTCCTGGCCAGCACCACGGCCGGACTCGACATCCGCTGGTACGGCGGCGCGCCCGATTTGTCGGAGTCACCGCTCGGCTACAAGGACGCCACCAAGGTCAAGTCACAGATCGACCGCTTCGGTCTCGCCGCGGTCGTGGGAGAAATCCAGCCGCGCGGCTGCATCATGGCCGGCGAGGCCGCCGAGCCGGCCTGGATGCGGGTGCGTCGCGAAAAACGCGCCCGCCACAAGGCCGACCGCCGCGAGGGAACGGTGGAGATCAGCGAACCCTGAGCCGGGAGCAGGCATTTGAACCACGAATTGACACGAATGAAAACAGGGATCGAGAGTTACGAGAGATTGGTTCACCTTTGGGTGAGGTAGATTCAGGAACTCGACTCCTCGTATCTCACTCCGGATTCGTGTCCATTCGTGGTTTCTCGTCTGCAGGGTTGCGGCTTAGGGATCCGGCCAAGGAAATCGTGGGGTTTAGTTGGAGGTGGTCTCGTTGAGGCCGCGACGGGACCGACTGGGACCGCCTCCGTGGTCCGACGTCTTCACGCGATGCCAATCCCCGCGGGGTCCGCGACCCATAAGCGCTAACTTTAGAAGCAAGTGGAGCCCTCAGTTCGATCGAGGATATGCATACAGGATTGGTTCGAGTGGAGGGCGTCGCTCCGTCGACGCCGGGGGACGGACCCTATACCTTTACGTCCGTACGTTCTCGGTGAACGCAACGCGCAACCGGCGTCGACGGAGCGATGCCCTCCATCAATCCAACGCTCAACGAGGGGGCTCGACCTCGTCATTCCTCAAAGTTGACGCTTATGGGTCCGCGAACCCGACTGAAACTGGATTCCCTCCTTTTGGGTGAAGGGCGGACTTCGATTCGTTCCTTGAGTTATCCGCTCTTGAGCTGCCGCGCGCCCCGGCGGTCTACGAACGGATCAACTCGTACCGACTAAAGTACTGGAGACACCTCGCGTCGTTGCCGCAATTCACACCCACGCCTGCCAACGCCCAGAGAGATCAAACGGGCACGTCCGCCACTCCAACAACGCTCGTTCAGCCCGGAGAGCGTTGCGGAAACTCGCAATAGGTCCTTGGAAAGTAGCCCTTTTGGTCGAGCCGGCGGCGAATCACCGAATCAACCTCGTGGTCCTTCGTCGCAAAGTAGAATGCCCGTACGGATGCTGGAAAACCGGATGATTCCAGCTCATCAAAATCAATGGCTGTACCGCCAATCGCGACTTCGTAGAGGCGCGAAAGTTTGCCCAGGCCGATCAAGCTCCGAAGCGAACTGCACTGTGCGATCTGCAGTCGCACGATCCGTGGAGTGTGGGAGAGATTCAACGTCGTGAGCCGACCTTGTGTCGAGAGCTGAAGCGATTCCAAGTTCGGAAACCCCTGAAGCAGATTTGCGTCGGACAGTCCCTGTATGCGAAGAAGGGCAAGTTCCCTCAGACTTGAGTTTTGTACCTCATTCAGGGTCGTGCGTCCCCCACGTACCACGCTGAGACTGTGCAGACTCCGGAGCGTACCCAGAAACTCGAGCGGGCAGCGACCCGAAATCCCCGTAAGGTGAAGCGTTTCAATCGGCAACCCGCTCATAGCGGCAATTCCCCGCTCTTGGGCGTGGAGTGCGAGGTACCGAAGGTTGCGCATGCCCTCCAGCGGCTCCAAGTCGACTCTCCGGTCGTGCACAGCACTCAGGATGAGCCCCTCCAACGCCGCCAGATTGGGGTATCGGAGGAAGCCGGTCTCACCTGAGAGGTTGAAAACGGACGTGAGCTCAAGAGAAAGCAGGCGAGGCAACTCACGAAGAGCCGGGATCACGCCCTCTCGTCGTACCACCGAGAGCGACAAGTGCCTCACGCAGGGAATCTGGCGGATTTCGCCCGGTTCAATTGGGTCGTGCACGTACTGAAACCGCACCTGAATTGAGCCACCGTAGAGCCGGCAAAGGCTGTCCAATTGGCTTAGCGTATTTCGGCTTGGCACTCGCTTTGAGAACAAAACCCTGACCGACAATCCCACCTTCACGGCCTCGTCGATCAGTCCGGCATCGAACTTAACCGGATCCTTCAAGTCGACCGTTGATCCAATGAATGGAAAAAGCATTGCGACGCCTTTCGCTCGTGTGCCACTCGGGAATAGACACAGCAATGATCGTAGGAGAAGCGAAAAACAACGCATCCCTGCCGTTGCCCCGAGCCGGACACCACCGACCCGGTCACGCTCCCGCGGTCTGGAACGGATAGATCGACCCGAGGCCGAGCAGGCGGGTGAGATCGTCGAGGGCGCTTCGGGTCTCGGTCAGGAGCTGGGGGTCGGCCAGATCGGCGGCAACGAGGGTGTCACGGTAGTGTCGCTTCACCCACGCCATCAGGGCGGCGTGGGTGGCATCGTTCAGCAGAATCTGCGGCGGGAGGGCGGCCAGTTCGGACGCAGTCAACACGACGCGCAGCCGAAGGCAGGCGGGACCACCCCCGTTGCGCATCGACTGCTTGAGATCGAAGTAATGCACCTCGCGCAGGGGCGGACACCCGCCGGACAGCAGGTCCTGGATGAATGCCTCTACACTCTGGGTCTCAGCACAGTGGGTCGGCGCGATCAGCACCATGCGACCGCCGGGCACCGTGACCAGTTGTGAATTGAAGAGGTACGAACCCACTGCGTCTGCGAGTGAGACGCGGGCCCGCGGAACCTCGACGCAGAGGAGCTCCGCCCCGCCATGCAGGCTCGCATAGCGGCGC
Source organism: Opitutaceae bacterium (assembly GCA_016794725.1). Lineage (GTDB taxonomy): Bacteria > Verrucomicrobiota > Verrucomicrobiia > Opitutales > Opitutaceae > UBA6669. Next base: position 7,744 of record JAEUGZ010000330.1, on the reverse strand, counting down.
TGCAACGCGTCGATCACTTCGGGAGAGCGGTCAAAGGCGCACTCGTGGTGCAGCAGGACGTTCTCATTGCCGACCGCAATGACGTCATTGTGAAACACCCCGGCGTCAATCGCCTCCGGGTGCTGCCGTGCGAACAGGAGCTGCTCCGGATCAATGCCGTGGCCCCGCGCCACCGCCTCCGAGGCCTCGCGGGCCTGGCGCGAGGGAAAACGCACGGTGCGGGCAGCCCCCGCGCCGGATTCAAAGGAGGCATGTCCGTAGACAAAGAAATGCAGACCACGCTCCGCGTGGCGCGGCGCGAAGCGCGTGTGATTGGCCGCCCCTTCGTCACCGAGGGCCTGCGCGGCCGGGAGGGGTGGATGGACCACGAAGCGGGCTTCATCGCGAAAGACGGCGTGCAGGGTGCGGGTCGTCTGCGGTGGCTCGATCGAACGGTGAAACTTGGCGGTGAGATTGGCGGGAGTGAAATGCACCCGGCCATCGGCCGTGTCGGCGGAAGGCGTCACCGTGGCGGCATTGGCCACCCACATGCTCGAGGCCGAGCTGCACGCGGCGAGGAGGGCAGGCGCCTGGCGGGCGGCGGCCTCGAGGACGGCGGCGTCACCCGGCCCGCCGAATCCCAGCCGTCGCAAGGTCGCGAGGTCCGGGCGTTCCTGGGGCGGCAGCACCGCCTGGGGCACACCGAGGTCGGCAAGGCACTTCATTTTGGCCAGCCCCTGCAGCGCGGCCTCGCGGGGATTGGACACCGCTCCGCCGTGCGTCATGGAGGCGAGGTTGCCGTGGGAAAGCCCGGCATAGGTGTGGGTCGGGCCGACCAGTCCGTCAAAGTTGACTTCGCAGGCGTTCATGGATTCAGGCCCGGTGGCAGGGAGGCGGGTCGTATCAGCTCTGGCACTTCGATGCTGGCAACCGGGTAGGCGCAATAATCGGCGGCGAAGAACCCGCTCGGACGATGGTTGCCACTCTGCCCGACCCCGCCAAAGGGAGCGGCGCCGCTGGCGCCGGTCAGCGGTTGGTTCCAGTTGACAAGGCCCGCCCGGACTTCGTCGCGAAACCGGGCGTAGAGCACCGCATCGTCGGCGACGAGTCCGGCGGCGAGGCCATAGCGGGTGGCGTTCGCCTCGGCCAGGGCGGCCGCGAAGTCCGGCACCCGGATCACCTGCAGCAGCGGCCCAAAGATCTCCTCGTCCCGGCGTTCACGCACGGGCGTCACATCAATCAGTCCCGGCGACACCAGCCCGGTGCCAGGACGCAAGGATCGGGCCGCAACCAACACGGAGGCACCCCGCGCGACCAGGTCCTCCTGGGCCGCGATGACCTGGCCGGCGGCGGCGGCGGAAACCACCGGGCCCATGAACGGCTCGGGAACCTGGGTGAAGGGTCCCACCCGGATCGTGCCCATGACCCGGACCAACTCCGTCAGGAAGGCGTCACCGGCGGCTCCGCCAGGGACAATCAGGCGGCGCGCGCAGGTGCAGCGCTGGCCGGCGGTGAGGAACGCGGATTGCACCACCAGCAGAGCCGCCGCGGTCAGATCGCGCGGCGGCCAGACCACCAGCGGGTTGTTGCCCCCCAGTTCAAGGGCAAGAATCTTCTCCGGCGTGCGAGCAAACCGCTCGGCCAGCCACAGTCCGGTGCGCGCCGAACCGGTGAAGAACAGCCCATTCAGTCCGGGGGCGTCGACCAGGGCCGCCCCGGTTTCACGTCCCCCCGACACCACCTCCAGCACGCCCGAAGGCAGGCCCGCCTCACGCCAGCACGCAACGTAGTGCTCGGCCACCCACGGGGCATATTCGCTTGGCTTGAAGACCACGGTGTTGCCGGCGAGCAGGGCCGGGACAATGTGGCCGTTGGGAAGGTGACCAGGAAAGTTGAACGGCCCAAACACCGCCACGACGCCGTGGGGGCGAAACCGCGTCACCGCGGGTCCCCCGACGAACTCCGCCGTCCGCCGGGCCTGGGCGGCGATGGACAGCTCGATTTTTCCGATCATGGAGGTCACCTCGGTCAGCGCCTCCCAGGTCGGCTTTCCGACCTCGCGCGAGATGGCCTCGGCCACCTGCGACCGGCGCGCTTCCAGGACCCGGGCAAAGGCTCGCAGCAACGCCTCCCGCGCGGCCGGTGCGAGACGCGACCAGGTCCGGGCGGCGGCCGTCGCCCGCTCCACCGCGGCGGCCACCCCGTCGGCCGAGGTGCACGCGCCGGTCCAGACGGTCTCGCCAGTGGCCGGGTTGATGGAAGAGAAGGTGGACACGAGAAAGGGAACAACCAGGTCCGTTGACGGAACGCGGGGACAGAAGCGGCAGGCAGAGGAAGGGCTAACGCAGCGGGGCGCAGATCGCGCGGTCACCGGGTGCGAGTTTCAGCACGTCCGCGGCGGCACGGTCGATGGTGAGGCTGCCGTCGCCCGCCTCGAGGACCGAACCCAGGCAGGCCGCGAAGTCCGGGGTCGTCCGCGCGAGGAGCTGCGTCGGTCCGGCGCCCGGCGGCAGCTCCACGGCCTGCACCCGGCCACTGCGCATTGACCGAATCGTCCGGATCTCCTTCGTGGCGGCGCGCAGCTGCGGACCGGCATCGAAGATGTCGACTTCCTGAGTGCGCACGAAGCCTTCGGCCAGGAGCAGGTTGAGTGCGGGTTCGGTGCTGGTGTGGACCTGACCGATGACGGCCTGGGCGGCGGGAGGCAGCAGGGGCACGTAGATGGGATGCTCGGGCATGAGGTCGGCGATGAAACCCTTCTCCCCCAGCCCGCTGAGGAAGTCGGCGGCGTAGAAGTCGAACGCGAAGAACTGCCGGCCGACCGCCTCCCAGAAGGGCGACTGGCCCTGCTCGTCGAGGCGACCGCGGAGTTCCGCGACCACCGTGTCGTCGAACCGGGTGGGAAACGCCCCGACAAAGAGGAAACGGGCGAGCGAAAGCAACCGGCCGATCCCAGCCCGGCGGTAGTCGGGTCGCAGGTACAGGGAACAGATCTCCGTCGGCCCGCGGTGAACTTCCTTCAGGTGCAGCACTGCGATGTGTTTCTCAATCTTCAGCGGGGCATGCTCGTAGCGCTCCTGGCGGATCTCATAGCTGTAGAAGGGCTCGTAGCCGCCGACGCGCGCGGCAAGGCCGCTGGTTCCGACGAGTTCGCCGGTCAGGGTGTCCTCGAGCACGAACAGGTAGAACTCGCCCCCGGGTTTCTTCACCCGCGTGGCAAAGGCCCGCAGCGAGTCCGCAATCCGGTCGCGGAGAAATTCCTCATTCGCCGGCAACGTGGTCAATCCCCCGGCAATCGACTGCGCGAGGGCCACGAGACCCGGGAGGTCGGATTCGCGAATGGGGCGAAAGAGGAGCATCCCAGGCTGGGGTTGAAGAGAGGCCGCGCCCGGTCTCGACCGCACGCGGGGGGGCGTCATGGCTTCTGGACCACCTGGCCGCGCACCACTGAGACGGTCGACACCGCGGCTGGCTTCTGGATCGAAAGGGTCGTCAGATGGCAGCGACTCTCCGGACCGAGCCCGATGATCCGGATGTCGCGAAAGGTGAGCGGCTGTCCCGGCGCGAGGGTTTCCGGCGGAACGGAGGGCAGGAGCAGCCAGGCGCGCCCGGCGGGATCGGTGGTGAAGACCCGGCCGGTGCCATCGGCTTCGACACAGAGCGCGGTCTTCTCATCGATGCCGAGCCCGACCAGTCGCGGCAGGGCGGGGTCCATCAACCGGGCAAGAAAGACCAGGGCGCGGCCGAGCCGGGACCGGGGCATGAAGTGAGTATCCGTCACGATACCCTGCATCAGCTCGAGGTGCAGGAAGTCGCGCTCCAGCGTGATCTGGGGATCAAAGGGGTCCTGGAGGGCGATGGCGCTGGTGAGGTTGCGCGGCCCCAGCGCGCTGTAGGCAAACTGGCCCAGCACAGCCAGCCCGGCGCTCGTGCCGCCGAGGGGTTTGCCGGCGCGGACATGGGCGTCGAGGGCGGCGGCGACGGGCGTGCCCTTCCAATAATTGAGGTAGTTTGACTGGTCTCCTCCCGCCAGAAAAAGGCCGTCGGCACCGGCGATGATCTCCAGCACGCGCGGATCGGTGGCGGCGGCGCGGCGGTGGAAGACGATCGTCTCGACGGAATCGACCCCGCCGATCCGGCTGAACAGGTAGTCGTTGTATCCGTCCTTGCCTGACGCCCGCAGGATGACGATGTCGCCCCCGCCCGCGCAGGCGACGAACCAGCGGAACGCGTCGTCGTTGTCGCCGCCCCCGCCCGACAACAGCAGTCCGCCTGTGGTTCGGGCGGGCCGGGCGTCGGCGGCGTTGCCGGTGAGGTAGGTGTCGTAGTCGGCGGCGGCGGCCCCGGGGGCCAGCAGCAGCATCAGGCTGGTCAGGCGAAGGAGGAGCGTGGGCGACATGGCCACAGTATCGCACAAACCCCGGCTGCCGACCCAAGGCAAAAGCCGGGGGCGGGCCCCGAATACCACCTTGGAGGTAAGGTTTTGGAGGTGCACCCCCGTGCCGGACCGGCACCATGACGTGAGTTCACGCTGTGCCCGCCCATGAGTTTTCTTTCCCAACCGTTCATCCGCCGCGGACGCGCCGCCCTGCTCCTGCTACTGGTGTGGGTGCTGGCGGCCGGCTGCGGCCGGCGGGAGCCGCCGGTGGAACGGGGGTTGCGGGAGGGGGTGCTTTACCGTGGCAACAGTTCCGAACCGGAGTCGCTCGATCCTCACCTGGTGCGCGGCGCGGTCGAGTGGACGCTGGTCGGCTCCCTGTTTGAGGGACTCGTCACCGCTGACCCGGAGACCCTAGAGCCCCGCCCGGGAGCGGCGGAACGCTGGGACGTTTCGGCCGACGGCCTGGTCTATACCTTTCACCTGCGTCCGGGCCTGACCTGGAGCGACGGCCAGCCGCTGACGGCGTCGGATTTCGTCTACAGCGCGCGTCGCATGCTGTCGCCGAAACTCGCCTCGTCCCACCCCGAGAACAACCTCTTCTTCGTGCGCAACGCCCGGGCCTACCAGGCGGGTACGCTGACGGACTTCGAGGCGGTGGGTGTCCGCGCGGAGGGCGACCGCACGGTCATTCTCACGCTGGACCGTCCGGCGTCGTTCTTCCTGTCCGCGCTCACCCTTTTTTTCCCGGTGCCCAAGTCCGTGGTCGAGCGCTTCGCCCCCATGGACCAGCGCCAGAATGCGTGGATCCGACCCGGCAATCTGGTGAGCAACGGACCGTTCCGGCTCAAGGAGTGGCGGCCTCACCAGGACGTGGTGATTGAGCGCAACCCGCATTATTGGGATGTCGCGTCCGTGCGTCTGAAGGAGGTGCGGTTCCAACCGATTGAGAGTCCGGCGGTGGAGGAGGCGGCGTTTCGCAATGGTCTGCTGCACATGACCAGCACCGTGCCCGGGCAGAAGGTCGACGTCTACGCCCGCGAACAGCCGGAGGTGTTGAAGACGGTCGATGACCGCGGCGTGTACTTTTACTCGCTCAACGTGGCGCGTCCGCCATTCACTGACCGACGCGTGCGCCAAGCCTTGTCCCTCGCGATCGACCGCGAGCGCCTGACCGACCGCGTGGTGCGCGGCGGCACCCGGCCGGCATGGCATTTTACCCCCGATGGCATGGGCGGCTACACGGCGCCCGATCGGTTGGGGTTCGACCCGGTCGAGGCCCGGCGATTGCTGGCGGAAGCCGGTTTCCCCGAAGGACGGGGTTTCCCCGCGGTCGAATTGCTCATCGACTCGCGCGAACTGCACCGCGTCGTGGCCGAGGCCGTACAGCAGATGTGGCGCCAGCACCTCGGCATTTCCATCACCCTACGCAACGAGGAAACCCAGGTGCTCAACGCCAGCAAACGCGCCATGGATTTCCAGATGGTCCGCGGCTCATGGAATGCCACGACTTACCAGGACCCCATCTACTTCCTCGGAGCCTGGCAAACCACCGGGCTTTACAACGAGGCCAAGTGGTCAAATCCCTCCTTTGACCAGCTGATCGACTCGACCTGGACGAGCGACCTCGCCCGGCGGCAGGCCGCCTTCCGGCAGGCGGAGACGATCTTTCTGGAAGAGCTGCCGGCCATCCCCCTGTTCTTCACCCGGCAGGTGATCCTGATCAACCCGATGGTGAAGGGCTGGGTGCCCCGACCCTTCGCCGACCGCCGGCTGAAGCACCTCTTCCTGGAGCGTTAGGCGGGGAGCGATCCCGGAAACCGGCTCGGTGCGCGCCGGTTGACCGGGGGACGCGTGAAGGTATGGTAGGCGGCCATGACCGCCCGCGCCACACCACCTGCCGCCGCCAGCCCCGCGTCGTGGGAGGAGCACCTGTTCCCGCTCCATGCCGCGACCGAGGTGGATGCGCTCTGGCGGGCGGTGCTGCCCCTGCTGCGTGCCGCGTTCGCGCCTTGCGTGCGGGTGACGCTTTTCCTTGGCCACTTCAACATGCGCGAGGCGCGGCTCGTGTTCACCGACCCCGTCATCAAGCAGTCGGCAGACTGGTTTCGGGAGCGCGGCCGGATCAATCCCTTCACCCCCTACATTCTCAGTCACCGCCGCATCCGACACTACATCTTTCGCGACATCGTCGGTCCCCGGGAGGAGTTCGTGAGGACCGAGTTTTACCAGCGCTTCGCCCGCGTCGAGAAGTGGGACAAGGGCATGTCCGGACTGTGTTGGGACGGCGACGAGGTGAAGTCCATGTTCAGCATCTACCGCGCGCCGCGGGAGCCGGACTTCACGTCCGACGAGGTCGCGCGCCTGCATGCCGTCCTGCCCCACATCGAGACGGCGATCGACCGGGTGCAAAAACTGCAGGAGGAGCGGTTGCACCGCAAGGTCCTGGAGGAATTCAACCGCTACATACCGGTGGGCATGGTCCTGCTCGACTGGGAGCTGAAAACCGTCTTCGCCAACAATGAGGCGCTCAAGCAGTGCACCATCTGGAATCACGGACGCCAGGCCGCGCGGGGTCTCGCCTCCCGCGAGTGGTTCGAGCTGCCTGCCTCGTTGCGGACCGCCTGCGAGCAGATTCGCGGTGAAATTCTCCGCCTGAATGCCAAGGATCGCTTCGCCGTGCCGCCGGGCTTGAAGCGGGTGCCGCATCCGGAGCTTCCGGGGTGCAAAGCGAGCATCTCGGTGCTCAACGCCACGCCCGGCCTGCTCGCCAAACCAGGATTTATGCTCGTGCTGGAGGATCGCAGCCAGGAACGGGAGCCCACCGCCGGTCTGAGCGAGGGAGCGCAACGGCTGCTCTGGACCGTCTCGCCGAGCGAGCGTGAAATCGCACTCTTGATCTGCGAAGGGGCCTCCAACGCCGAGATCGCGCGGCGGCTCTCCAAGAGCCTGCTCACGATCAAAAAACAGGTGACCTCCCTGCTTGCCAAACTCGGCGTGCCCAGCCGTGCCCGGTTGATGGCGCTGCTGCGCTGAGAAAAGGGCACCCGACAAACGGACGGATGGCGCCACCTTCCCAGCCCGGGGGGAAATCAGGCAGTGCATTCCGGTGGACGGCGTTCGCTCCGTCGAGCGCTCGACGCTGGGGGACCACAGGAAAAGACTAAGGAGCCCGCTCTCCGTTGGAGGTGGCCTCGACGAGGCCGCGACGGGACCGACCGGTCCCGCCTCGATTGCCCGATTTCTTTAAGCGACGCCAACCCCGCGGGGTCGGCGACCCATAAGCGCTAACTTTAGAAGCAGGTGGAGCCCTCAGTTCGACCGAGGATATGCCTGCAGGATTGGTTCGGGTGGAGGGCGGGGGGCGGGGGGGCGCGGGGGGGGGCG
>JAEUGZ010000322.1 GCA_016794725.1 Opitutaceae bacterium | reverse complement strand
GGCCCGCGCCATCGCCCTCATCGACGCGGTGGGCTTGGGTGCTTACGCCGTCGTGGGAGTGCAGAAATCCCTCGCCGCCGGACTCGCCGTTCCCGCCGCCATCCTGGTGGGCGTGATCAACGCCGCGGGGGGCGGAGTGCTGCGCGATGTGCTCACGCGCGAGGAGCCTCTGGTGTTTAAACCAGGTCAGTTCTACGTGCTCATCGCCCTGGCGGGAGCGATCGTCTTTGTGGTGCTCTGTCAGCAAACCTACCTGACGACCACCGCCGCCGCCCTCGTCGCGATCGCCCTGACGTTTCTCCTGCGCACCCTGACCATTGTATTCAACTGGAAGACGAACGCCCTCGACGCCCCACCTCCCGCCCATCGTCCCCCGACCTAAGCGGCAACCACTCAGACGAGAAACCACGAATTGACACGAATGGACACGAATCCGGAGTGGGATACGAGGAGTCGAGCACCTGAATCTACCTCATCCAAGAGTGAACCAATCCCACGCGACGCTCGGGGCCTGTTTTCACCCTAAAAACCGCGATTCAACCAGGGCTGGACACGGATCAACACGGATACAAACGAGTTGAACCAAAATGGGCCCTCACCTTGCAGGTGAAGAACTCCATGGGTACCGAATCCGCGTTTACCTGTGCCCATCCGTGGTTTGTGAACGGATCGATTCGTCTCACCTGCGGAAAACAGGTTCATTCGTGTAGATTCGTGTCAATTCGTGGTCCTCGTCCGGGTGCCTTCAGGTGAATGGTATCCTCGCCCGGTCAGGCGGCGGGCAGGGACAGGGTCGCCCCCTCCCTCGCAAGCCCCCGCCTCAGCGCCGCCGAGAACGTATCAGCATCGACATTACCTCCACCCACCAGGACCACGGTGCGCCGGCCGGCAAGCAGGTCACAGCGGCCGGACAGCACCGCGGCCAGGCCGGCCGCGCCGGCACCCTCCACCACGGCGCGTTGTCCTTCAAACAGGCGCAGCATGGCGCGGGCGATTTCGTCCTCGGTGACCGTCGCCACGGCGTCCACCTTGCCCTGCAGGACGCGAAATGAATGCTCCCCGACCCGCGCCACCGCCAGACCATCGGCGAGGGTGGGTGTCACGATGACCGACTCGGGCGTTCCCGCCTGCCTGGCCCGCGTCAGCGAGGGCGCGCGCTCAGGCTCCACCCCGATCACCCGCACCTGCGGAGCGAGTGCGCGCATGACCGTTGCCACTCCCGCCAGCAGGCCTCCGCCACCGACCGGAACCACAATGGCTTCCAGATCGGGCACCTGCTCCAGCACCTCCAACGCGACGGTTCCCTGCCCCGCCATCACTTCAAGGTCGTCAAACGGATGCACCCACCGGGCCCCGCTGCGGCGCGCAAGGGCGAGGGCCGCCCCCGTCGCCTCGGCAAAGCTCTCCCCCGCCAGCACCACCTCCGCGCCCAGCGCCCGGCACCGTTGCACCTTCACCCGGGCCGCCGTCGTCGCCATCACCAGGGTCACCGGCACACCCAGCGCCTTGCCATGGTAGGCCAGCCCAAGCGCGTGATTGCCCGCCGACGCCGCCACCACCCCCCGGGCCCGGTCGGCGGGTGACAAGCGCTCCAGGGCATGCCGCGCGCCCCGCTCCTTGAAGCTCCCCGTGATCTGCAGGTCGTCGCGCTTGAGCCAGAGCGCACCGTCCGCGGGCGGGATCAGCCCCGGGGCGGCCTGGCAGGGAGTGACCCGCAGGGCGCCGGCGATCCGGCGTCGCGCGGCGCGCACGTCCTCCAGGCAAAGTCCGGCCGCGCCAGTCGGAGGAGTCGCCGCAAGAGCGACGGGGGAGTTGGGAGCAGGAGTCTGGTTCATGGGAGGAACGAACCCGACCGGAGACGGCACAAAAAACCCACGGCCGTCACCGGCCGTGGGTTGTGAGTGGAAAGTCGTTTGAAGTACGCCTCTCAACACGTCCGCACGCCGGCGCGAGGAATGATAATAATCATCATCATGCCCATGGCGGCGGGAATTCGGGTGGAGGCGGACAACATCGCCCGTACAAGGTCGGAAACTCCACCGTCCGTCAAGTCTGCAGAAGGGCGCTCCCCCACCGGACCCCTGACTCTGAACAGGTTGCCACTGTGCACAAGCGGACGGGTCCATGGTTTTGAGCGTTGCCCACCGGGGAGGCTGGCTCAGGCTCGCCCCTCATTATGAGTCTTTCCAACCCGGCGTCGTCGGACGCCGTCGCCGTCACTCCCCCCAATACCGGGGGCATGTTTGGTCACCCGACAGGCCTGGGCACCCTGTTTGTCACCGAAATGTGGGAGCGCTTCAGCTACTACGGCATGCGGGCGCTGCTCATGTTGTTTATGGTCGCCGCCGCGGCGGATGGCGGTCTGGGCTACGATACAAAAACGGCGGCCGCGGTCTATGGCACCTACACCATGAGCGTGTACCTGCTGTCGATCCTTGGTGGATTCATCGCTGACAATTTCATCGGCGCCCGCCGCGCGGTCCTGGTCGGAGGCATCATCATTGCCGCCGGCCACTACTCGATGGCGCTCAATTCCCTGACGTCCTTTTACGCCGGCCTCGTGCTCATCGCGTTGGGCACGGGACTGCTCAAACCCAACATCTCGACGATGGTGGGCAGCCTCTACTCGAGCAGCGACGAGCGTCGCGACGCCGGTTTCTCCATCTTCTACATGGGCATCAACCTGGGCGCGTTCGCCTCGCCCTTGGTCACCGGGTTTCTGGCCCAAAGCGAGTTCTGGAGAGGGTGTCTGGAGTCCTGGGGGATGGCGCGTACCAGCAGCTGGCACTGGGGCTTCGCTGCGGCGGGCGTGGGCATGACCTTCGGACTGATGGTCTACGTGCTGCAGCGCGGCCGGCTGGCCCACGTCGGCAATCCTCCCCCGAACATCCCCGGCGTCGCCCGTCCCTGGGGCAGGCTCGGTTTGGTGGCACTCGGATCGCTGGCGCTGATCGCCGCCATGCGCGCCAGTGACGAGTATCCAAAGCTCGTTTACGTTCTCTTTGCCGTTCAGGTCGCCGCCGTCCTCTACTTCGCGTTCAAGCCCGATCAGGACAGCAAGCGGCTCGCCGCCATCCTGGTGTTCTTCATTGCCGCGGAGATCTTCTGGGCTCTCTTCGAGCAGACGGGCTCCACCATCGCCCTGTTTGCGGACAAAATGACGCGGAACGAAGTTTTCGGCCACTCGTTTCCGTCGGCGTGGTGGCAGTCGGTCAACTCGGTCTGGGTCATCGC
>JAEUGZ010000181.1 GCA_016794725.1 Opitutaceae bacterium | reverse complement strand
ACCGTATCGGTGGGAACGATGCGCGACAGCCAGTAGGCCAGACCCAGTCCGCTGATCACTTTGAGCGCCGTTTCCACCACCCGACCCGAGAACCGGGTGTGGCGGGAGGCCTGTTCGGCAAAGATGAGTCCAAGCGTTGAGACATTGCGCCAGATGGCGACGAGGGGAATGAGCACGAGCAAACCCATCGAGGACCAGAAGGCGATTTTCAGCGTGCCGGGAGAGAGCCCTGTCACCCATCCGCTTGCCTGGAGCGCTCGGAACAGCCGTTCGGAGAAGATGAGCAGACCGGTGACGAAGAGCATTTCCAAGGCAATCTGCAGCAATCGACCCTTGCTCAACTGCCACCACTGCCCGCCCTGAAATCCACCCAACTGGTGCAGCCACTCCCGATAGGCGGTCAAGCCGCGGCGCACGAACGACGGTTCGATGGCGTCCAGCACGCGGAGGACGGGTTCGGCGTGGCGATTGAGCAGGGGAGCAACCAACACCGTGAGCAGAGAAACACCCACGGCGATGGGGTAGAAGGGTGGGGGCAGGATCTTTGTGCTGACTCCCAGTTGCGCGATGACGAACGTAAATTCGCCGAGTGGCGTGAGGGCCAGTCCCGCTCGTCGGGCCTGCCGTGAGGGCGTGCCGATCAGGGCGAGCGCGACACTGGTGGAGACAGCCCTGACCACGAGGGTGAATGCGCCCAAACCCAGTATCCAAGGCCACACGTCCCACATCAACCGCACGTCGATCATCATGCCGATGGCGACAAAGAAAACGCTGCTGAAGATGTCGCGCATTCCCTCGAAGGCCTTTTCCACCCCGCGGCGCTGGGGCATTTCGGCGACGATGGCGCCGAGAAGAAAGGCGCCGAGGGCCAGGGAGTACCCGGCTTTGACCGCGAGCAGCGAAAGCAGCAGCAGCACTCCGGCCACGATGATGGTCTGAAGTTCGGGATCGGCCTTGGCCTCGAGGCGGCGGAGGAGCCGGGGAACGAAGAACAGGCTCACCATGACCAGCACGACCACAAACGCGCTCAGACTGGCAAGCAGCACGCCCAAGCCCTCGGAGTCGGCGGAGGCCCCAGCCCCCTGGGCGCCCAGGACGGCGAGCATCACCACGGCGACCACGTCCTCCAGCACGGTGATGGCCAGCGCGAGCTGCCCGGGGCGCTCGTGGCTCAAATTCAGGTCGGCGATGATTTTTGCGATCACCGCCGAGCTCGACACCATGAACATTGCGGCAATACACAGGCTCTGCAAGGAGGTCCATCCGAGCATGAGCCCCAGCAGTTGGGTGAGGTTGAGCACGAAGAACGCAGCCAGCCCCGTCGCAATCAGCGTGGAGAAGCCCATTTGGCGCAATTTGGTCAGGCTCAGGCCCAGACCGATGGCAAACATCAGGAACACGAGTCCCACCTGGGAAAGGGTCTCGATCCTCGCCACGTCCAGCACCAGTGAAAACGGGGGCGTGAAGGGTCCAATGACCATGCCGGCGAACAGGTAGCCCACCACGACCGAAAGCCCGATGCGCTTGCAGAGCGCTCCGGCCAATCCAGCGGCGAGCAGGACAATCGCGAGGTCTTGAATAAAATTGATCCCTTCCATCGCCGGCGATCATCAGGGAGCGTCGGGACAGGGATCAATTCGACAGTGAGGTTTCCCCAGGATCTTTTCGGTTCCGATCTCGCCCCCCCCCTACGTATCCGCCTCGGCAAGCTACGGTCGACCGCATTTGATTTGTACCCGCTCAGAAATCGACACAGGAAGGAGGGATGCGCGCTTTTACCCTGGCACTGCTCGTGGTCGTTCTTTTCCGCCCCGTTGGAACGATGGCCCACCCGGCTTCACGTGAACTGGCGGACGCCGCGTTGGCGTTTCTGGCCACCTTGCCGGAGGACTCGACGCGTCGGGCCACGTACACGGTGGACAACCCGGAACGCGAGAACTGGCACTATATTCCGAAGGACAGAAATGGTCTCGCGCTCAAGGACATGACGCCGGTCCAGCGCGAGCGGGCACTCGCTCTCCTGCGCGCCGGACTGAGCGATCGGGGTCACGCCCAGGCCGAGGCCATCATGGGTCTGGAACGCGTGCTCTTTGAAATCGAGGGCAAAGCCCACCGGGATGCCGGGCTGTACACCTTCACGGTTTTTGGCACGCCGTCGGCGGACGGAATCTGGGGCTGGCGGATGGAAGGGCATCACCTTTCGGTCAATTTCACCCTGGTCGGCTCGAGCTACATTTCGACCACGCCCTCGTTCTTTGGCGCCAACCCCGCCGAGGTGCGCACCGGTGCCAAGTCGGGTGAACGCGCCTTGGGCGAATTGGAGGACCTGGGTCGCGGACTGCTGACCGCTTTGGACCCGGCCCAACGAGCCGTGGCGGTGATCTCGGACAAGGCGCCCAACGATATCCTGACCACCAACAAGGCTCGGATCGTCCTCGATTCACCCCAGGGACTCTCTTTCGCGAAGATGACAACCGAGCAACAGAAAAGCCTGCGGTTGCTGGTTCGCGCTTATGTGATGCGGCATCGCGACGATGTCGCGTCAGTCGATTTGAAGAAGATCGAAACCGCGGGCTGGAGCGGCGTGCACTTTTCCTGGTCGGGCGGTCAAAAGAAAGGCGAGCCGCATTACTACCGTGTTCAGGGACCCACGTTTGTGATCGAGTATGACAATGTGCAAAACGGCGCCAACCACATCCACGCCGTCTGGCGCGACGCAGCCGGTGACTTTGGTCGGGACGTTCTAAAGGAACACTACGCGCAAGAGCATGCGACGGCGGCCAAGCCCTGAACGGACCACCTGAGTCTTGGGCGT
>JAEUGZ010000130.1 GCA_016794725.1 Opitutaceae bacterium | reverse complement strand
GACCGGCCCGGAGATACACTCCGGGCCGGTGTTGTTTTCTTTGTTTAGCGAACCGAGGGGCGGCGGGCGTAGCTGGCGCGTGCAATCAGCACGACCCCGACGACCGCGCTCCAGGCGAGCACGAGGGCAACAGCGATCATGGCGTTGTCCTTTCTGGTTGGAGGGCCTTGCTCCGAGGAGCTTCGGCCGTTCAGCCGGCAGTCCCCGAACGGAATGCCGGCAAAGGGAGAGGGAGCGTGTGACGGGTGTCTGGAAACAAAAAGCCCGCCTCCAGATGGAAGCGGGCCTGTCCGGATCGACGTGGAGTCGGTCGGTTAGGTGGCGCCCCTTCCGGGGAGAATGACTGATTCGGATTCGCGATTGCCCACTGCGCACCGCATGGCGGCCGTGTTCAGTGGACGGAGGGCGTTTTTGTCCGCCCGCTTCCATCCGATGCGCCGGAAGGCCGGGAAGTGCAGAGAGGAGAGGGAGGTCATGGTGGAGCGAGAGGAAGAAATGAGACTGTGTAAGGGCAATACGGCATCCGGGGCTGCGGATTCAAGGGGGCGAAGGTCTTTTCCGAAGATCTGCAATTGAACCACGAATGGACACGAATCGACACGAATGGAAACAGGCACGGCGGGCTGGCAGGTATTGGTTGAGGCATGGGTGCGGCAAGATCCGCTTCTCCCTGCGTTCGAGATCCCTCAGAATTCGTGTCCATTCGTGTCCATTCGTGGTTCAATTGCACGATTCCGTATCCGTGTTCATCCGCGTCCATCCGTGGTTCATGAACGGATCCATTCCCTGCAACGGGGGAGCCGCGGATCTCGGAGGCGTGCAGATGCGGGACGAGCTTGCGTTGTAGCGGAAGCCGGCAAGCCTGATTTTCCAGTCATGTTTGAAACACTCTTTTCCGAGCGCGGGCTTTCACTGGATCGTCTCAAGGTGCTGATCGAGGTGCGCGATGCCGGGAGCATCGCGCAGGCGGCTCCGGATGATCCGGGACGGCAGAGTCAATACAGCCGGCAGCTGCGGGAGCTGTCGGAGTTTTTTGGCTGCGAGGTGGCGCAGCGACGCGGCAAGCTGCTCAAACTCACGGAGCAGGGCGAGCGGCTCGCCGAGCTGGCCCGCGAGCACTTGCGGTCACTCGATGATTTTCGTGCGGAGTGCCGGCAGCGGCACGTCGTGTTTACGATCGCTGCGGGTGACAGCCTCATCCAGTGGCTCGTGATTCCGCGTCTTGGGCGGGTGATGGAGGCCCATCCTCACGCCCACATTGAGACGATCAACCTGCGTACGATCGAGATCGTCCGGCAGTTGACCGAGGGCCGGATTGATTTCGGCATCATTCGGAAGAACGCCGTGGCTCCCGGATTGAAGGCGGTTTCGCTGGGAGTGGTGCGCTACGTCGCGCTCGTGCCGGAGGCGCTCGTGTCCGCGAAGAAGAAACTCACACTGAAGGAGGCCCTGACTGGGCTTCCGCTCGCAACGCAGACGGCGGACGGACAGTTCACGGCCGGCCTTCGGGAGATTGCCAAGACCTCCGGCGTGGCCTTCGCGCCCGCGCTCGCCTGCCAGTCGTTTCCCCAGACCGCGGCCGCGCTGCGTTCGGGTCGCTTCTGGGCGATTGTACCTGAAATTGCGTTACGCGAATTGTCGGACCTCAAACTCCATCGGATTGATGATGAGCGACTTGGCCCGCTGCAGCGGGAAGCGATGCTCGCCTGGAATCCCCGGCTCGTGCGGGTCCGGCCGAACGCGGCCAAGATTGCCGCGGCGCTTCAGCGGGAATTGGTGATTTAGGTCGGGGTCGCTGAACTGTCGGCGCTATAATTTGAGAGGCGGGTGGAATCCTCAGTTCGACTGAGGCGACGCAGGATGGGTTCGGGTGGAGGGCGTCGCTCCGGTGACGCCGGGGGACGAACCCTGCACCTCTTCGTCCGTACGTTCTTGGTGAATGCAACGCGCAACCGGCGCCGACGGCGCGACGCCCTCCATCGATCCATTGCTGACCGAGGTGGTCCCCACCTCTTCATCTCTGAAATCAAATGCCCAAGGGGCGCCAACCCCGCGGGGATTGGCGTCGTATGGACGAAACGCTGAACCCGGGGCGGCGCGCCGCGGCCGCACCGCCTCCGAGTCGGGCGACCGGAATCAGGTGTAGCCGCCGGCGATGAAGAGGGTTTCGCCGGTCAGCCAGGAGGAGTCATCGGAGGCGAGAAACACCGCGGCGGGGGCGATGTCCTCGGGCCGGCCGATGCGGCCGAGCGGGGTCTGCGACTCGATCGACTTGCGGAAATCGCCCGAGGTCATGCCCGTGGTGTGGGTGCCTTCGGTCTCGACCATGCCGGGATTGATCGCGTTCACCCGGATCTTGCGCGCGGCGAGTTCGCTCGCAAAGGAGCGCGTGATCGCGTCCACCGCTCCCTTGGTGGCGCTGTAGACGGAAGCTCCGGGCACGGCCTTCTTGGAGACCAATGAACTGATGTTGATGATGCTGCCACCGCCGGCGGGGAAGAGCTTGACCGTCTCCTGAATGGTGAGAAGCAGCCCGAGCACGTTGAGGTTGAACTGCCGGTGAAAATGCTCCGGCGTGATCGCCTCGAGTGCGGCGAATTCGTAGATCCCGGCGTTGTTCACGAGGATGTCGACACCCCCGAAGGCGGCTTTGACGCCGGCGAGGAGGCGGATGATCTCGTCGGCGCTGGAGACATCACCCTGGAGGGCGACGGCCTTGCCGCCCGCGGCGGTGATGTCGGCCACGACGCGGTCCGCGCCGGCTTTGCTCGACGAGTAGTTGACGACGACGGACGCACCGGCGGCGGCCAGGTGCTTGGCGATGGAGGCGCCGATGCCCTTGGAGGCGCCGGTGACGAGAGCGGTTTTACCCGCGAGTTTTTGTGTGCTCATAGTGAAAAGAGGTGGATTGGCTGAGAGAAAGTTCGGAGAAGGTTAGAGGGCGGTGGAGGACCAGCCGCCCCCCAGCGCCTTGATCAAGGCGACGCCGGTGGTGAGGCGCTGGGTGGCGAGTTGCGTGCTGGCGCGTTCCGTAGCGAGGGAGGTGCGCTGGGCGTCGATCACCTCGAGGTACGAGACAAAACCGGCGTCGTATCGCGTTTGCGCGAGAGACGTCGCCCGTCGGGCGGCCACCAAGGCCCGGTCCTGGGCGGCGGCCTGGTCGGCCAGCAGACGCGTGGCGGTGAGCGCATCCTGGACCTCACGGAAAGCGATGAGCACGCGCTGACGGAAGAGCGCAACAGATTCCTCATACGCGGCCCGGCTGCGCTCAAGGTTGGCACGGTTTCGTCCGCCCTGGAAAATCGGAAGGTAGAGACTCGGTCCGATCGACCACGCGCGGGAGTCGCGATTGAAAAGCGTATCCAATTCACCGCTGACAAAGCCGGCATGGCCGGTGAGCGAGATCGCAGGGAAGAAGGCGGCCTTGGCCACGCCGATGCGCGCATTGGACGCCGCAAGAGCGCGCTCGGCCGCGGCGATGTCGGGTCGGCGCTCCAGCAGGTCGGCCGGAAGCCCGGCGGGAACGGCAGGCGGCGGTACGGGAGCGGCGGTGGGAGAGCTGGGTGCGAGTTCAAACTCGGAAGCCGGGGTCCCAACCAGGACGGCGAGTGCGGTTTGGAGCGAGGAACGCCGGTTGGTCAGGGCCGCAGTTTCCGCCTCGGCGGTGGCGAGCTCCGTTTCAGCACGGACCACGTCGAGTTCCCCGGCGGCTCCGCTGCGGAGGCGAGCGGCCACCAGGTCGAGGGCCCGACGACGCAGACCGGTGGTGTCACGCAGGAGCCCGAGTTCCCGGTCGAGTCCCTGCAGCCCGAAGTAGGTGGCCGCCACTTCGGCCGTGAGGGCAAGCCGCACCGCTTCCAAGGTGGCAGCGCTCGCTTCCGCATCGGCCCGCGCACTTTCAGTCAGGCGTCGCACCCGTCCGAACAGGTCGATTTCCCACGAAGCCGTGAGCGGTGTCCGGTAGGTGGTGGTGAGATCGCGGGGAACGACGTTGTTGGTCGTCGAGGAGGTTTGCTCACGCTGCAGGGAGGGATCGATTGCGACCTGTGGCCAGGCGGCGCTGCGACCCAAACCGGCGGCGGCGCGGGCCTGATCGACCCGGGCCACGGCAGCGCGGAGGTCCTGATTGGAGGCGATCGCACGTGCCTCAAGGGCGTCGAGCACCGGATCGGCGAACAGCCGCCACCACTCGCCGCGGACCGCAGTGTCGGCGGGAGTGGCGGCCTTCCAGGGGCCGAAGGCATCGGTGTCCCGGAAGGCCGCGGGTGATTCGACGGCGGGCCGTTGGTAGTTGGGACCGACGCTCGGGAGCGCGGCCCAGGTGCTGGCGAATGGAGTGAGAAGCAGGAGGAGGCGGAGACGGTTCATGGGACAGTTCCTCAAAGCGGAGTGGGAGATCAGGCGGACTGCACCGTGGCGGCGGGAAGGGCGGCGGGTGCGGGCTTGCGCAGGCCGATTTTTTCCAGAACGACGTAGAAGACGGGGGTCAGGAAGAGCCCGAAGATCGTCACTCCGATCATGCCGGCGAAGACGGCGACTCCCATCGCGTGCCGCATCTCAGCACCGGCGCCGGTGCTGATCACGAGCGGAAACACGCCTGCGATGAACGCGATGGAGGTCATCAGGATCGGGCGCAGCCGCAGGCGGGCCGCGTCCAGGGCGGCCTCCACGATGCCGGCGCCTTCGTCGCGGCGCTTGACCGCAAACTCCACGATGAGAATGGCATTCTTGGCCGCGAGGCCGATCAGCACGATCAAGCCGATCTGGGTGAAGACATTGTTCTCTCCCCGCGTCAGCCAGATGCCGGCCATGGCGGAGAAGAGGGCCATCGGGACGATCAGGATGACCGCGAACGGCAACCGGAAGCTCTCGTACTGCGCGGCAAGGACCAGGAAGACCAGCAGGATGGAGAGCGGGTAGATCCAGAGACCGGCGTTGCCGGCGATGATTTTCTGGTAGGTCAGTTCGGTCCAGTCGAGCACCATGCCCTTGGGGAGGGTCGAGGCGGCGAGCTGTTCCATCAGGGCCTCCGCCTGCCCGGAGCTGTATCCAGGAGCCGCGGCGCCGTTGATCTCGGCGGCCGGGTATCCATTGTACCGCATCACCCGGTCGGGACCGTAGGTCTCGTGGACCTTCACCAGGGCGCCGAGCGGCACCAGGTCGCCGGTGCTATTCTTGGTCTTGAGACGGAGGATGTCCTCGGCGCGACCGCGAAACTGGGCGTCGGCCTGGGCAACGACCTGGTACGTGCGACCGAACCGGTTGAAGTCATTCACGTAGAGCGAACCGAGGTTGATCTGCATCGTTTCATACACGTTTTGCAGCGGCACGCCCATCGCGCTCGCCTTGGCGCGGTCCACGTCGGCCTCCAACTGCGGCGTGTTCACCGTGAAGCTGGAGAAGATGCCGCTCAGTCCCGGAGTCTTGGAGGCGGTGCCGATCAGGTCCTGCGTTGCGGTGTAGAGCGCGTCGAGGCCGTTGTCCCCGCGATCCTCAATGTAGAGCTTGAAGCCGCCGATGGTGCCCAGCCCCTGCACCGGAGGGGGCGGAAAGATGGCGATGAACGCATCCTGGATCTGGGCGAACTCTGCCTGCAGTTGCTGCGCGATGGCCGGACCAGCGAGTTCCTTGGTGGTGCGCTCTTCAAACGGCTTGAGCGCGACAAAGAGGATGCCGCTGTTCGGCGAGTTTGTGAATCCGTTGATCGACAGCCCGGGAAACTCGATCGCGTTCTGCACCCCCGGGTGTTTGAGGGCGATGTCTGTCATCCGGCGGATGACACTGTCCGCCCGGTCCAGGGATGCCGCGGAAGGCAGTTGGGCGAAAGCGACCAGGTACTGCTTGTCCTGGGTCGGCACGAAGCCGGAGGGGACCTGCTTGAAGAGCGAGGCCGTTGCGGCGACAAGGCCGGCATAGACGACCAGCGCGATCACTGAGAGCCGGAGCAGGCGGGCGACGCCGTTGCTGTACTTGTGGGAGGCCCACTCGAAGAAGCGGTTGAACGGACGGAAGAACCAGCCGAACGCGAAGTCCATCCCTCGGGTGAGCGCATCCTTCGGATCGTGATGTCCCCGCAACAACAGCGCGCTCAGGGCGGGCGAGAGGGTGAGCGAGTTGAAGGCTGAGATGACCGTGGAGATAGCGATCGTGAGGGCGAACTGCTTGTAGAATTGTCCGGTCAGCCCGCTGATGAAGGCCGTGGGAATGAAGACGGCGGAGAGCACCAGCGCAGTGGCGATGATCGGACCCGTCACCTCACGCATAGCGCGTTTCGTGGCCTCCATCGGTGTCAGACCGAGTGCGATGTTCCGCTCCACGTTCTCGACCACGACTATGGCGTCGTCGACCACGATGCCGATCGCGAGCACGAGGCCGAAGAGCGAAAGCGCGTTGATCGAGAAGCCGAGGGCGTGCATGACGGCAAAGGTGCCCACGAGTGACACCGGCACGGCGGCAAGGGGGATGATCGAGGCCCTCCAGGTCTGGAGGAACAGGATGACGACCAGCACCACCAGCACGATGGCCTCGATCAGCGTGTGCACGACCGCGGAGATCGAATTGCGGACAAAGATCGTCGGGTCGTAGACGATGTCGTAGTCGAGTCCCTCGGGAAAATTCTTCTTCAGCTCCTTCATCGTCGCCCGCACAGCGTCCGAGGTGGCGATGGCGTTGGAGCCCGGCAGTTGGGCGATCGGCAGGGCGACGGCTGGCTTGTTGTTCAGCAGCGAGCGCAGGGCATAGTCGGAGGCGCCGAGTTCGATGCGGGCGATGTCGCGCAGCTGGACCCGTTCGCCGTTGGCGCCGGCCTTGACGGTGATGGCGCCGAACTCCTCCTCCGTGCCGAGACGCCCCTTGGCGTTGATGAGCAGCTCGGTGTCGAGCGACTGGGACGACGGTTGCTGGCCGACTGCGCCCGCGGCGACCTGGACATTTTGTCCCCGGATCGCGGCGACCACTTCGGAGGCGGTGAGCCCCTTGGCGGCGACCTTGTTCGGGTCGAGCCAGATCCGCATGGCGTAGTCACCGGAACCAAACACGCGAACCTGTCCCACGCCCTGCAGCCGGGCCAGCACGTCGCGCACCTGAAGGGTGGCGTAGTTGCGCACGTAGATGTCATCGTACCGGCTGTCCGGTGAAAACAAGTGCACGACCATGAGCAGGTCGGGCGAGGTCTTGGTCGTAGTGACCCCGAGACGACGCACCTCCTCGGGCAGCTTGGGCTGGGCCTGGGCGACGCGGTTCTGCACCTGCACCTGGGCGTTGTCGAGGTTGGTGCCGAGCTTGAAGGTGATGGTGAGCGTCATCACGCCATCGCTCGTGGCCTGGGAGAACATGTAGAGCGAATCCTCGACTCCGTTGATCGCCTGTTCGAGCGGCGCGGCGACGGTTTCGGAAATGGTCTTCGGATTCGCGCCCGGGTAGACGGCTCGGACCACGACGGTGGGAGGCACAACCTCCGGGTATTCGCTGATCGGCAGACGGAAGAGCGAGATCGCGCCGACGATGAAGATGAGGATGGAAAGCACGCCCGCGAAGATGGGCCGTTTGATGAAGAAGTCGGAGAGGTTCATGGGAGCGGTGGGTGGGACGCCAGCGCTGGACAAAGCAGCAGCTGGAGGGGCCGGGCGAGCCCCTGGGTCGCAGAGGGAGTGGGTGGGCGGGCGGGCGGCTTAGCGTGTCGAGGCCAGTTTCGACCCGGCCGAGGTGGACGACGGGAGTGGGCCAGCGGCCATTTCCGGTTCCGGCGCCACGGTCATGCCGGGACGGACCCGTTGGAGACCGTTGACGATGATGCTGTCACCGGGATTCAGACCCTGACGGATCACGCGCTTGCCTGAGATCGCACCGCCGAGTTTGACCGTGCGGTAGGCGACGGTGTTGTCGGTGGAAACGGTGAGAACGAATTTCTGGCTCTGGTCGGTGCCGATCGCGCGCTCGCTGACGAGCAGGGTCGTCTGGGGCGCTCCCACCGGCAGCCGGACCCGGGCGAAGAGCCCGGGGACGAGTGCGCCGTCCTCATTGGGGAAGAGCATGCGCACGGTCAGGGTGCCGGTGGAGGGATTGACCCGGTTGTCCATCGAGTCGATGTAACCATGCCGCGGATAGTCCAGTTCGTCGGCCAGTTGCATGGTCACGGGAACGCGGCCCGCTTCGGTCAGCAGGTGGTGGTCCCGGG
Organism: Opitutaceae bacterium; assembly: GCA_016794725.1. GTDB lineage: Bacteria > Verrucomicrobiota > Verrucomicrobiia > Opitutales > Opitutaceae > UBA6669. The sequence goes on along the minus strand of JAEUGZ010000130.1, from coordinate 2,185 downwards.
CGCTGCGGTTGAACTTCAGCAGCGTGTTCTCATCGAGGTCGGCGTAGACGAAGGCCGCGCCGGTGGACACGATGGTGGTCAGGGCGGTGGCGTTGCCGGGGGCGCCGGAGACGAGGTTGCCGGCGGTGACGAAGGCGCGATGGACGCGGCCGTCGATGGGCGCGCGGACCTCGGTGTGTTCGAGGTCGAGCCGCGCGGCGACCAGCTCGGCCTGGGCTTCGGCGGCCTTGGCGCGACGACTTTCCGCCTCCTCGCTGGAGATGGCGGCGGCGGCGAGCAGATCCTGCGCCCGCTTCGCCTCACGCACGGCCACGCCGGCCCGGGCGTTGGCCAGGTCGAATTGAGCCTGGTACCAGCGGGGATCGATCGTGAAGAGCAAGTCGCCCTTCTTCACGAGCTGCCCGGCTTGGAAGTGGATTGAGTCGAGGTGGCCGGAGACGCGCGCCCGCAATTCGACGGTTTCCGTGGCGTCGATGCGACCGGTGATTTCCTCGAACTCGGTGACGAGCTTCACCTCGACCGGCGAGACCGTGACCTTTGGTGCCGGTGGAGGAACGGCGGCCGTTGGTTCGGCGGCGACGCCACGGGAGGCAGTGAACGAGTAGAGCCCAACCGATGCGGTGAGGAGCAGCCCTGACGCAATCAGGAGAGGACGACGCCGCAGGCGGCGGAGGAGCGGGGAGGTGGTGGATGCAGACATGTCGGTTCGGTGTGGTGGTGGAGGTGGGACGTAAAGGGTGGACTAGGCGGACACGGTGGCCGCCGCGGCGGACTGAGCAGCGTCGATGTGCCTGAGAATATCGGCCTTGGGACGCAGGCCGACCAGGGTGTCGACCGCGCGACCGTCGCGGAACAGCACCAATGTAGGGATGGAGCGGATATGCAGCTCCGCGGCCAGTTCGGGCTCGGAATCGACATCGACCTTGGCGACAATCAACTGGCCGGCGCGCTCGCTGGCGATTTCCTGCAGGGGGCCGTTCATGGCTTTGCAGGGTCCGCACCACGCGGCCCAAAAATCGACCAGCACGGGCTGCTGGTGGGAGGCGGCGAGGACCTCGGCCGCGAATGTCGCGCCGTTGACGGCGAGGGTGTGGGAGTCGGTGGTGTTCATAAAACGAGAGAAGTCGGATGGCTTTCGGTTCTTTATAGTTGACTAGTTAGTTATGAAATTGGGTCAAAAAAAGCGCACGGAAGCGTGCGCAAGGTGGGTCCCAGTCGACGAAATCAGGAAGTCGGATGGGTGGACGCGGGTTGTTTGGCCCGGAGCAGCTCGAGGCTCATGGCGGGCAGATGGCGGAGGACTTCCGCATCATTCATGATCCGCGCTTGAGTCACGATTCCTTGGATAAGGCCGATCAAGGCGTCGGCTTTGTGGGCCGGGTCGCAGGGTTCGATCGAGCCTTCCGCCAGAGCGTCGCGAATGACCGATTCGTAGTAGCGCCGCTTGCGGGCGAGGATCTCGCGAACCTTGGCGCTCACATCCACCTCCTGGGTGCTGATCTCGCAGCCCACGGAGCAGGCTGGGCAGCCTAAGACTTTGCCCAGACGGACTTTAGCTTCGACTTGCGATTTGTAGTAGGACTCCAGGTAAGTCGTCAGCCGAGTCAACGGTTCCACGGACGAGGAGAAGAAACGATCGAGGTTGGGCTTCCATTCCGTCTCCCACATTTTCTCGAGGGCAGCGACGGCCAGTTCGGCCTTTGAATCGAAGAAGTAATAGAAACTGCCCTTTTTGACGTCAGCCCGGCTGCAAATGTTGTCGATCGTGACGGCGCCGTAGCTCTCCTCCCACATCAGTGCGAGGGCGGCGTCCTTCAATCGCTCATCGGCGTCCGAGGTTCTTCCCATGTCGATACGATTAGTTGACTATTTAGTTTAGTCAAATGGAAAACGCCGACGGTGCTCGTGTCGGGGAGATCTGAGGGAAGGGGAGGGAGGGGTTGGTACGGACGAAATCGGTGGGAAGGGGCGTGTAGACGCACAGCCCAGAGTTTGATCGAGGATCGACCTCCATTGGAGGCGGGGTCGCAGACTCATAAGGCGTTAACTTTGGGGAATGACGAGGTGGAGACCTCTTCGGTGTGCGCTGGATGGATGGAGGGCGTCGCTCCGTCGACGCCGGTTGCGCGTTGCGTTCACCCAGAAGGTGCGGACGTCGAGGCGCAGGGTTCGTCCCCCGGCGTCG
>JAEUGZ010000117.1 GCA_016794725.1 Opitutaceae bacterium | reverse complement strand
AACGGTTTCGCCAGCGCGGCCGCCGTGGGCGAGCCCATCGTCGACCTCATGCAGGGGAAAACACCCGGCGTGGACCTCAGCCTCTTTGCCTGGCCGCGGCCTCCGGCCACCAAGATCCGTCCCGACGCGCACTGGGTCCGGCGATAAACCCGAAGCCGACGCGACGCGGTACTACAGCTCGCGCCCCAGCAGCACGGCCGCGACGGGTTCTTCGCCCACGACCAGCGCCGAGGGCAGCCGGGCCTGTTCCACAAAACCGGCATCGCGCAGGCAATCCTGCTTGGCTTCGTCCAACCCGGCCACCCAGGCATCCACCTGGGACAGGCCCAGGACCCGGCACTGATCGAGCAGGCTCGCGAGCAGCTCCGGCTGAAGGTGAATGTGGGCGTCGTGCAAACACAGGTCAATCGTACCGGTGTGTCGCCTCCCGCTGCCCGCACCCCGGCTGATGCTGCCAAAGCCGAGCACCCGTCCGGCCTGCGCACCCTCAACCACCTGCAACGCGCCACCCCGCACCACGGTGTCATACCAGAGCACGGGAAAGTTTGAGAGACAGCGTTCCGGGGACACATACCGGCTGGAAAAAAGCCCGCGGGGAAAGTCCAGACAGGCCGTCGCCAGGGGCTGCGCCGCCAGCAGGGACAATCCGGGCAGGTCGCCCCAGTCCGCCGCCCGCAGGGTCGTTGCCTGCTCCGGTGCGAAAATATCCGGCACGGCGTCCGCCGGCGTCAGGGCACGCCGCATCACACTGCCCCGGATCCAGTCGAACCCATTTCTTGAATACAGATTGGTCGGACTCTTGGCCGTGCCGAGCAGACAAAGCACACAACCGGCCCGCTGGGCGACGGCCAGCGCGGCCGCCACCACCCGGCCGCCAATACCGTGGCCCCGGTGCTGGCGGCGGGTCAGCACGCCGCCCAGCACTGCCGCTTCCGGACAGGTTCGGTGGTGGTGCACCGTCGCCGTGGCCACGGCCTCGCCCCGCCGGCGCGCCACAATCGAGGTGATGGCGAGGTTGCTCCCATAATCCCCGTTCATGGCCTCCAGCCAGTCGTAGTCCGTCCGGTTCCACTCGGTGCGCAACAGCTGGATCAGTTCCTGCTGGGCGTCCGGGACGAGTGGGTACGGGTGGGTTTCGAGGTGGAGGTCCACCGGAAGTTCAGTGGTGGGCATGAAGACGTCGGGAGGCTGTCCGGGGATGGGAGTGCATCGGGGCGGTGTCGATCGATTTGGGACCAAGCGCTGCGCTTGGCGATTGGGCCGTGCGCCTACCTGTAGGCGGCACGATGAACGGATACGCCCCGCCCCACCAAGCCAGAACCGCACGCAACCGTGCAGTCCTACAGTTAGAGATAAGGTTCGGTTGCGGGGAACCAACGGGTCGCGCCATTAGCTGAACAGGCCCACCTGCGGGCGCCTGCCCGAGAGTCTCCTCACCCACCGTTTGACTCCCCACCATGAACACGAACCGAATTCCGCACGCGGCGCATGCCACCCTGTGGCTTGCCCTCGCGGTGCCGCTCCACGCCCAAACCACACCCGCCCTCTCCTCCACCGGCACGCCTCGCGATACCGACGCCGTCGAGCTCAATCCCTTCCAGGTCAAAGCCGACGCCGACTTCGGCTACCGCAAGCTCAGCGCCACCACCACCTCCCGCGTCGGCGTGCCCATCCTCAAGGAGCCGCTCGCGATCGAAATCATCTCCGGAGAACTGCTCAAGGACTTCTCCGTGACCGAAGACTACCACGTCTTCCGCTACACCTCCGCGGTCACCGTCGGTGAGAACGAGGTGGGACAGGCGGGCATCATCACCATGCGGGGTTTCCAGGCGCCCCGGTACTTCAATGGCGTAAGTTTCTCCAGTGCGGGGGGACTCAACCCCTACCTGGTGATGGACAACATCGATCGCGTCGAGGTCGCCAAAGGTGCCCAGGGCCTCTTCTTCGGCAACTCAACGCCGAATGGGGTGATCAACTACATCACCAAGAAGCCGGAGTTCACCACCGCCACCTCGCTTCAACTCACCGCCGGCAGCTACAACTACAACAAGGCCGTGCTCGATCTGCAGGGCGTGATCAAGGATCGACCGATGGCCTGGCGCATCATCAGCTCGTACTATGAGCGTGAGGGCCGGGTGAACGAACAGCACCGTCAGGAGTTGTTCATCGCACCCTCATTCCTCTATCGGCCGAACAAGAAATTCGAGTTCTCGGCGGAGGTGAACTACAGCCAGCAACGTATCCCCTACGGCACCTTCGCCCGCGACTTCGCGATCAATCCCCAGTTCTACGACGATCTGACCAATCCGAGTCCCGCCATCCTCAGCTTCATGCGGACGAAATACGCCCTGGCCGACGACGCCGCCGCGCGCGCCAAGGTGGTCGAGCGCTACGGCGCCACCCAGCAGTGGAACGCCTTCCTCGTCAACTGGCAGGCCGACACCCTCGAGCGCACCGGCGCCCAGCCCTTCCAATTCACCGGGGATACGATCAACTGGGGGCGCTATTCGCCGGACGGTGACAAGTTTCACGTTTCCAAGGGAAATCAGGACGGCGAAACCAAGGTGTTCGACGCAGCGATGACGTTCACGCCGCTCGACAACCTCGCGTTCAAGTACCACTGGACCCGTATGGACACGGACGCCAATTTCGTGCGCCACCTGATCCTTCCCAACGGCGGGCTGCGCGCCGACGGCCGTGTCCCCAGTCTCAATGTCCAGTACATCGACGCCGCTACCGAAGGGGTGCGGGCCGCCTATGCGGACATCCAGACCCTCGATGCCGTCTACCGGCTTGAATTGGGCGGCATCAAACACCAGGTGCTGGTGGGCGGGGAGATCCGCCGGGCGAAGTCCACCAATGGGAATTCCACCCTCGACTATGCCAAGGCCACGCCGAGCGTGGACCTGAACGGCAATCCCCTCACCGGGGTCGGCGTCTACCAGTGGTTCGATCCGTTCGCCGGCCGTCCGGTGCCCGACATGTGGCCCCTGATCAGCGGCGCACCCCGCATCACCACGCGGTCGAACTCAGACTTCAAGGACTATTACGCCACCTACCGCGCCTCCGCCCTCGACGACCGGCTCGATATTCTCATCGGCAGCCGCAACGTGAAACAAAAACAGACCGGTTTTGACGACTACACCTGGACCGCCGGAGCCGTCTACGAGGTCATCCCTGGATTCCGCGCCTTCGTGTCCTCGGGTCAGAACTTCGTCTTCTCCAATCGCTATTCCATCGAAGGCGCGGGCGTGACCGCCGCCGAACTCGCCTCACGCAAGTTCCTCGACTTCGAGAAGGGCCGCGGCATTGAATTCGGCGCCAAGACCAATTGGAGGGAGAACACGCTCTCCGGTTCCGTTTCCCACTACTTCGATCAACGCGACGGGATCATCCGAAATTCCTTCAACAAGAACAGTGTGGAGGGACGCAACTTCGACACCAACCCCAACAACAACGTCACCTGGGCCGAGAATGGCGG
>JAEUGZ010000084.1 GCA_016794725.1 Opitutaceae bacterium | reverse complement strand
ATCGCGTTGGCCATTTCGACGGTGCCGACTTTGGGTCGGCCGAAGGCGATGTCACCGGTCCGCACACCGTCGATGGTGACGGTCTTGCGCACCGCGGCCTCAATCCGGCTGGCGAGGGCATCGAGTCCGAAACTGTAGCGCAGCATCAGCGCGGCCGAGAGGATCTGGGCGCAGGGGTTGGCGATGCCCTTCCCGGCGATGTCGGGCGCGGTCCCGCCCGCGGGCTCGTAGAGACCGAACGGCTTGCCATGTCCATTCATCCCCACGCCGAGGGAAGCGCTGCTCATCATGCCCAGCGATCCGCAGATGACCGCCATCTCGTCCGAGAGAATGTCGCCGAACATGTTTTCGGTGAAGAGCACATCAAACTGATTCGGATCGCGCGCCAGCTGCATGGCGGCGTTGTCGACGTACATGTGGGTCAACGCCAGATCCGGGTGCTTCTTCGCAAAGTACTCCGTGACCGTCTTGCGCCAGAGCACGGACGTTTCCAGGACATTGGCCTTGTCGACCGAACACACGCGTTTGCCGCGGGCGCGCGCCGTCACTGCCGCCACTTCGGCAATGCGCTCGATCTCCGAGGTCTTGTAGATCATGGTGTCCACCGCCTGCTGTTCGCCGTTGGGCAGCGTGGTGGTGGTCTTGGGCTGTCCGAAGTAAATGCCACCGGTGAGTTCCCGGATGCACACCATGTCAATGCCGTTGGGAATGCGCTCCGCCTTCAGCGGCGAGGCGTCGACCAGGTCCTTGTAGAGCAACCCGGGCCGGATGTTGGCAAAGAGGCTGAAGGCCTTGCGCAACGGCAGCAACGCGGCCCGCTCCGGCTGTTCCTTGGGGGGAAGCTTCTCCCACTTGGGGCCACCCACGGACCCGAAGAGGATGGCGTCGCTGGCTCGGCAGAGCTCAAGGGTCGAGTCCGGGAGCGCTTTGCCGTGGTTGTCAATGCCGGCGCCACCCACGTCGGCGATCTTGTAAACCAGCGTCAGGTTTTCCTTGCGGGCAACATGCGCCAGCACCCTCAGGGCCTCTGTCATGACCTCGGGCCCGATGTAGTCTCCAGGAAGAACGGCAAACGTAAGCGTCGACATAAAGTCGGTCATCGTGGCAAACGCCCCAGCCCAGTGGCAAGTGGGGATTCAGCCCGTACGTGGTACCTCCGGGCACCCCCTTGCAGCACAGTTGCAAGCCAATGGGAACAGGGGCAACGGGACGCCCCGCGCTTTGGGGTTGCGCGACAGCACCCGTCGCCTGTCCTAGGCCGGCCATGCAACTGTACGTCCTGCCCGCCGGGCTGATCCAGACCAACGCCTACCTTCTCGTCGCTCCCGAACGTAAGGAGGCCGTTCTGATCGACGCCCCGGGCGAGGTCTGGGAGGAGGTAAAACCCCTCCTCGACCGACATGACGCCCGGCTGGTCGCCCTCTGGATCACCCACGGCCATTGGGATCACACCCAAGGCGGTGCCGAAGTGGTCGCCGCCACCGGCGCAACCGTCTACGCCCACCGTGCGGACCAGGTCCTGATTGAAACCCCCGAGGTCATGGAGGTGTTCCTCGGCCGCGGCATTTCCCTGTCACCGATCAAGGTCGATGTCTGGGTGGAGCAGGGTACGCGTTGGTCCGCCCTGGGAATGGAGGTGGAGGTCCGGCACGTCCCCGGACACTGTCCGGGCAACGTTCTCTTCCACTTTCCCGCGGCCCGCGCCGCCTTTGTCGGTGACGCCCTTTTCGCCGGCAGCGTCGGCCGCACCGATCTTCCCGGCGGAAGTTCCGAGACCCTCCTGGCGGCGATTCGTTCGCAGATCTACACGCTTCCGGACGCAACCACGGTTTACCCGGGACACGGCCCCGCCACCACGGTGGGGACGGAAAAGGCCGGCAATCCCTACGTCCGAGGCTGATCCCTCAGCGCATCACGCCCCGTCCAAATATCTTCACGTTCGCCTTCCTTGCATCTCGGCTCCGCACCGGCTTTCCTCAGCGCGGCATGACTTCTGACCTCGCCCAGCACGAAGGCTTTATGCGACGAGCCCTCGCTCTCGCCCGGCGCGGATGGGGCCGCACCACCCCCAACCCCATGGTCGGTGCGGTGATCGTGGAAAACGGCGTCGTGGTGGCCGAGGGCTTTCACCCGGAGGACGGTGGCCCTCACGCCGAACGCGTCGCCTTCGCCGCGCTCGGTCGCCCTCCCCAACCCGGGGCCACGCTTTACGTCACCCTGGAACCCTGCTCCACCCATGGTCGCACCGGAGCCTGCTGCGACCTGATCCGGGAGTCGGGGCTGAAGCGGGTGGTCGTCGGAGCCACCGACCCGTTTCCTGACCACGCCGGGCGCGCCTACGCCCTGCTCCGTCAAGCGGGCATCGAGGTGATCACCGGGGTCCTGGAGGCAGAGTGCACCCAGCTGAACATTCTTTTCAATCACTGGACCGTCAAACGCACCCCCCTCCTGGCCGGCAAGGCGGCGGTGACACTTGACGGCAAGATTGCCACGCGCGCGGCCGACTCCAAGTGGATCACGGGAGAGTTGGCGCGAGCCGACGTGCATCGCTGGCGCCGGTTGTTCCCCAGCATCGCGGTCGGCGCAGGTACGGTGGCGGCTGACAATCCACGCCTGACCGCACGGAACGGCGAGGAGGAGTGGTGTCCCTGGCGGTTCATCTTCGATGGACGGCTCAGGCTATGGAACGAGCGCAACCAACCCTCGGTGTTCACCGACTTCTACCGGGAGCGCACCATCGTGGTCACCACCCAGCACGGCGGACTCGGCTATATGCGCAAACTGCGCGATCTGGGCGTGAAGGTGTGGACGATCGAATCGCCCACGCAGCGGGTCAGCCTGACCGACTTCCGCCTCCGCTGCAGCCAGGAGAACATCACCGGCGTCTTCTTCGAAGGCGGCGCCCAGCTGATCAGCGAACTGGTCCAGCTGCGCGAGCTCGACTACCTGTTCGTCTACCGGTCGCCGCTGCTCTTCGCCGACGACCGGGCCAAGAGCGTGTTCAGCGGGCTTCGCACCGAGAAGCTGGTCAACGCGGTGCGGCTGCGGGACGTGCTGCACGAGACCTTCGGGGACGACACCCTGGTGCGGGGACACGTGGAGTATCCGGAAAAAATGTACGTCGATGAAGCTGCATTTAGCCTCGGGTAACGCCCACAAGGTGGCGGAGTTTCAGAGCCTGGCCCGCGCCTCGGGCCTCGACATCGACATCGTATCCGCCAAGTCCGTCGGCGGCATGCCGCCCGTGGTCGAAGACACCGGCACCTTTGTCGGCAACGCCACCAAGAAAGCCCGCGCGCTCCTCGGCGCGTTGAACCGGGCTCCGGCGTGGGTGCTGTCGGACGACAGCGGACTCTGCGTCGACGCGCTCGACGGCGCTCCGGGGGTCGAGTCCGCCTACTACGCCGGTCCCGAAGGCGACGCGGCGGCGAACCTGAAAAAACTGGTCAACGTCCTGCGTGACACCCCCCTGGGCCGGAGGTCCGCGCGTTTTGTCTGCGTCCTGGTCCTGCTCGGAACCGATGGCAGTGAAGTGGTCGTCGAGGCCAGCTGCGAGGGCTCCCTGCTGCCTGAACCCGTCGGTGGAGCCGGATTCGGATACGACCCGCTGTTCGTACCCGCGGGACATTCAGCGACCTTTGCCGAAATGTCGGATCAGGAGAAGAACCGGCTTTCGCACCGGGCCCGGGCCTGGAAAAAACTGGCGGCGCACCTCGGTACGCTGGTCGCTCCCAACTCAGCACCCTGAATCGAGACGCGATGGACCCTACTCCCGCGATTGCACCACGGATCCCGCGGCGGCGCATGAGTGTCTATTCAAGCGCGTTCCCTGTGCGGCCTTCGTTGGAGGTGGGGTCGCCGACCCCGCGGGGATTGGCGTCGCGTGAAGAAATCAGACACCGGAGGCGGAACCTGGTGGTCCCGTCGCGGCCTCGCCGAGGCCACCTCCAACGGAGACGCTGCGATTTCCCACATCCGATCGGTGGATTGACGCGCATGAGCGGCCGCGGGATCCCTCGCCTTCGAACTCGTGGATACGGTTCAACTGAGTAAGCGGGTATGATGTTTGCCCTTGCGCTTCTCGGCGGATGCCTCGTCTGGGCCTGGCTCGTGGTGCGCCGGGTGGCGCGTTTTCTCGGCTTCGTCGAGTCGATCGCCGTGTCCGGCGGCCTGGCCCTGATCGCCACCTGCTGGATTCCGTTCGCCGCCGGCCGTCTGGCCGGCCTTTCGGCCTCCCTCTGGCTGGCTCCCGCGGTCGCCCTGCTCCTGGTGACGGTGGAAGGCGCACTCCGTATCCGCAAGGCCGGGCCTGAAACGCACTCCCTTCTCCGGTTTTTGCGGGCCGGCCGTCGGCGACTCCTGACCCTGCCCGGCCTGACCCTGGGGGCGCTGCTGGCATTTCACGCCTGGGGGCATGCCCTGCATTGCCTGTGGGAAAGGGACGGCGGCTATTGGAGCGCCGGATCGGGCTGGGAGGATCAGTCGTTTCACACGGCCCTGGCGACGTCGTTTTCGCTGGGGGACAACCTGACGCGACTCAGTTATCCTCACCTGCCCGCCTGGCCGCTCGGCTATCCGTTCCTGCCGGACTTCCAGGCCGGCTGGTTCCATGCCTGCGGGGTTTCCCTTCCCCGCGCGTTCTGGATCGGCAATCTTCTCGCCTCCGCCGTCTTTCTCCTCACGTCGTCCTGCCTCCTGCGGCGCTGGCTGGGATCGAGGGCGAAAGCAGCCCTTGCCCTCGTCCTCTGGCATGTCGGGGGAGGCTTCGGGCTCTTCTATCTCGTTCAGGAAACCACGGTCTTGGGCTCGTTCCGCGCGGCGTGGTGGGCGCACGACTACGCAAATGCCTGGGAGCTCGATCTGCACTTTCACAACCTGGTCACCGGCATTGTCTGGCCCATGCGCGTTGTCCTCTACGGCCTCGCCGCCTCCGGGACGATCGCGCTGGTGCTGCGCGGGGCGCTGACGGGACAGCGGCGCCGCCCCGGCGCGTTCGCCCTTGCCGGCGGCATGGCCGGAGGACTTCCCCTCGTCAGCGCGCACGGCCTGGTCATCCTCGCCTGCGCCATTCCGCCGCTTGCCCTCCAGCACGGCCTCCGGCGGCGGTGGACCTCCTGGATCCTCGCCACCGTGATCGGCGGTGCGCTGGCCCTCCCGCAAATGGCCTGGATGCAGACGCAGCTGGTGCGGTCCGAGCCGCCCTTTGTCCGCTGGGCGCCCGGGTGGATGACGGGGCTGTGGGGTGCGAGTCCCTGGCTCGACCTGGTTTCCCACTGGGCGTGGAACACGGGGCTCTGGATCACGCTCGGCGCCTCGGCTCTGGTGGTCGCAGGCGCGCGGTTCCGGCGCGAGACGGCCGGCTGGTGGCTCATTTTCCCACTGGGTTACCTGGTGGTTTTTCAGCCCTATGTATTCGACAACCTGAAGCTGTTTGCGGCCGGAGCCCTCGCCGCGGCGGCGGGCTGTAGCTGGTGGCTGCATCGCGCGTGGAACTCAGGAAATCCAGGGCGGGCCTTTGCGGTGTTGCTCGCCCTCGCACTCTCGGCTTCCGGGGTGCAGTCCATTCTCTCGGAAGCGCGACGGCCCGCCGCAATCGCCGATGCGGAGTCCCGCCGGTTTGCGGAACGCGTGACCCAAAACACCCCGCGCGATGCGCTCATCCTCACCGGTCCACAACTCCACCACCCGGTGCTCGTGCTCGCGGGACGTCGCGTCGTGGCGGCCAATCACTCCGGACTGACGCTCCACGGAGTGCCCCACATGCTCGATCGCACCGGGGAGGTCGCCAGAATCTACGAGGGCGAGGCGGACGCCGTGGAACTCCTGAAGCGGCTCCAGCCCGGATGGATCGTGATCGGGCCGATGGAGCGGATCGAGTACCCCCGACTCAACCTCCCCTTCCTCGAAGCCCACTCCACCTCCGTTCTGGTCGAGGGCCCGTGGGAACTGCGCAAGGTCAGGCCGCTTCCGTGACCAAACACCACGCAGTGTCTTCCGCAGCTGAAACGAACCGATCCGTTCATAGACCACGGATGGACACAAATAAACGGGGATTCGGAACAGGTGTGTGTTTTTACCCGCAAGGCGAATGGCATCCTTGGCGGAACTCCTTTGTATCCGTGTGAATCAGTGTCCATCCGTGGTTCAATCGCGGTTTTTGGAATGAAAACAGGCAGCGAAAGTTGGAACGGATGGGGCCACTCTGGGGTGAGGTAAACTCAGGTGCCAGCCCCCCTATTTCGCTCTGGATTCGTGTCGATTCGTATCAATTCGTGGTCTCTCGTCTGAACCGTTGCAGCTTGGCCGACCGGGTTTCGCCCCAACGATCATCTCTCGGCATCCGTGTCCATCCGTGTCCATCCGTGATTTTTTCCATCGTTTGGGCTATTGGCTTGGAGTGCCGTTCGCCTGGCCCACCATGCCTGCCATTGACGAAGTCGGAGGGCCGATTAGTGATCAAGGAGGGTGGGAACCGTCCGGTCTGCCGGCAATGGAGACAAGGTCACGGTCCCTCGCCCGCAACGCTTCGACGCACCCCCAATGAACCCTAGCACCTACCGGTCCTATCGGGACCTGCCACCCCTCGCGGGAATCGCCACGTTTGCCGAGGCCATGCAGCCGGGCCTCTCGGTCGAAGCCTGTGTTGCCCGCCTGAAACGGCATCACTGGGCCTTCAAGCGACTGCACGACGTGTTCATCCGGAGACTGACGGCCGAACCCATCTACGAACTGAAAATGGCCTTCAGCCTGCATGCCCACTATTGCGCGGAGCATGCCGCCGCGTGGCGCCAACGTGTCGGCGAGATGCGCGAGCCGCCGCTCGGTCTCGACGCCGTACCCGATCCCGCTCTCGACTTGTTCTTCGATGAAATCCTCGGCACGCCAACCACGGAGGCCCTGCTGGTGGGCGTCTACGATCATGCGCTGCCCGTGCTCGCCACCGCGCTGCGCACCCACCAATCGACCACCAATCGCCTGGTCGACCATCCCTCGTTCCGCATCTGCCGCTTCGCGTTGATTGAGATCGAAGAGATGATCGCTTACGGCCGCGGTGCCCTCAGCAGCCTGGTTTCGAATGAACAGCGTGAGGCGCTCAAACCGTGGGAAGACCACCTGGACTTGCTCCTCTCCCAGGCCGGAGGTCTCACGGGCGACCTTGCTCCGCAACCCGGCCCGGCGCGCCGCTTCGTCACGAGCACTCCGCCCGTGTACGACTCCGTGCCTCGCCGCGACGAACGGTTCCCCGACCCCTACAACATGGCGGTGCACGCCGAGGCGTTTCTCTACGACGAGTCCTTTCCAGCGGCGCCCAAGACGCTGATGATGTACTACAAGCGTCTTCGGGAAATCGACGTGCCGGAAATGATGGCGAGCATCATCGCCGAAACCCCGGGCAAACCCTGGGGCTACACCGTCGACATGACCCGGCAGCTGTGGGACGAGGCGCGCCACGCTCTCATGGGCGAGGTCGGTTTTGTCCAGGCCGGGCTCGATTGGCGCAAGCTGGTCCGCGTCAACTTCACCTGGTCGCTCGCCCTCAACACCCAGCTCAAGCCGCTCGAACGTCACGCGGTGCTCTACTTCATTGAACAGGGACTGATGCCCAAGACCGGAAAGCGCTTCGAATGGGAGGTGGGCATCGCGTCCGGCGACGGTTTTTCCGCATTGATCCAGGACTACGATTGGGCCGACGAAGTGCTGCATGCCCGAATCGGGCGGGACTGGTACGTCAAACAGATTGGCGACACCCGGGAGGCGACCGCCTTCGGAGATCGTTGCTGGTCCAAGGTGCTGATCGATTGGGAAAGCTACCGCCGCGAAGGAAAGACGACCCACGAAAACTGGTGGCCCGAGCTTTACCGTTCCTGGTGTCGCCAGCGCGGGGAAACGCCCGATCCCAGGATCGAATCGTATTCAACCAGCTACCAGGCGGTGCGAGCGGACCTGCAGGAAATCAGCGCATCCGCCTGAGAGGGAGTCCTTGAGGGAGGTGGGGGCGGCGACGCACAGGTTCAACCATGGGGAGGCGACCGAAGGTGAAAGATTCGCAGTGATCCGTGGTGAGATGGAGAGCGTCCCCGCACGCGCGCATGGGCATCGACATAAGGACAGGGCGTGAGAAATTGCAGCGGTTCTGGTGGAGGTGGCCTCGGTGGTCCGGTTTCTTCACGCGACACTCATCTCCGCGGGGTCGACGACCCCACCTCCACAAGGCGGAGACTACGAATCGCGCTTAAGTTCACGCACCGACGCGATCGAAAGGTCGCACCTTGACCGCGCGTCGATGAAATTTCAGAGCCAAAAACGAATTCCGCTCCGAGGATTGACGCAGCGCGCTGCTTGGGAGATTCGTCCGCTCGCTTGAAAGCCCTCTACTACCCCCGTTTTGACGCACTGTGCATCGAGGAGCTCGCCGCTCCGACTCCTGCCGCGGGAGAAGTCACGGTGCGCGTCGCCGCCTGCGGGCTCTGCGGGAGCGAGCTGGAATCGTTCAAGAACCGCAGCCCCCGCCGGCAACCGCCACTGGTCATGGGGCACGAGTTTTGCGGGGTGGTGGACGACGTGGGCGCCGGTGTCGACCGGTCCCTGCTCGGACGCCGCGTGGTCAGCAACTCGCTGGTTCCCTGCAATCGATGCGTCCGCTGCACGCGGGGTGACACCCATCTTTGCGCCCACCGGCAGATTTTTGGCATGCATCGGGCCGGCGCCTTTGCCGAGCGCGTCGCCGTACCGGCGGATGTGTTGCTCGCCTGGCCGGATGACCTGCCGGCGTCCGCCGCCTGCCTGGCCGAGCCGCTGGGCAACGGAATCCACGTCGTCAATCTGACCCGGCACCTGCCCGCCGCCACCGCGATTGTCATCGGGGCCGGTCCGATCGGCCTGATGTGCCAGCAGGCCCTGCAGACCCTGCGCGGCACGCGCGTGATGGTGGCAGACCTCTCGGCGGGCCGGCTCGCGGTCGCAACGCGCCTCGGCGCGGAGCGAACGCTGGTGACAAAGGATGCCGATCTTCCAAGCGAGGCCCGAGCCTGGACCGACGGCGAAGGCGTCGATCTCGTGGTCGATGCCGCCGGCTCGGCCACCACCAAGCGACTCTCCATCGCCGCCCTGCGACCGGGCGGTGCCGCGGTCTGGATCGGCCTGCATGGCGACAAGATGGAAATCGACTCCTACCAGGTCACCCTGCCGGAACGTCAGATCCTCGGAACCTACGCGGCCAAGAAGGAGGAACTGGCCGAGGCGCTCGAGCTGATGCGCACGGGCCGGGTTGAAGTGGCCTCGTGGGTGGAAACCGCCCCGCTCGAATCGGCGGTCGGCGTGTTCCATCGCATGCTCTCTCCCGGCGACGCGGACATCAAGGCCGTATTCACTCCCTGAATTCTTTCATGCGCGTCCTCATCACCGATTTCGGATTCCCAAACGTCGACCAGGAACGGTCCCTCCTCACCGCCGCCGGTGCCGAGGTTGCGACCGCCCAGTGCCGCACCCCCGCCGAAGTCGTCGCGGCCGGGCGCGACGCCGACGTCCTGCTGGTCCAGTGGGCTCCCATTGACCGGTCGGTCATCGCGGCGCTCGATCATTGCCGGTTGATCGTGCGATATGGCATCGGCGTCGATAACGTGGACCTCCGCGCGGCCGGAGAGCGGGGCATCCCGGTCTGCAACGTGCCCGACTACTGCATCGACGAAGTCGCCGACCACACGCTGGCGCTCGCGCTCGCCCTGGCCCGCCAGGTGCCGCAGACGGACGCCGCGGTGCGCAGCGGCACGTGGAAGATCACCCCACCGGGTCCCATCCCCGGATTTCGCGGATCAATCTTCGCCACCGTGGGATTCGGCCGGATCGCCCGAGCCGTGCTGAGCCGGGCCGCCGCCTTCGGATTCGTGACCGCGGCCTACGACCCGTTTCTCTCGCCCGATGCCTTTGCTGAAACCGGGGTGCGGCCGCTTTCGCTCGACGCCCTGCTCGCCACCGCCGGGGTCATCAGCCTGCACCTGCCGCTGAATGCCGAGACCCGGCACTTCATCCACGCCGGCACCCTGGCGCGGATGCGTCGCGACGCCCTGATCGTCAACACCGCGCGTGGCGGACTGATCGACACCGTGGCGCTCGCGGCGGCCCTCGAGGCGCGCGCCCTCGGGGGGGCCGGTCTCGACGTTTTCGAGACCGAGCCCCTGCCCCCGGACCATCCCTTGCGAAGTGCGCCCAATGTGCTGCTCACCTCCCACACCGCCTGGTACAGTGCCGCCAGCATTCCGGAATTGCAGCGCAAGGCCGCGGAGGCGGCCGTGCGCGCCCTCACCGGACAGCCCTTGCGAAATGTCGTCAACGAGGCCTTCCTCTCCCCTGCCCGCTAACCCCCGTCCGCATGCGCTTCATCGACCTCTCCCACCCCCTCGTCCACGGTCAGGACAACTTTCCGTTCGACCCCAAACTCAGCATCGTGCCGCACGGACGCGTCTCCACCCTTCGGTACAACATGACGCAGGTCAGCATGGCGACCCATCAGGGCACCCACCTGGATGCCATGTATCACTTCCTTGACGACGGTCGCACCATCGACC
>JAEUGZ010000076.1 GCA_016794725.1 Opitutaceae bacterium | reverse complement strand
GCCAACGCGCTGGACCTGCGGCAAGCCGTTCGAGCTTCGGAGGTCGAGGGCTGCTCGTTCACGGACATTGGCATCAGTGCGGTCGTGCTGGGCGCCTTCGGTGACGCCGGACGGGAGAATCACATTCCGTATGCTCCCGCTGACGAGCGAGAGGCGTGCTCCCGTCTGCGCGTGGCCAACTCCCTGTTCCATGACTGCGCCAACGAGGACTGGGGCGGCGTGCCGGTGCTGGCGGGATTTGTCCGAGACACCGTGATCGAGCACAACGAGATTGGCCACTCGTCCTACAGTGGCATCAGCCTTGGCTGGGGCTGGACGCGCACCGCGAATGTCATGCGTGGGAACCGTATCCATGCGAACCACATCCACCATGTGGCCATGCGGACCGCCGACTGCGCCGGCATCTACACCCTTTCCGCCCAGCCTGACACCGTGGTGAGCGAGAATGCGGTGCACAGCCTCATTATGAGCCCGTACGTGCACGACCCGGAGCACTGGTTTTATCTCTACGCGGACGAAGGCACCTCCTTTGTCACCTTCCGCGACAACTGGTGTCCCGAGCCCCGGTTCCTCCAGAATGCGAACGGTCCCGGCAACCACTGGGAAAACAACGGCCCGCAGGTGGACGCAGCGGTTCGGGACCGGGCCGGCCTGGAGCCGGACTATCGTCACCTGCTCCGACCGCTGCCGCCGGGCGTGGCCTACCCTGTGGAGACCCAGAGCGAGGCGGGACCGCGAAACTGAACCCGTTCCTGCCAGGAAAAGCCGCGGCCGGACAGTCGCAGGTTCGGGGCCCGTTCCATCAACCGTGCCAGCACCACCGCGGCTTCGGTTCGGGCCAGTCCGGCTCCGAGACAGAAGTGGATGCCGGCTCCGAGGCTCAGGTGATCCCTGACATTGCGCCGATCGAGAATAAAGCGGTCCGGCTCGGGAAACACGTCGGGGTCCCGGTTGGCGGATCCGATCAACTGGAATATCATGCTGTCGGCCGCCAGGGCGGCGCCGGCGAAGGTATGGGCATGTTTGATGCGGCGGAAATACCGCTGCTTGGGTGCGTCGAGCCGGAGCGATTCCTCCACCGCCGCCGGGATGAGCCGGGGCGAGGCCACGACCGATTTCCAGAGATCCGGGTCGAGGAGCAGCGACCGGACCAGGTTGCCGATCAGGTTGGTGGTGGTTTCGTGACCCGCCGTCAGCAGGGTGTTGCAGGTCGCGAGCAATTCGTCGCGGCTGAGGGTGCGGCCTTCATCTTCGGCGGCGGCGAGCACGCTGATCAGATCGTCGCGCGGAGCACGGCGACGGTCCTCGATCAGCGCCGTCATGTAGGTGAAGAGTTCAGTCAGGCTCTGTTGGGAAACCAGCGCGCTGGCGTAGGCGGTGCGACCCGAGCCTTGGAAGCCGAGGATGTCGGCGGACCATCGTTTGAACAAAGGACGATCCTCGGGAGGGGCGCCGAGCAGTTCGGCAATGAGCACCACGGGCAGGGGATGGGCCACGTCGGCCACGAAGTCGAATTCCCCTTGGGCGGCCGCAGCGTCGATCAACTCGGCGGCCAGCGCCTCGATCCGTGGCTGCAGCGAGGCGATGGTGCGGGGCGTGAAGGCCTTTTGCACCAGGGCTCGCATTCGGGTGTGGTCGGGAGGGTCCGACCCGATCACGTCCTTCTGCGCAAAGTAGTGGCGGAGCCGGGACAGCGATTCCCGCTGCTCCGGGGGCAGTCCGTCGAAAAGGAGGGCCTGGCGGTTCTCGTTCGACAGGTTGTCCTTGTCCCGCAGCGAGGCCTCCACATCGGCGTGCCGCGAAACCACCCAGGCGTTCCATTGCTGACTCCAAGCGATCGGCGCTTCCCGGCGCAGCCGGTCGTAGACCGGAAAGGGGTCGCTGAGCATGCACGGCGCGACCAGCAGGGTGTCGAGGTCAGGGGGGAGGACAGGGTGGCTCAAGGGGAGGATGCGGATCGGCTTTGACGGGGAGGGCGGGGGAGGGGAAACGACGAACGCGGAATGGCAATTTGAGGTACCACAATGCGCCGTTGATTTTCCTTATCCTGCTCCTTGAGCATGGACTCGTCAAACTCGTATCGGAGCAACATACTGACCCAGAGCGGCTTGCCTTTGGCATCGAGCACGGGCGGAAACTGCAAGGCCAGCACCGAGAGGATGGCGGGCACTTCAAAGCTGGGATGGGAGGCGGAGATGATTTCGGGATTCACGACCTGCCCATCCGGTGCGATCACGAACGCCAGAACGACCGCTCCCTTGGTCCGGGTGCCCCGCAGTTCCTCCGGATAGCGTGGCCAGGCCCGGCGTTTGGGCTCGGGCATGCGACCGAGAGACTCGGCTGGTACCGGTTTGGCGGTCGGCTCCACAAAAACGACCCGCGAGACCGCCTGTTCGAGCGGGTGGTTCAGGTTGGGTTGGAAGACAAACGGGATGGTGATGACGCGCGAGACCGGCCTGCCGTCCAGACGCGCCGGTTCAAATTTCCACAGGTGGGCGGCGGCCAGGGCTGATTCACCGAACTCGGGTCGGCTGGCGCTCACCACCTTGGCGTCCACGATGTTCCCAAGTTCATCAAGCGTGCAGCGAATCTCGGCCGAACCCGGGAAGGCCGTGCGTTCGACCTGTTCGGGAACGATCGGAGACGCCTGATAGATCGCCTTGGGCGGGGTGAAGATGCCCTTCGACGGTTCTGCGGCGCTGGCCGCAGTGCCGGATCCGGCACCGGCACCGAGCAGGAGTGCGAGTAGGATGACGCGAAGGAGCGACCGGCCGGCCCTTTGCGAGGCAGGATGAGCTGGCGATGGGGTGCCAGACGGGCGCATGGACACGCTTTACTTCAACACGGTCGGGGCCGGCTTGATCGCACTCTTCTGATACAGTTCGAGCGCCTTGGGCAGGGCGGCCTGGATCTCGGTGATCCGTTCGGACGTGGGCGGGTGGGTGGAGGCGAAGACTGGCGGTGATGGCGTGCCGGCGGTTTCCGCCTCCAGACGCTCCATGACAGTCAGTGCCGCTTCCGGATTATAACCGGCCCGGGCGGCGTACATGATACCGATGTAGTCGGCTTCCTTCTCCTTGGCGCGGTCGTAGGCCAGCATCTGCATGGACGCCGAACTGCCGTAGAGCCCCATGATCGTGGAGGTGGTCAGCGATCCCGCTCCGACGCCCATCAGGCCGACAGCACCCACCACATTTCCGGCCTCGGCCAGCATCTCCTGTGATAGACGCTCATGTACGTGACGCGCCGTTACATGCGCGATTTCGTGAGCGATCACGGCAGCGAGCTCGTCGTCGGTATTGGCGATCTTGAAGAGACCCGAGAAAACCCCTACTTTGCCCCCGGCCATTGCAAACGCGTTGATCTGCTTGGGCTCGTCGAAAACGACGAACTCCCAATCGGCATTGGGCATGTCCCAAAAAACCACCTTGGCGATCTTGCCACCGACCCGCTGCAGCTGATCGATCCGGGCCTGGTCTTTCGAGCGGGAGTGTTTGCTCTTCACCTCGTCAAAAGCAGCCGCGCTGACCTTGGCCAGCTCTGTATCCGAAGTCAGGTCGAGGGCTTTGCGACCGGTGACCGGAACCTGATAGCAGGAGGAAAGCAGCACGCCCAAGGCGAGCAGCGACGGGAAGGCCGCGGGGGGGAAAGGCTTCAGCATGACCGGGAAAGGCTTTCGTGAATGGAACCCACTGACGTTGCCCATGATCTTATTCTGGAAGGTGAACTTGGCAAGTGACCTCTGCTTTCTTGCGAATTGCGCGAAGTTGGCTAGCCTCCTGCTCAGTGGTGAAAAGGGTAACAGACTCGTTACGATGAAGACTGAACATCGTGGCCATTATCTCGTCTAACAGCACCAGATCATTTTACCAGCAACCCTGGCCGGATACCCTAACTTATGGCTGAGGACCTCAACTCCAACGCAGGCAAGAAACATCGCGTCATTCATTGGAACCCCGAAGCGGGGAATGAACCGGCGAAACGCCGCTGGTCCGTGTGGCGCATCCTCGGGTGGACCGTCGGTGGCTTTTTCGGTCTTCTGATCGCGGCAGGCATCGTGATTCGGGGCATCAAGCTCGTATTCGGCCCCGACGTGTTCACCCCGCGCTCGGCCGTCGTGGCCGCGAATGCGCCGGGAGGGGCAAACAACCCCAACGCGGCGTTTGTCAGCCAATCGAAAGCGGAGCTGTCACGTGAGACCGCGACCAAGGCGCTGGCGGAATTGCGCAAACTGCCCCAGGACCATCCCCGGCAGTTGGAAAAACTGATTTTCCTCGAGAAGTCGTTTTTGACCGGAGAAGCCGCCCTGGCCTCGCGTGACTTTGCCGCGGCTTCGATGCACTTCGAGGCGCTCAATCGAGAGATCGATGATTTTGTGCAGTCGGTCAAAGCCCGCGGTGAGGCGCAGCTGGCTTACGATACCATTCTCAGCCGCATCCAGGATTTGGAACGGGCGCGCAGCCTGGCTCCCGACGCGTTGGAAGCCGCCTTCACCGCCGCCGGAAGCGGGCGGCAGTTCTTGCAGGAAGGCAGCTTTCTTGCAGCTAAGCGAACCTTTGACCGGGGCTTTGCCGAGCTGAAAAAGGCCGAGCAGACGCTGGCGGCCTATGTGGAGGGCAATCTCGTCAAAGGGCAGCAGGCCCTGATCGCGGGTCAGCGCGAGGCAGCCGAAACCGCCTTCAATGCGGCGCTGCAAAAGTCCCCCGGCAACGAAATTGCGCTGCAGGGGCTGAAGCGGGCCGAACACGCAGACCGGGTGCATGGGCTGCTGGTACAGGCGGCCGACTTGGAGTCGCAGCAAAAGTATGGCGAGGCCGCGGCGTCGTACGCGAAGGCGTTTGAGCTGGATAAGTTTTCCGCCAGCGCCCAGCAGGGCGCGGCGCGCTCCCTGCGGTTGGAGCAGGAGACCAAGTTCAGCACGGCGTTCACGGCAGCCAAGGCGGCTTATGACACGCGCAACTGGCCGGTGGCGATCGCTGAATTTGAAAAGGCCCTGAAAGTCACTCCCAAGAACACCGAAGTGCAGGGCCTGCTGACATCCGCTCGCGAAAAGGCCCACAAGGATGCGGTGGAGAAGTCCATCGCCAAGGCATTCGCCTACGAGAACCAATACCAGTGGAAGGAGGCGCGCGGTGCCTACTATGAAACGCTTCAGCTCAAGCCGGACCACGTCGAAGCCAAGGAAGGGTATGCACGCACCGGCAAGGTCATCCGCACGCTCCTCGAGTACCACAAGCTGATCGAGGTGGCGGAACAGAAGGCGGCCCGGGCCGAGTTTCAGGCGGCGATCCGGGACTTCAACCGGGCGATGTCACTTAAACCCGAATACCTGCCCGCCTCGGAACGCCTGACTCAGCTGCGCGATTTGCTGCAGGCCCAGAACCAGCCGGTGGAGGTGACGTTCAAGGGCGACGGCAAGACCTACATTTCCATCTCCAATTTCCGCCTGCTCGGACAGGCCGAGGAAACCAAGGTCAAGATTCTTCCCGGGGACTACGAGGTCATTGGCCGGCGCAAGGGCTATCAGGACGTGCTCCTGCTGCTGCAGGTTCGCAATGGCGCACCGGCGCCGGTGGTGGCGGTCAGTTGCAGTCTTCGGTCCGAGAAGTGATTTTTCCCTTACCCCATGCAAACTCCCTGTCTCCGTCTGATCATCGCCGGCCTGCTCTTGACCGGTGCCCTGGCTCAGGCTCAGGAACGCGAGTCCACGCGTTCCGCTCGCAGCTCCACCACTGCCAAGGGCCCGCTGCCGGATCCGCTTTTGTTGGATGGGAGCAAGGAGGCGGCGGAAAAGCGTCCCGAACACGGCATGCTCGGCGAATTTGAACTGCCCGGAAACGAAAACGCCAAGAGCGACAAGGTGGGCGGTGCCCAACCCGAGGAGCAGTCTCAGGGTGGCGGTGGATCCAAGTCTGAAAAGGGTGGCGGAGGCGCGGCTCCAGCGGCCGCAGCAGCGGCGGCCGCCGCTGCTCAGGGTGGCGGGGGGGCCGGGGGAGAACAGAAAGAGGGATCGGGACAAAACGGACAGGCCGGACAAAATGGACAGTCCGGGCAGGGCACCGAATCCACGGGCGCGCAGGGCGCCGCCGGCGCCAAGGCCGAGGGCATACAGGCGTCCGGGCTGAGCGATCCCGCCAATGGTGAGGCGGCCTCGCAAAGCCAGGCCAGCAGCCCGCCGAGCAACATGAAGATTGGTGATGCCGCGCTTCAAATCAAGACCCTGCCACCGGGAGTCGCCTCGGCGGTGGTCGGAATGGAGCCGCAGCAGAAGGGGAAGGAGACCCCGCAGAGCTACGATGCGAAAACACCGGGTGGCGGCAAACAATCCGGGGGCCGCGGAAACCAAGGGGTCGAGCGAGGCAAGATCATGCCCGCTGGACTTTAATCCCTCCAAAACCCGGACTCCTTGTGAAAACTGTTCGCCCCCTCCTCGCCTCGGTTGCCTGCATCGCCTGTGCAGTCCAGGTCGACGCCAAGACGATCATCTATCCGGTTGAGGCCATCGCCGAGCTCTGGCTGCTCAACGCCACCGATTTCCAAACCAAGTACGGCGGCATTGATGTCAGCGGCCTGGGGGTAAGCGACGAAGGCTGGTATGTACGCTACCGGCACGAAAATCTGAATTTGTTTTTTGGTCCTTTGCCGGATCGCGAGACCGCGCAAAAGAAATCCTGGGAACTCGAGGCGGTGCGTGATGCGGCCATTCGAAATCGCCCGACGCTCAGCACAAGCAAGGTCGACTACGTGCGATTCTCCCTGTCGGGAGTTTACGGGAAGCGCGGGAACACCCCGTTCACCGGCAAAAAAGGGGAGGGTGAAAATGGGAACGGAGGCAATGGCGCGGGCGAGGGGGAAGGTGAAGGAAAAGACGGCAAAGGCCAGGGGGCCGATGGTCAGGGCGGCGGTGAGGGAGGGGACAAGGACGGTTCTGGTTCGGGTGATGGCAGCAAGGATGGTTCCGGCGGCGACGTGAAGGGTGAGCAGATCGCCGGACTCGGCGGCAATGGGCAGTCCGGATCGAATGGAAACTCGGCCGGTCAGTCTGGAAAATCCGGCTCCAAGGGTGGCCAGAGCGGGTCGTCCGGGAGCCAGGGAAGTTCGATGGGAGAGGGAAATCAGGCCTTGCAGCAGATTGCCCAAATCGGCGGCGCGGCCGGCTCGCAGGGATCACAGCAAGGCAGCCAAAGTGGTTCACAAGGAAGTTCCAGCGGTCAGGGTGCCCAGAGTGGCCAGAGCGGCCAGTCTGCCGGTCAGCCCGGTGCACAAGGCGGTGGATCGGGGAGCGGCGGTCCTCCCGGTGCGCCCAGCACACCGGCCAGCGGCCAGTCGGGCAGCAGCGGCGATCCCATCACCGCCGTGATCGGCCTGCTGCGGAAGATTCTCGGCCTGTAGCTGCGAGCCGCCGGTTGTATAGAATATCCGGTTACGAAAAGACGATGGGGCCCTGCCCGGGCCCCGGGGGCGGGGGCAAACGGTGCGCGGGGGTGCCCTCCCCGGTCCCGGATCAGAGATCCTGCAGTGCGATGAACGCGCCTCCGTGCTGAAAGCACAGTTCGCGCATGAGGTTCGCGACTTTGAGCCCGGTGTTGCCCATGGAGACGTCGAATCGGATGGTGGTGGGAAAGGCGATCGCGTTGATCACGACTTTGCGTTTTCCATTCTCGTCCGCGGGATTGAGATCGTCGACCCGCTTGAGCACGGTGTCGGCGGTTCCGGTGAATTCGTCACAGAAGATGTAGAGGCCCATCTTCATCTTCTCATTGGTGGGATCGTGAAGCAGGCGCAGGGCGCGAAAAATGCCTGGTACGGGATTGCTCTCGCTGAACACATCGTAGCGACGCAGCGCCCGTTTGATCCCTTCTCTGGTCTCGGGACCGTCCGGCAGCCAGGTGGCGCCACCGCGTTCACCCATGACAAAGCGTCCATCTGCATCGAGGACTTGAATACCGTCGACCTGGGGATAGACGTCGAGCACCTCCTCGACCTTGCGGATGACGATCGGCCAGAGTTGTCCCGAGTTGAAGTCACGCATCGAGCCCGATGTGTCGATGACGAAGGCGATGTAGTTGCTTCCCACCGGAACTCCGACGGGTGCCGGCTCGACATTCGGCAGCACCATCTCCGGTTTGCTCTGCATGGCGGCGAGTTCCTTCTTGAGGGCGTCGACGTCGACCAGCAGCGCCTCCTGGCCGGACTTTTCTCGCTGCAGCTGCTGATCCAGATCGTCGAGCATGGACTGGATCTGGTCGTTCTTGAGTTTGGTGTCGGCGATCTGCGCCGTGGTCTGCTGGTAGACCCGGGACAAGTCGTCACGGCTCGAAACGAGATTGGCGAGCGACGCCATGTAGGCGGCGAGCATGCGCTGCAGCTGTTCCACCGTCTCCTTGTTCTGTTTACCCTGCGCGCCGATTGAGAGCACGAAGATCAGAATCATTGCTCCGAATCCGCAGCAGATGCAGTCCAGGAAGGAGAGGCTGAAGACCTCAAGTTTGCGGCGGCCTTTCATGACTCAGGCCAGTTTTTTGAGGGGCTGATCAAGGCGCCCCGGGTGCGGTTGGCCAGTTCCCAGTAGAGTGCCGGTGCGGCAGGGTCGCCGCTCATCGGCATGAGCACGGTGCTGACGGGAATGCGCTCCGGCAGGTTCCGCACCGCCTCCCGGAAGAAGCGCACGCGTTGCTCATCAGTGGTGGGACCGTCGCTCAGGTAAGAGTCGCTGGACGTGGGCAGCCCGTCGGTGATCAACACGATGGCATCCGGAAGGCGGGACAGTGTCCGAATTTTGACAAAGGCCCGCTCCAGGTTGGCCGAGCCGGCGGGAACGTACTGGTTGAGACGGGTGACAATCTCGGCGATGGCCTTCTTGTCGGACAGGGCGAACCACTCGTCGGCCCGCTTTGGCAGGATCGGGGAGGCATCGTCGCTGAAGAGGAGGATTTGGAAACGCGTCTCAGGAGCGAGGGTGGCGAGCATCCATTCGAGCGAGCGGATGGTGCGCTGCCATTTTGGAGCCTCGCGTTTCTTGTAGTCCGCTTCGTCGAGCCGCTCGGTGGCGTCTTCGACCGTTTCTCCCAGCATGCTGCCCGAGGCCCGGACGAGGAAGAGCACACATTCGCCCTCAAGGCGGAACCCGGTGAGGTATTGTCGGCGGTCCACATCAGGTATCGGCAGTGGCGCCTGTTCGACGGTGGGGAGCGCCTTTTTCTTGTCCATCAGGCTGGCCAGCGCCTCCTTGATCAAGCCCGTCTGCTGGAGCAAGGCGAGCAACTCGCGTTTGCGATCGGTCAGCTTCAGTTGCGTGTCGGCCGTCTTCTGTTTGAGCGCGGGCAGTTCCGACTGGGCAGCGGTCAGCAGCTTGGTCAGTCGCTCGATCTCCTGTTTGCTGATGGACACCTGAGTCTCCATGCGCCGCAAGCGATCCGCGAGTTCTTCGACGCTGATCCGGTCGATCGTGCGCTTTTGCGCGACCGATAGAATGAAGATCAGAATGATCGCGCCGAAGCCGCAGCAGATGCAGTCGAGAAAACTCAGACTGAACACCTCGGTCTCCCGGCGCTGACGGGGGCGGGACATAGGCAGTGAGAGGACCTGAATCAGCCCGCCCCGTTGGACGGAGCGTGGGGGCAATGGGCGAAGAGAATGTCCGAGGAGGAGTCGCCGCAGCGGAACTGCAGCCGATCACCGCATTCGATTTCGATCCTGGGGTGCTGGCCGTTTTCGGCTGGGATGGGTTCGGTGAACCACCAGCTCCGGCCCTCCAGCTGAAGCGCAATGGTGCAGTCGGTGGCGTGGTTGAATTCGTCGGGAAGGGGCAGGTCGGCTGCAAGACCCTGGGCTCCGATGGTGAATCGCACTCGCCCGGTCAAAGTGCGTCCCAATCCGTCCATAAGTGCGTGGGTGGGTTTGAGGTCAGGCGTGGCGTGGCGTTTTCCCTTCTGCAGATGAACCTCCCAGCGCTGGGACATTCGGTTGCGGGAAAGATCGCTCGGGAGCGATTTCAAAATCGGCACATCGCCGAGGTCTGAAGGGGGCGTCAGCCGGCTGCCGATGTTGGCGGCGCCTGCCGCCGCCGCGCCCGCCGGCAAGCGAAGAAAACGCACGAAACCGGCTGATCGCAGCCGGTTCTCGATCTGCCGCAACCAGACTGTGCGTTCAGTGAGGGCGACCGCACAGAGCCCCGGGGTGAGACCGTGATTCTGCACGAACTTGAGCAGCGTCTGCACCAGATTCTCCGCAAAGGCCTGGCAGTCGGCCACCAGCAATTCGCGCTTCACCGCCATTTCGTAGCCGCGCCTGGTCGTGTTAAGAATGTAACGAAAATCCGGATCTTCGCTGGTGAGAAACGCCTTGGTCTGGTTGTAGAAGACTTGCTCAATCCGACCGTCCTCCATGACATCAAAGGAGGTTTGCCGGAGAAAGCGGTTCGCCATGGTGGAGGTGAGATGCTTGAGGAGTTCCAGCACGCCGGACTGGGGAATGTGCAGGAAAGCGCGGCGCTCGAGCTTGTCGGCTGAAACGACAAGCGAAAGTTCGGCGGCGTGCAAATGGAGGTCGAGCAGCAGGACCGGACGCGCAGGATTGAAGCGTGGTCCCCGGGGATCGCAGAGGGCGGCAGTCGCCATGTCGACGACGCCCGACAGCGGGAGTTTGAGGTCGGCGGCCATGCCAAGCAGCAGGCCGATCTTCTCCTCTTCCGTTGTCATGTCCTTGAGGTAGACTCCGGGCACGGCGAGCACCACCTGCTTGGCTCCAGGTGACGACTGAGCCAGCCGCGCGGTGAAGTCCCGCAGAAAAAAGTACGCCACCTCCGAATTTGACGGAGACCTCGGTGGAACGACCAGGGTCGTGGCGTCGTGGTTCAGTTTCGACCAGAAGGTGTGCACGACCTTCCGGGGCTGGACGAACCAGGCGTTTTCCGCCGCTTGTCCGAATGCGTACTCCCCCCCTTCGTGCAACGCAAATCCGGCGCAGGACGAGGTGTCGCCGCTGCCGGCAAGGCGGATCAGGTGAGGTTCCTCACCGTCGTATCGGGCCGCTTGGATGTTGGCATCACAGAGTTCAATTCCGTGGATCATTGGCAGCTGGTGGGACTTGAACTAGGCGAGGACCGGGGACGATTCATCCTTCGTCGGAACCTTCATGACGTCGATCAGTCGGTCACGGCAGTAGGTCTGGGTTTCAATGATGAATGCTTCCTGCCGGGATTGCATTTGGTGAAGTATGAACATGAGCACCAGGCTCAACAGGAGGGCGACCAGGGTGGAATTGAAAGCCAGACCCAACCAGCTGGTGACCGCTGAGATGTCGCCCTGGATCGCCTCCTGCGCATAGGCGAGGGCACCGCCAATGCCGCGAACCGTCCCGATGAAGCCGATGGCGGGAATGGCCCAGGCGATGTAGCGGACCAGGGAGAGGGCCGACTCCAGTTGTTCGGCTGCAAGATCCGTTCGTTCCTTGACGGCGTTGGCGGCATCCTGAATCGAGTGCGAGGCATGGAAACGGTGCAGGGCTGCAAGCATGCATTCGGGGAGCAGGCACTCCTTCCATTTGGGTTCTTTTTCGATGACGGCTTTCATTTCCTTGTACCGATCGAACGCATCCTCCGGGATGATTCGTTCCCCGGTTTGCAGGTGTATGAAATCGTGTTTGAACAGGCGGCGTTCGCGGCCGATCTGTGTGAGCTTGTAACTCAATACAATCATGGCCCACAGGAACAGCACGACTTCCCACTGCTGTTCTGGATCCTTAATGATAATATAGAGCGAAAGCTGATCGAGGTCGGCTTTTGCATTGGCGCCGGCCTGGGCGCGCAGGACGCGGCTCTTCAGCAGGAGTTCCTCGGCATTCGGTCTTACCACCGCCGAATAAAACATCTCGGTGACTACGATGGCGAAGATCAGACCGAGGTTGGGGACGAGGAATTCGAGCGAGAGAATTCCCTTGTTTCGCGAAATCATGAGGGCAGAATTCGTTAAGGACTTGAATGTGAATCAAGACGTCTATTCCAGAAGCCGGCTCCCCGATGTGCTTGGTCCTGGGGTGAGGTATGCCGGCAGAATGACGTGCACGATTGAAAAAGCTACCAACACGGACTAAGATACTACAGAGTATCCGAAGCGCAATCTTCCTTTCGCTACAAATATGGTGCCCCTCCAAAATTCTGATCGGTTTAGACACTGTCGTCCCTTGGTTGCGGTCATCACCGCGATCGCCGTGCTGGGCTTCTCGGGCTGTTCGTCCGTGGCTCCCTCCAAGACTGCAACCGGCGCCGGCACCGGTGCCGCAGCTGGTGCGGTGGTGGGCGGTCTCGGCGCCGGCGCGACGGGCGGCAACAGCAGCACCGGCATTCTGGCCGGCGCGGCCGCGGGTGCGATCATTGGCGGCGTGGTGGGCATGGTGAAGGACGCGAAGGAGCGCAAGGAACAGGACCGTCTTGCGCAGGAGCGTGCGTACCAGCAGGAACTCGCCCGCAAACGCGCCGAGGAGGCGAAGCGCAAGGCCGAGATTGAGGAAGAACTCGCGGTGACGCAGGGTTTCCGGATTTCGGACATGGAACTCGCCGACGCGCAAAAGAAGGTCGAGTCAGCCACCGAACGGCTGCAGCGGCTCAAGGATGAACGCTCGGCGGCCTTCAACAAGAAGCGCGCACTGGATGAGGCGAATGAACGGCTGCTCGCCACCGAGGCCGAGATCGCGCGCATGGAGGAGGAACTCGCCCGTCTGAAGAGCGATGACGCCGCCGCCGGGGCCCAGCCGGCACCGGCGCCGGCGGTTCCCGCGCCCGCGCCCTAGGCGCCATTTCCCCATGTCCACCCCACGGCACCGCCTGCTCCTGTCCCTTTCCCTCACCGTCCTGCTTTCGTGCCTGGCGGGGTGCCGGTCCACCTACCAGGTCAAGGTCGATGCGATCAGCAAGCCCGGGGTGGTCGAGGCGCAGTCGTACCGGATCCGATACAAGAACGGCGCGATCCCGGGCGAGGAGTCGCTGCGCGACAAGGAGGCGGCGGATTTCGTCCGCACCGCGCTCTCCGGCAAGGGCTTCTACGAGGCCCCCAATGCGGAGGCGGCGGACCTGGTGGTGGAAATTGATTTCGGTATCGAGAAACCTCGTACCAAGATGGAGGACAACAGCGTGCCCATCTACGCCCAGGTGGGAGGAGGGATTCGTTATGAAACGGTGCCGGTGACCACGCCTGACGGCCGGACGTCGCTCCGCACGGTCGCGGTGCATCAGCCTCCGCGCACGGAGCTGGTGGGGTATCAG
>JAEUGZ010000062.1 GCA_016794725.1 Opitutaceae bacterium | reverse complement strand
GCCGGATCAGGGTCGACCGGGTCCCGAACGTACTGGCGGAAAGCAAGGATGAGGATTCCGTCATGCCCGGAGAACGACAGATGGGCCCAAAATCTTGCAGATAAAATGCATACCCCACGCCGGAGCCGCGATTTTATTGGGAGTTTTGACGAAAAAATTTTCTCCATCACCCCAAAATTCCGCAGGGATTCATCCCATTTGCCCAAGCCAGGTTTCAGTCCCGACCACCCCGTCCGCCGGTGAACCAAATCCCCACACCCACCGTCGGCGATTCCTCCGTCGGCACTTCGGCATTTCTCCTTCGAACCCGCGAACGCACGAGCCAATACGTGCCCCAGGCGATGAGGCCGTATGCCAGCAAAATGAAGATGAGCAGGAAGTACTCGGCTAGTGGCCCTTCAAGCCCCCGAAGGAACTCGATGAACCGATGCTCAAATCGCACGTGCTCTACTGCTGCTGCGAACATGGATACCTCCTCTCCTTCCGACTAATGGCCTTGGACGTCGCCCATGCCTCACCTCTTCACCTCCGAGCAAAAAAACCTACCACAACCCATCCAAACCCCAATCGAAAACAAGGAAAAGGCCACGCCCGGATGCGAATGGATTTCGCCATTCACACCGGGCGTGGCGGGACCCAATAAAGGCACTGGTCCATACGCGCTGCACCACCAGCCAAATGGTGCAACCAATGCCCGGGTCCAAATTCTTATCACGGGCTAATGCCACCCTGCCTTTGGCCCCGCGAGCTCGCCTGGCGCACCTGCCCCACCAGCCGCATCATCACCGCCTGGCGCTGGTCCTCCGGCACATCCTTGAGCAAGGTATCGTACGCCTGCTTTACGTCGGGGTTGGTCGAGATTGCTCTCACGGTCCCCTCACGCACCCGTTGTTGGCGTTCGATGGTCTGAAGTTCCTTCAAGACCAACATCCGCTGGAGCCGCTCCTTGGGTGTCGACTCCAGATACTGCCAAAACTGCGGCTTTTCTTTGATGAAGGCATCAATCTTGGCGTCGATTTCCGGATTGGTCTTGGGTTGCTCGCGCGCTCCGGCCTCCGCCGGGACAGCCGCCACCGTGGTTTTTTGTTTGGTACTCATTTCTTTGCCTCACTTTCCGTCGTTGGATCTCCAGGTCAGATGGATCACCCCTTCTGGCCCTGATTTTTTTGGTTCATTTGAACTCCGTCTCCCTCCGTCCCTGCCTCAATTGGTTCACCACTCCCTCCAAAGCCTCGATCCTGGCCAGGGCGTGCCCCAACTCCCCCTGAACCTTTCGCCCTTCTTCGGCCATTGCCTGAACAAGAGCCAAAGCCCCCGATAGTCCTTTCAGCGCCTGATCCAGTTGGGCCGACTGCGCCATCACGCCGGCGGTGAGCTCCCGTTGTCTCTCCAGTTCCGCGATCACTTCGCCACTCGCCGGTGGCGGCGCATAACCGGGCACCGTCACTGGATGCCCGGCCATCGGTGTCGCCATGACGATTTGACCTCCAGGCTGCAAGTTCCACTGGCTCTCCGCCTCGATCCGGTACACCGGGTGGCCCTCGTGCATGAGCCACGAGTTCGCCGGATCGACCTGGCGGCCGATATGGTACCGGCCAATCACCTCGTCATGGCGTAATTGGAGTTCGCCAGGAACCGTCGGCACCACGGCCGCCCGAGGCCGAACCTCGAGCTTGCCGGTCTTCGGGCCGGCGCACCCTAGAACCAAGAGAATGGGAATGGTGATGAGTCGTTTCATGAAGGATCAGGGTTGGGGTTCGGTCACGAGGGTGGGTGTGAGGGGCCCGCCAGGATTGGCATGGCCCTCGGCCCAGAGATTCGAACTGGCAAAGGGGATCCCCGTTCCGCCGATCGTGGCGTCAGATCGGTCGATCGTTTGAAGGACGTACAGGTAAAACTGCTTTCCTGCCGGGATCCGAACGTAAAACCCATCCCGCTGAATCGCCTCGTACACGCGTTGCGCGTACACACCCAAAACCTTCTCCGCACCCTTGAACGGCGCATTGTTGAGCGACCGACTATCCACCGAGCCGAAGATAGTCTGCTCTTTCTCGGTCAGGGCACTGGCCGCCCCGCTCAAGACCGTTGCCGCGAAGAGCTTGATCTCCGCCAGGTCGTCCGACTTGATCAACCTCCCCCGCAAGCCCGCGCTTCCGTCCGTGATCCCCCACCCCGACAACGTCAGGTCCGATTCGTACTCGCGGTCGAGTGCGATCGCCGAAAGTCTTAGTTCCGCGCCACTCTGCCACACAAGGGTCCACGAGCTGCCGCTCGCCAACCGCTCGCGGACCCGGTCCGACTGCGCCGTGCCATGCACCTCGGTGCCGGCCGGGATCACCAACTTGCCCCCGTGATAGATATCCTCGGTGATGAGGCCAACAATCGGTGTCCGCATCGAAGAGGAGTCGACCGTGATCACCGTCTCCGCCGGGATAAGTCGACCGTACGGCGCGTAAACCTCCGGTAGCGTCTTCACCTTGGCCTCCGCAGGGAGCGTCTCCGGACCGAGACTGATGGGTAATGGCGGCGCGGCCTCTGGTTGCCCGGTGGCGAGCGCTGGCGCATTCGTCGCTACCGGCTGTGGTCGCGGCTCCGGTTTGGGCGCCGGTGGCCGAAACACCTGGAAGGCGCGCTGCACCGTCTCCACCACCTGCGATCCATTGGTCGCCACCTGCCTCTCCAAGGGCACCATTTCCTCTGGTTTTTCTTTCGGCGTCCGGGCGACCAGTAACAGAAAGGCGGCAAAGAGCAGACCGAACACCGCCAGTTTCCCGCTCCGCGAATGCAGGAAGTTGAGGAAGGATCTCGGGTTCATTCTCCCTCCTGCGGAAGTGGCACACCCGCCACCGGTGCCGGGTTCGGAAGGCGTTCAATCAACACCCGGAAGTCGTTCTTCAGGGACAACTCGTTTCGCCCCCCATCCGGCGTCCCGGTGATCGCGAAATACGCCACCGTCTCCGACCTGGGTGGCACCAGCCCAGTTCCGTCGCTGATCGATTGGGCAAAAATCCTCGAACCCACCCGCACGGCAAAACTGTCCGGCCGGTAACGAATCTCTGCATCCGTCCTATTCCGGAGGACCACCCGGAACACCAGCGTGTCCTCCGGATTAAACCGATACGCCTCCTCAATGCAGATCGAGTAATCCCCAAAATCCGCTGTGGCGGATTCACCCAAGGTGGCGAAATCCACCTGGCTCACCACATCCTTGGCGCCCGTCTTGAGGAGGGCGAAGTTCTTCGCCTTGTCCAGAAGCGCCAGGAGTCGAATGGCAGATAGTTTCGGTGCCCGTTGCACCTCGCCCCCGCCCCCGGCCTTGGGCTCCTCCTCGAACACGAGTGACAACACCGGCCTGGGACTCTCCACCACCTCCAACACATAGGTGTTCTTGCCCCACCGGACATTGAGATTGCCGCTCACCCCCGAACCCATGGCCAGGACCGAGAAGAAGGACGACCCACGCACATGCGCCAACTGGAAGAACCCCGGTACCTTGGCATCGGTCGATACACCCGCCGCGTCGATGGCCGCTATCGCTCCCGGAAAACTCACGGTCGTCACCCGATTGGGCGACACCGGGACCGTGTAGATTACCCGCGGGTCCAGCGTCGCGCGCTCAATGGGCAG
>JAEUGZ010000052.1 GCA_016794725.1 Opitutaceae bacterium | reverse complement strand
CTCCAACTCCACGGCATGAGACGGATCGGCCGCCAGCCAGGCGTCGAAAGCAAGGCTCTCGGCCGCGCTCAATCCACGATCCCGCCGCACCACCCATTGCGCGGCCGCGTGCGCGATGGAGTCGGCGCGGAGGGAGGACCGGGCAGATTCAGCGCTTTGCGACATGGGACAACGGGGACCCTCCAACACCCTTGGCGCGAAGGTAGTCGGCGCACCGCCGCGCGCCCTTGATGGCGTGATTCTCCACCGTATTCTCGGAAATGCCCAGCAGCTCGGCGATCGCGCGCTGGGAAAGCCCTTTGACTTTGCGGAGGAGCATCACTTCGCGGCAGCGTTCCGGCAAAGATTGGATGGCTTCTGCGAGAAGGGCGAGCTCCTGCTCGTGACAAATCGACTCCACAAGTCCGGCGTCGTGCTCCAAGACGGGCAAGACCTCCGTATCCGTCATGGGTATCAGTGCGACGCGGGCGCGTCGCGTGAAGAAGTCGTGGACCGCGTTGCGGGCGATGGCAAAGAGCAACGGCTTGGCCGCACGAATCTTGCCGCTCTCCTTGGCTCGAAGGATCCGCATGTAACAATCCTGAACCGTATCGTCCACGTCGGCCTGTGAAGGCAGCGTGCGCCGCAAATAGGATCGCAGCGGCGCCTCCCAAGGCTGGACCTCTTCACTGAACCAACGAGCCTGTTCTGGATTTTGCGGAGGCACAGTTCTGTCGAGAGTGACTCTAGGTGAAGCGAGGTCCGATTGGACCCGAGGCGATGGTGGCTGCCGCCACGTTCTGAGTCCACGTGTATACTCTCCCTGAGTCAATCCAGATCTCATCCTGTATTGAAAAATCCAATCGAGCGACTTCCATCAACCAATAGTATGACTTAAGATGCTATGGACTAGGGTAATAAGATTGCACACTTCGCGCGATGATCACTCGGATTCGCCGCGATGCAGGTCGCCCAATGCATCCGTATACAGAGCAGCACCCTCCACTCCCCATTGACGGGGCGAAGCAACGACGCCTGGGATCGGGCCTGGGCGCGCGCCGGGATGTCCCAGCGGCTAAGCCAAAACCAGGCAGTTGAACCACGAATTGACACGAATCTACACGAGTGAAAACAGGGACCGAGAGTTGCGAGGGATCGGTTCGCATTTGGGTGAGGTAAATTCAGGTGCTCGACGCCTCGTATCTCTCTCCGGATTCGTGTCCATTCGTGGTTTTTCGTCTGATGGGTTGGATAAGCAGTGCTCGATCGGCGATTGCGGTGAGGCCGGTGAGCGTCAGCGTGGACCGTTTCCTTTCCATGACTTCGTTCGAACTCCTCCTCACTCATCCCGGCGGCGCGCACACCGACGAATTCCTTGCCTGCAGCGTGCTGCTGGCGATTCACCCGGCGCCAATCGTCCGCCGGGAGCCGACGGCAGAGGACCTGGCCTCGGCCGCGGTCTGTGTCGTCGATGTGGGACTCCGACACGAGCCGGCGCTGAACAACTTCGATCACCACCAGCTGCCCAAGGACCATCCACCCACCTGCGCATTGTCGTTGGTGCTGCAGCACCTGGGACTCTACGATGACGCACGGCAGTTCTGCGACTGGCTGGAAACGGCGGAGTGGTTCGATTCGCGCGGTCCGATTCAGACCGCCACGTGGCTCGGACTTTCCAGCGATACACTGGCACGGCTGAATTCGCCCGCTCACGCCACTCTGCTGCGTCGATTTGCCCTTTGCACGCGACTCGAACCCGGACAGCCCCTTTGGGAACTGATGCGGTGGATCGGCGAAGACATCGTCGGGTATGTACGGTCACTGCGCGAGCGAATCGACTTCCTCGGCCGGCACGCCCAAGTGTGGTCGCTGGAGCTGGCCGGACGTCCGGCACGGATCCTCTTCCACCCGCGCACCGAGCCCGCGCTCGAAGATCCTTCGTTCGGGCTCGACGCTTATATTCAAAGTCGCGGACTCGGCGCCGAGGTCATTGGCATCGTCAGTCCGGATCGCCGCGGATCGGGGTATGGGCTCGAGCGTTACCGCGACAACCCGCGTCTCGATTTCACGCGGCTCGCCGGACACCGGGGCGTGCACTACACGCACGCCCGTGGATTTGTGGCCAAAACCACTGTGACCGACCCCACCGCGCTCAAGGGCCTGCTGGCCCTGGCCGCGGTTGGGGAATCGGGACGGGTGTGAGGTGACGGAGTTTGTCCGGATTGCAGATGAGGTAAACCGCTTTCACCCGATCACCGGTCAGCGCGAAGGAGAATGCGTAGTGAACAACTCCCTTCAGGCTCATGAGCACGCCGGGACCGCCGTTGATCGGAACGAATTGCCGCTCCATGCCCGCCAGTCCACGGGGCCAGATGCCAAGGAAGAACCGGCTGACGCGATCTGCGCCGACAATGGCCCGGCCGGCGGCCTTCACCTTGCCGCCGCCGTCGCTGTAAACCGCGCTCTGCTCCGTCAGCAGCGCGAGCACCTCCTCCACTTTCCCGGTGGAGGCCGCCTCAAGGAAGAGCTCGACCAGCTGGCGCGCCTGTTCGGTCGGCGCGTTGGATTCCCTCGGCGTGGCCTGGAGGCTGGCTTTGGACCGTCGCACGATCTGCCGGCAGTTCGCCTCGGTCTTGCCCACGATGTCCGCCACCTCGGCATAGCCATAGTCAAAGACCTCCCGCAGGAGA
>JAEUGZ010000004.1 GCA_016794725.1 Opitutaceae bacterium | reverse complement strand
GGCCGCAGAACGCAAGGAATTCGCCCCCGTCGCCACGGCGCTGGACCTGATCGACCGTGAGGCCCAGCAACGGGCGAATGGTGCCTCCGATCACTCCATTCATGCTCTGGCCCAAACCCTGCGTAATCGCATCAATGACTTGAGCGAGATTGAGGCGCGAAGGATCGCCACCGGATTGCTGACGCCGGCGCAACCGGGCGGGGAAGCACGGTCGGTCGAACTGGAGCAGGATGTGATTCTGCGTGAACGATCACAAATGCTGATCTACGAAATGCCGTCGACCCACTGGCGCGTTGCTCTCGCCATGCCGGCGCGGCAGACGCAGGCGGTCATCAACGACATGATCGAACGGGTGGCGGCCTTCTTGCTGGTGGTCTCATTGACCGTCTGCCTGGTCGTCTGGCTCTACTTCAAACTGATTTTCCTCCGGCCGCTCAACAACCTCACGCGGCGCCTTCGGGAAATCGCGGCACATCGGGACCTCCAGGCGCGTTTGCCGGTTCACGGCCGTGACGAACTGGCCCGCCTCGCTTATTGGTTCAATGCGCGGACCGACATGCTGAAACAGGCCTACACCGAGCTGAAGCACCAGAGCTCTGTCATCGATGAGGCCCGGATGACCGCCGTCCGCGCCGATCGCAGCAAAAACATTTTCCTCGCCTCGATGAGCCACGAGCTGCGCACGCCGCTGAACGCCATCATCGGCATGAGCGCATTTCTCCAGGGGACGAGGCTGGACGACGAGCAGGCCGATTATGCGCGCACGATTCACAGTTCGTCCAATGCGCTGCTCGACCTTGTGAACGACATCATGGACTTTTCGAAGATCGAGGCCGGCCAGTTGGAACTGGAGCGGGCCGACTTCGATCTGCGTATCATCCTCGACGAAGTGAGCGACATGCTCGCCTACACCGCCGCGGAAAGGGCCTCCGATTCGAGTGCCTGCTCGATCCCTCCAGCGAAAGCTGGCTCCAGGGCGACCCCGGCCGTATCCGTCAGATCATTGCCAATCTCGCCGCGAATGCCGTGAAGTTCACCAGCGCCGGCAAGGTTGAGATTCGCGGCCGCGTCACCGACGATCACTCGCCGCTCGGTCTCAGGCTCAGTTTTGCGGTCAGCGATACCGGGGTGGGTATTCCAGAGGAGGCGCGGGCAAGGATGTTCAAACCCTACTCACAGGCAGAGAGCTCGACCACCCGTCAATATGGCGGAACCGGACTTGGACTCGCGATTTGCAAACAACTTTGCCTGCTGATGCACGGCGACATCGACTTCAAGGGAAACCAGGCTGGCGGCACCACCTTCGAGTTCCACATCCGCCTGGGCCGGGGTGATCCGTCCCTGCGTCCCTATGCCACCCCGCTCTTGCTGACTCCTGGTGAGTGGCACTGTTTCATCGTCGAGCCCCGGTCTGACTATGGCAATTTTCTCAAAGAGCAGATCAGCCAGTGGGGCATGTCCTCCACCCATGTGACCTCCCTTGAGGCGATGCCGAATGCGCTCAATGCAGTGACGGTGAATTCAATCCTGATCATACTGGGATTGGACGAGCGGTCCCATCCTGGCGCCCAAGCCCTGCTCCGCGAGGCCGCAGCCGGCCGTCAGACCAAAATTATTCTCCACGTTCAAACTCATCACGCTGGGGCGAGCAGTGCGAAGGTGAGCGAAGGCGGTTACGACGCCTTTGTCCCGCAGCCGCTCCGGACCGGACAACTGGCCCGAACCCTGGTTACCCTGCTGGGCCGCTCCGCTCCGGTCAGCGAACCCAGCGGAGCAGACATCGTCGTAAAAAGCAGTGACGCCTCCGGCCCCCTCATTCTCGTGGTCGAGGACAATCGCCTGAATCAAAAGGTGATTCTGAAGATGCTGCGGAATCTCGGCTATCGATATGAGCTCGCCGTGAACGGCGCCGAAGCGGTGGATTTCGCCACCCGGATCAGCTGCAACTTGATACTGATGGATTGGCACATGCCGGTCATGGATGGGCTGGACGCCACCCGGCAAATCCGCCGACTGGGCGATCCGTATGCGACGCTGCCCATCATTGCCCTCACCGCCAGCGCCCTCCATAACGAGCGTGAACAATGCTTTTCGGCCGGCATGAATGACTATCTGAGCAAGCCCTTGACGGAAAAAAACCTCAAAGCGAAGTTGCAGAAATGGCTGGCGGACCGACCCGTGTTGACCGGTTGAGCGCAGAGTTCACGGCTCCCGAAGATTCAATGGCGTGGCCTTGAATAAGTCCGAGCGCGGGTGAGTATCCCATTTGCGCCCCGCACACCTCACACCATGACCTTCTCTCATTCAAATCTCCGCCGGTTTTCTTGCGCCCTTTTGGCCAGCGTCGTCGTGAGCTCGGCCCAGACGATATCGATCGAGGAATTCGAGCCCAAATCGACGCTTCGCGTGAGTGAGCATCTCCTGACCCGGGCAAAGTTTCCATTTATCGATGTTCATAATCACCAGCGAGATGTAACGCCCGGAAAGCTGGATCAGCTCATCCGAGACATGGATGCGCTCAATATGGGAATTCTGATCAACTCCCCGGTCGGGGGAGGCAGCGGCAAATGGGTCGCCGATGCGCACACGGCCATGAAAGCACGGGACGCTCGGCGTTTCGCGGTCATGACGAACATCGATTACACCAATCTCGAGGATCCGGGCTATCCGGCGCGGGCTGCCGCTCAGGTGGAGGCCGACATCAAGGCGGGCGCGATCGGTCTCAAGGTGTGGAAGCATCTGGGAATGCTCCTGTTTGACAGCAAGGGGCGCGTGCCGGTCGACGACCCCCGCTTCGATGCCGTTTGGGAGGTGTGCGCGAAATACAAAATTCCCGTGCTGATTCATACGGCGGACCCGTGGGGACTGTTTCAGCCGATGGACAAGTACAACGAACGCTGGCTCGAACTCAAACTGCGCGCCGGTCGAAACCAATCCAATCAGCACCAGTTTACGTGGGAGCAGCTGATCAACGAGCAGCACAACCTCTTTGCCCGACACCCCAACACCCTTTTTATCAATGCGCACCTCGGCTGGCTCGGACACGATCTCGGCAAACTCGGGGAACTCCTCGACCGCCTCCCGAACGTCAACGTCGAGATCGGTGCCGTCACGAGCGAGATCGGACGCCAACCCCGGGCCTCCCACCGGTTTTTCGTCAAGTATCAGGATCGGATCCTCTTTGGCAAAGATGCCTACAACGTCGCCGAGTACGGCGTGTACTTTCGACTGCTCGAGACCGATGACGACTACTTCGACCCCATTCGGAAATATCACGGGATCTGGAAGCTCTACGGCCTCGCCCTCCCCGACGAGGTCCTGAAGAAGGTGTACTACAAAAACGCCCTGCGTCTGTTCCCCGGCCTCTCGTCCGAAGGCTTCCCCGAGTAGCCCGGGCGCTTTTCGATCAAGAAGCGTGCGGGGAGCCCCCCGGCGGGACAGCCTTGGCGTTTAGGGGATTCCGGAAGAAGATCAGGAACACGGCCATCACGCCAGCCGCACCGATGGCGGGTGTGAGCCAGATGTTTTCCCAGTCGTGCGCAATCGTTCCCTGCGGGGTCGCCAGGGCATGCGCCGCCAAGGTTTTTCCCGCCAGGTAGGTTCCCACAAACGCGCCCACGCCCCACAGAATGAAGGCGATGAACCCCTGCGCGGCGCCCCGGTTTCGCTCGTTGGCTTCCTCGTCGACGTAAAGCTGACCGGCAATGAACAGGAAATC
>JAEUGZ010000013.1 GCA_016794725.1 Opitutaceae bacterium | reverse complement strand
TCGCCGTAGCTTGAAGGAGCCGAGTCTGGGTGGGGGCGCGGACCGTTGAGGGGATCGATCGCTCCCTGAGGGGCATCCGTCGTGGCGGCCGTGAGGGGCCGCGTCTTGGTTACCACCTTCCCGACCACCTTCAAATAATGGTGAAAATGCAGGTTTCAGGCAATGGATGAGTAGGTGGGGCTGGGAACTGGGCCGGCGCGCCTCCAGAACGGGGCTCGGTGCGACGATAGCGGCGTCCGTCAGTCATTGTTAGTCTCTGTCTTGCCGTTGTCTTGCGTACTCATTGCGATATATGTCGCCTGCCCGCAGCTTTCTCCAACCCATCAAGTCCCGTCACTTCCTCCTTCCCACCCTGATGGGAGCGGTGTTGGTGGTACTGGCCTTTGTGGGCGCGCACATGATGCGCAAGGAGATCGACCGGGTGGACCGGGCGCGATTCGACCGGCTGGAGGACCGGCTGCTCGAAAATGTCCAGGGTCGGTTCCGCTCGGCGGAACAGGCCATGCTGGGACTGGAGTCCTTGGTCACGAATACCGAGTTCGTTCCCTCTGCGGAACAATGGGCGCGCCAGGTCAGCCTCGAGGAGCGCTATCTCGGTCAGGGCACCGTCGGGCTTGGCTACATCCAGCGGATCCAGCGCAGCAAGTTCGCGAGCCTGGAGCGCCGCATGCGTTCGGCGGGTTATACGGGGTTCAAGGTGGAGCCGGGTGGCGAGAACGGGATCGGCTATGTGGTGACGCACATTGCCCCACTGGAGCGAAATGCGAGCGCGCTCGGACTCGACATCGCCCGCGGTGTCACGCGGCGCACTGCGGCGGAGGCGGCCATGCGCAGCGGAAGCTTCGAACTTTCCAAGAAGATCCGGTTGATCCACGGCAGCGATACCGTGCCGGGATTCCTGCTCTTTCACCCCGTCTATCGCACGATCCGCATCCCCGACACCGCCGCCGCGCGGGAGCTGGAGTTGGTGGGGTGGGTCTACGCCTCCCTGCGCATCGAGGGACTGCTGTCCGACGTCGGGGTGCTGTTGGGCGACCAGATTGACTTTGAAGTCTACCAGGGGGAGAGGGTCGATCCCGACAACCTGCTCTTCGACCATGATCGTCACACCCTGCTGCCGGCCGCCCAATCGAACGCGGAGGCAGTGGCGGAGCGGGCGGGCGGAACCCGACGTTTCGCCGCGACACGCACCCTCACGGTGCTCGGACAGAAGTGGACGATCTGCCTCAGCACCCTGCCGGCCTTCGAGGAGGCCAGCCGCACCTTTCTGCCCAACCTCATCCTGATCGGGGGGCTGGTGGTGGCCGCGGTGACGACGGCGTTGTCCTGGGGTCTGAGCCGCTCGCGGGCGCGCGCCGTGCGCCTCGCCGAGCAAATGGCCGAAAATTATCGGCGCGCCGAGGCGGAAAGCCGGCGTCTCGCCCTGGTGGCCAGCCGCACCGCCAACGCCGTCATGCTGACCGACTCGCTCGGACGGATCGAGTGGGTCAACGACGGTTTCGTTCGGCTCAGTGGATACTCAATGAATGAGGCCCGGGGCCGGAAGCCCGACGAACTGATTGGCTCCAGCAAGGCGGCTCCCGACACGCTCGCCGCACTCGAGTCGGCCCGGGCTGCGGGACAGGCGTTCAAAGGCGAACTCATCAACACATCCGCGTCCGGCCGGCTCTGGTGGGCGGATGTGGAAGTGCGCCCGCTTGACGAAAACGAGGGCACGGGGGCGGGGTTCATGTGGCTGATGCAGGACATCACCGAGCTGAAGCGCGCCCAGGAGTCCGCCATTCGGGAGAGAGCCCGTTTCCAGTTCATCTTCGAGTCGGTCCCGGTCGGCATTTCCTGGCAGGCGGTGGGCGATCCCTCCTCGGCGATTGTCAATCCCGAGCATGTGCGTGTCTCCGGGGTTCTCCCGGAGAACGGCACGAAGCCGGGGATCTATCTTCAGGTGACGCATCCCGATGATCGCGAACGACAGCTGCCGCTGAATGCAAGGCTGCTGCGCGGCGAGATCGACCGCTTCTCCATCGACAAGCGTTATGTCCATCCTGACGGGCGCGAAGTCTGGGCTGCGTTTTCGACCCGAGTGTACGTCGATCCCGTCACCGGCCAGCGGCAGTCACTGACCACCTTGATCGACATCTCCGCGATGAAGCGCCAAGCCGCCGAACTGCAGGCGGCCAAGGAGGCGGCCGAATCGGCGAGTCTGGCGAAGAGTCAGTTCCTCGCGATGATGAGTCACGAGATCCGGACGCCGATGAACGGCGTCATCGGCATGACCTCGCTGCTCCTCGACTCGCCGCTCTCACTGGAGCAGCGCGAGTTTGTGGAAACGGTGCGGGCCAGTGGCGACGCGTTGCTGACCATCATCAATGACATCCTCGATTTCTCCAAGATCGAGTCGGGGCGCATGGAGCTGGAGAAGACGGATTTCAGCCTGCGCGAGTGCGTCGAGGGCGCGCTCGACCTCATGTCGCCCAAGGCGGCCGAGAAGCACCTCGATCTGCTGTGTGAAATCTCCGATGACACGCCGGGCCGCGTGCGTGGGGATCCGGCCCGGTTGCGCCAGATTGTCGTCAACCTCGTAGGCAATGCCCTCAAGTTCACCGAGCAGGGCGAAGTCGAGATCCGAGTCACCGCCGAGTCCCTCAACGCGGGGGCCTCCGATGGCGATTCGTGGTCGCTGTTCAGGGCGGGCGAGCGGTTGCGGCTGGTCTTCGCCGTGCGCGACACCGGCATTGGCATTTCCCCGGAGGGCCAGACGCGACTCTTCCAGTCGTTTTCCCAGGTGGACGCCTCGACCACGCGCCGTTTCGGCGGATCCGGCCTCGGACTCGCCATCAGCAAGCGGCTCGCCGAGATGATGGAGGGTCGCATGTGGGTGGAGAGCACCGAGGGCAAGGGCTCCACCTTCTTTTTCAGCGTCGTGGTGGAATCGGTCACGCGCCAAAACGGTGGCGCCGGTGTCGATTCGCTCAAGGGGAAGCGTCTTCTGGTCGTGGACGACAATGCGACCAACCGCCGCATCCTCCTGCGCTACTCCGAAGGGTGGGGGATGAACGCGTGCTCCGTGGGCAGCGGTCGAGAAGCGCTGGCGGAGCTGCGCAAGGGAGCGACGTTTGATGCCGCGATTCTCGACATGCAGATGCCGGAGATGGACGGGGTCGCTCTTGCCATGGAGATCCGCGCCCTGCCGGAGGGTGCTTCGCTGCCGCTCGTGATGCTGTCATCCCTTGGCCAGCGCGAAGCGGCGCTGCACGCCCATCTCTTCGCTGCAGGTCTAACCAAGCCAGCGAAACCCGCACTGCTCTTTGACACCCTTGTGGGCGTGCTCAGCGCCAAGTCAGGTCGAGCCGGCAGTGCGGTGACCCTCCCACGGCCCCAGCCCGGCGCCGCGGCGGCTGCTCCGCTCCGATCCGAGCGCATCCTGGTGGCCGAGGACAACCGCGTGAACCAGAAAGTGGCCCTTTCCATTCTGGCGAAGCTCGGCTTCCGCGCAGACGTCGCCGCCAACGGACTTGAAGTATTGGAAGCGGTGCGACGCCAACGGTACGACATCATTCTCATGGATGTGCAGATGCCGGAGATGGACGGCCTTGAGGCCGCGCGCCGGTTGCAGGTGCTGCTCCCGGCGCGTTCCGAACGTCCGTGGATCATCGCCCTGACGGCGAATGCCATGCAGGGTGACCGCGAGGTGTGCCTGGCGGCAGGCATGGACGACTACATGAGCAAGCCGATCAAGAGCGACGAGCTCTCGGCCGCGCTCGACCGGGTCGCGTCGGCCTTGAGCGCCGTGCCGGTCAGCTGAAGCGGCATCGGTTGCCGACCGTCTTCGCCGTGCGGGGCCCGGCCCTGAGGGCCCGATGAGCTGACCTCCAGCGGACGCAATTCGCCGTGTCCGGATTCATTCGTGTTGAATCGTGGTTCACCTGAATGCCTCCGGCACAATCGCGGGCGCGGAGTTTGCGCTAATGTTAGCATGACCCCCCGGTTGTCTCACCCGTCCCTGAGATACGACCGTGGGCAACCTCCTCCACTCCCTCACGGATGCCCGTGGGCTGGGTGAGTT
This sequence comes from Opitutaceae bacterium, assembly GCA_016794725.1. Classification (GTDB taxonomy): domain Bacteria; phylum Verrucomicrobiota; class Verrucomicrobiia; order Opitutales; family Opitutaceae; genus UBA6669. The sequence goes on along the minus strand of JAEUGZ010000013.1, from coordinate 368 downwards.
TGACCCCTGTTTCTTTCCTCTCCCCTCTTTGTCCCATGGCGGCACCTTTTCCGTTTCGTGATCCTGATTTGCCTGTTGAACAACGGGTTGAGGATCTTCTGGCGCGCCTGGCGCTGCCCGAGAAGATCAGTCAGCTCCTGCATGAAAATGCAGCGGTGGCCCGACTGGATGTGCCGGCCTACAATTGGTGGAACGAGGCGTGCCACGGGGTGGGGCGCAATGGACGCGCGACGGTCTTCCCTCAGGTCATCGGTTTGGGCGCGACCTGGAATCGGCGCCTGGTGGAGCAGGTGGCGGGTGTCATCGCCGATGAGGCGAGGGCCAAGCACCATGCGGCGCTGGCGGCGGGCCGGCATGGACAGTATCAA
>JAEUGZ010000610.1 GCA_016794725.1 Opitutaceae bacterium | reverse complement strand
ACCGGCTCCGGTTTCAGCACCATGCCTGCCCCTCCACCGAAGGGCCGGTCATCTGCGGTGCGGTGACGGTCGGTCGCCCACTGACGCAAATCATGGACCCGAACCGAAAGCAGCCCGCGCTCCAATGCCTTGCCAAGAATGCTCTCCTGCAGGAAGCCCTCGAGCATCCGAGGAAACAGAGTAATGACATCGACCTGCAAAGGCATGGGCAGACTCGATAATCGACCTCGGAGAGACCAAGAAAAATGAAAAAGCCCCGGTCTCGCCGAGGCTCAGTCAAACGGGAAGGTTCCGGCTGCAAAGCCGGAGCGGAACTCGTTTAGGCGGCGGGAGTTGAAGCGGCTGCCTTACGGGCCTTCTTGATCAGGGAGTGAACCGTGTCCGAGGGCTTGGCACCCTTGCTGATCCAATAGTCCGCGCGGTCCACCTTCAGGGTGAGGGCGTCGGCGGCTTTGGACCGCGGCGAGTAGGTTCCCAGCATTTCGACGGCCGCGCCGTCACGACGAGAACGGGTCTCGGCGACCACCACGTGGTAGATGGGCTTGTGAATGGCCCCGATGCGGGAGAGGCGAATGGAGAGTGCCATGGGTGCGGAAGGATTGGGCAGGATTTGACTTGAAAAGCGGAGGAGTGCACGGGGCGACAAATGGCTTGTCAAGCCCCGAGTCCCACCGCTGTGTTCTGCGTTTATGCTAAAAGCCGGAATCGTCGGTCTGCCCAATGTTGGCAAGTCCACACTCTTCAATGCCCTGACCCGCTCCCGCAAGGCTGAGGCGGCCAACTACCCATTTTGCACCATCGACCCCAATGTTGGGGTGGTGATGGTGCCGGACGACCGGCTCTACGTGCTCCAGAAGATCGCCAAAACTGGGGTCGTGATCCCGGCGGCGATTGAGTTTGTTGACATTGCCGGGCTCGTGGCGGGTGCGAGCAAAGGCGAAGGTCTTGGCAATCAATTTCTTGCCAATATTCGTGAGACCGATGCGATTGTACATGTCGTTCGCTGCTTCGAAGATCCCGACGTCATCCATACCATGGGGAGCGTGGATCCGGTTCGCGACATCGAGGTTATCACCACGGAGTTGATCCTCGCCGACCTCGATGCCGTGACCAAGCGGATGGACAAGTCCCAGAAGAAAGCCAAGAGCGGCGACAAAGAGGCTCAGGCCGAAATGGTCCTGCTTGAGCGCCTCGGCCCGCATCTGAACGAAAACAAGCCAGCCAACATTCTGCCGTGTACGGAGGACGAAAAGAAACTGCTGCAGCTCTTTCAGCTGCTGAGCGCCAAGCCGGTCCTCTATGCCTGCAACGTAGCGGAGAATGACCTCGCCACCGCCGAGGCCAATCCGTTTGTGCAGCAAGTGGCGGCGTTCGTCCGCGCTCATCACGACGCGGCCTACGTGCCGATCAGCGCGCGCATTGAGGCGGAACTCATCGACCTGGCTCCGGACGAAGCGAAAGCGTTTCTGAAGGACCTGGGAGTGGACGATTCCGGAGTTTCTCAGCTGATCCGCGGCACCTACACCTTGCTGGGGTTGCAGACCTATTTCACCGCCGGTGAGAAAGAAGTGAGGGCCTGGACGATCAAGAAAGGATGGAAAGCTCCGCAAGCCGCCGGGGTCATCCACACAGACTTCGAAAAGGGTTTCATCAAGGCCGAAGTGGTCTCCTACCACGACCTGACCCGTCTCGGCAGCACCGCGGCCGCCCGCGAGGCCGGAAAATACCGTCTCGAGGGCAAGGAGTACGTGTTTGCGGACGGCGACGTCGCCCTCTTCCGCTTCAACAACTGATTAGGGACCAAGCCCCGGCATCCGCCGGGGCTCGCCGACAGTCAACCGGCACGGTCAAATCACGGTGCCGCTCGGGACCATGACGCCCTTCGGTACCACCAGCACCCCATCACGGATGACAATACCGTGATCATAGGTCCCGTCGGCTTTGCCTTCGGGGGACAAAGTCACGCCATCACCGATGCGCGCATTTTTGTCGATAATCGCCTTACGGATATTGCAGTTTCGGCCCACGCCCATGTGAGGAACGCCCTTGGCCGTGTTCGCGAGCATCTCGTCCTCGCTCTCGTAGTAATCGGCGCCCATGACAATCACGTCCTCGAGGGAAGTTCCTTCGCCGAGGAAGGAACGGATGCCGAGCACGCAACGGTGCAGCGAAGAGTCCGTGACAATGGAACCATCGCCGATCACGACGTGGTCAATCTGACACTTGTTGATCTTGGAAGCCGGCAGAAAACGGGCTGAGGTGTAGATCGGTGCGGCCGGATCGTAAAAATTAAAGGGCGGTAGGGGATGGGCCAACTGCAGGTTCGCTTCGAAAAAGGCGCGAACCGTTCCGATGTCTTCCCAGTATCCCTCGAACAGGTGGGCAAACAGTCGCTTCTTCCCCAGCAGGCTCGGAATGACCTCTTTGCCGAAATCGGTCATCGCGTTATCGAGCGCCTCTGCCAGCACCTGCCGGTTGAACACGTAGATACCCATCGAGGCGAGGCAGTGCTTTTCACCCGTGTGTTTTTTGAGGCGCGATTCCAGCGACGGGCTCAAGGCGAGCGACTGAATCACCGCCGGATCCTTCGGTTTCTCCACGAAGCCGTTGATCTCAAGGTTGTCCCCCACTTTCATCAACCCGAGACCTTCAACCTTGGAAACGGGAAACGGAATCGCCGCGATCGTGACATCCGCGCCGTTGGCCACGTGGTCTTCCAGGATCTTGCTGAAATCCATCCGGTAGAGCTGGTCACCCGACAGGATAAGCACCAAGTCGTGCTTGAAGGTCCGGAAGTGCACCAAATTCCGGCGCACTGCATCGGCTGTGCCCTGATACCAATCTGCACTTTTCTCCGTTTGTTCAGCGGAGAGAATGTCCACAAAGCCGCCGCCGAAGGCGTCGAAGTTGTAGGTTCCTTGAATGTGCCGGTGAAGCGATGCCGTGTTGAACTGGGTCAGCAAAAAAATCCGGTTGATTCCAGAATTGATGCAATTGCTGATGGGGATATCGACCAGTCGGTACTTGCCAGCCAGGGGTACGGCCGGTTTGCAGCGTTCCATCGTGAGGGGATAGAGGCGAGTGCCACGCCCTCCTCCCATGATCACCGCCAAAGCGCGTTTTTCGAGTGTCATAAGAAAGCAGTGTAAAGCCTTGCCGAAGAATTCGGCCGGCACGTAAATTCGCCAGACAAAAAGCGTTAAATAATGAGCGGCATAGGCGGCTATCCGGGCAACTCCAAGCGAGTTTCAGCCTTCATGGAAGGACTGAAGCGAAGGCAGGATTGCGGCCTCAGCTCAGCCGGGGGTTCCTCGCCTCAGGACACGAAAACTCACCGTGAGAAAAGTCGAACCGCAGTCAGGCGCGATCGTGCGAGCCCGGACAAGATCATTTCGAGGCGTAGTGCTTTGCTCGCGCCGATCACACTCCCTGCCAGGACCCGTCCAAATGGCCCCAAAGGCGAAGGTCAGGCAAGTCCCGGCTGTCCCGAGGACGTGCCTCCAATCCTCGCAACTGTGCCGGTTCAACTCTTGAGCTATTACATCGCACGCGTACGCGGATGCGAGGTGGACAAGCCACTAAACCTGGCAAAGTCAGTGACTGCTGAATGATCCTCTCCCCTTTCTCATGAACATCTTTCCCGACCGTGAGACCTTTCTCAAGCTGGCCCGTGAGGGCAATGTCATCCCGGTCTACACCGATTTGATGGCGGATTTTGAAACCCCGGTATCCGCCTACGCCAAAATGAAGGATGCGGGTCCCTCCTACCTGCTCGAATCCGTTGAAGGCGGCGAAACCCTGTCACGCTACAGCTTCATCGGCTGCCGTCCCCGCAAGATCCTGGCCTGCGGACCCGTCACCACCGAAATCCGTGAGCCGGGCAAAGTCCCCCAAATCGTCCCTACCCCCAGGGACCCGCTCACGCTCTTGGAGGAGGAAATGCGGGGCCATCGTCCCGTCACGCTTCCTGGCCTGCCGCGCTTCACTGGAGGCGCGGTCGGTTTCATCGGGTATGAATATGTGACGCGAATCGAACCGACGGTTCCCACCCCCGTCGCCGACGAATTGGGGCTGCCCATGCTCTACTTCATGATGTCGGATTCGCTGCTCATCTTTGATCGCGCGAAACAAACCGTGCGCCTGTGCGTCAACGCCCACTTGCGCGGCGACCCGGAAATCGCCTATGCCGCCGCCGTCAAGGAGCTGGAGGAGTTGTTTGGTCTGCTCCAGCAACCTCGAGCCCTCGCGCCGGCCCCGCTCATCAATCCCGGCCCCATTCAAGTGCCTTCGGGCAACTTCACTCCGGCTGGGTTTGAAAAAGCGGTCGAGGACGGGAAGGAGTTCATTCGTTCGGGAGACATCATCCAGTTCGTTCCTTCCCAACGTTTCTCAGCGCCCTTCACCAAGTCGCCTCTCGATCTCTATCGAGCGCTGCGCACGGTCAATCCGTCGCCTTACATGTTTATTTTCGATGCCGGCGACTTCGCGATCGTTGGCGCTTCACCCGAGGTCCACGTGCGACTGACCGACGGACGCGTGGAAATCCGGCCAATCGCCGGCACTCGCAAACGCGGCGCGACCTCCGTCGAGGACCACGCGCTTGAACGTGAACTTCTGGCCGATGAGAAGGAACGGGCGGAACATCTGATGCTCGTCGATCTGGCCCGCAATGACATCGGCCGAGTCTGCCAATTTGGCAGCGTCACCGTGCCCGAAATGATGGTCGTTGAACGGTATTCTCATGTGATGCACATCGTCTCCCAAGTCGAAGGGGTCATCGCCGAAGGCCGAACCGCCTACGACTTGATGCGAGCCACGTTCCCCGCCGGAACAGTGTCAGGGGCACCAAAAATCCGGGCCATGCAGATCATCGCCGCGGCCGAACCGTCCCAGCGTGGCTTCTATGCCGGGGCACTCGGTTACTTTGGTTACGATGGCAACCTGGATTCCTGCATCATGCTGCGCACGTCCCTGATCAAGGATGGGAAAATCCACATTCAGGCAGGTGCCGGCGTCGTCGCGGACAGCGTTCCCTCCGCCGAGTATCAGGAGACCATCAACAAGGCGTCAGCTCTGTTTAAGGCGGTCGCGATTGCCAACCGGCTTCCGCAATCCTGAGTCAGGATTTGGGTCAGCGCGGCGCGCTAGTGTCACAATCGGCGCGACAACTTGGCTCAACTTTTTCCCGAGTCGTTGCATCCTTACGAGCGAATCGGCCGTTTCACTCTACGTGGCGCGATTTAGGCTGAGTAGTTAGCCGCCTAATTATTTGCCACCGGTTTCGGAACCTTCCGGCCGCCGAGTGTCCCATATTACAGCGAAATCTACGTCATGGCCCTACATACGACACCCTCTCGAAAGTTTGCCGACGACGACATCGATACCTCTGCGCGCACCAGCCTCGTGGAAGAGGCCCCCGCCGCACCGCTCGACGCTCCGCCCTCGTTTCTGGAAAAAGCCGAACCGTCCCCGCGCGAATCCGCGGCACCGCTCGAGCGCAGCAGCCTGCAACTCTACTTGCAGGAAATAGGCAAAACCGCCCTGCTGACCATCGATGAAGAGATCGCCTTGGCGAAACGCATCCGCCGCGGTGACAAGGCTGCCCGGGATCATATGATCTCGGCCAACCTGCGTCTCGTGGTGAAGATCGCGATGGACTACAAGGACTTTGGCCTGCCGCTGCTCGACCTGATCAGCGAAGGCAACCTCGGCCTGATCAAGGCGGTGGAACGGTTCGATCCGCGCAAAGGAGGCAAACTCTCCACTTATGCAGCGTGGTGGATCAAACAGTCCATCAAGCGAGCCCTCGCCAATCAGAGCAAAACCATCCGCCTGCCCGTTCACTTGGTCGACAAGATCGCCAAGATGCGGCGCACCGCCATGGCCTTGTCGGAGGAGCTGGGCCGTGAGCCGACGGACGAAGAGTTGGCGATGGAGTTGCAGATTCCGACGAGCAAGGTAGCCCACCTCAAGTCAGTCAGTGTCCGCCCAACGTCACTGGATGCGCCGATCGGCGAGGATGGTGACTCTGCCACCTTTGGTGACATTGTTGGTGATGAGAGCATGCTCAATCCGCTCGATGCTCTCAAGGAGCGGACCCAAAGCGCCGACCTGCGTGCGATGCTCGACTCACTCGAACCCAGGGAGGCGGAGATCATCCGACTTCGTTTCGGTTTCGACGGCTACGACGAACTCACGCTCGAAGAGGTCGGTCGCAAATTCAAGGTAACCCGGGAACGGATCCGGCAGCTGCAGAACATTGCCTTGTCGAAGATCCGCAAAGCCATTGCCAAGAATGAAACCCAGCGCAATTCCGACGAAATTGAACTCGATGAACGTCAGCGGAAGCGCATGGAGGTGATCCGCGAGTTCATCGAGTCCAAGTCACGAAGCGCGCGCGACACCGATTCGGATCTCAACTGATTCCGGAGTTGGAGTCTCTTTCGGCCGGTGCACCCACACCGGCCTTTTTTGCGTCCGTCCGGAAGGGCCGCTCGTGACAGAGTGCACAAAAAAGGCGCCCACCGAAGGGTGGGCGCCTGAAATCTAAAAGGGCAGCAGCGTTCGCTTACTTGCGCTGAGCCTCGTCGAGAATGTCGCCGAGGTTCATCATGTCGCTGCCGGCACTCTGACGATTGAGCGCGTCGTACGTCGCCGTCTCGGCTGCAAGCTGATCGTTCGAGTAGTTGGCTGCCTTGATCGAGAGACCCAGGCGACGCTCTTCGCGGTCGATCTTGATGACGCGAGCCGTCACCGCCTGATCGGGCTTGAGCACGTCCTTCACCTTCTCGATGCGATCTTCGCTGATCTGCGAAATATGCACGAGACCATCGATATTGTCCTTCAACTCCACAAATGCGCCGAAGGAGGTGATCTTGGTGATCTTGCCCTGGACGACATCGCCGATCTTGAAGAACGAGTCGATGTCCGTCCACGGATCGACCGAGATCTGCTTCATACCGAGGCTGATGCGCTGCTGCGAAGAGTCGACGTCGAGCACGATGGCATCGACTTCGTCGCCCTTCTTGAGCACTTCGGTCGGATGATTGACCTTGCGCGTCCAGGACATGTCCGAGACGTGCACCATGCCGTCGATCCCCTCTTCGAGTTCGATGAAGGCACCGTAGGTGGTCATGTTGCGGACCTTGCCGCGCACGCGAGCACCGATCGGGTAATTGTGGCGAACCATATCCCACGGATTCGGCTCCAGCTGGCGGAGACCGAGGGAGATCTTCTGGTCTTCCTTCTGGATGCCGAGCACCACCGCATCGAGCTCCTGACCGACCTTGAGCAGTTCGGAGGGCTTGGTGATGCGCTTGGTCCAGGACATCTCAGTGATGTGGACGAGGCCTTCGACACCGGGCTCGATCTCGATGAATGCACCGTACGGAACGAGATTGACGACCTTGCCATGCACCTTCGCGCCGACCGGGTACTTGTGTTCGATGTCGTCCCACGGATTCTTCGTGGTTTGTTTGAGACCGAGCGAAACGCGCTCTTTCTCGCGATTCACCTCGATGATCATGACCTGAACTTCTTCGCCCTGCTTCACCATCTCGGAGGGATGAGAAATACGGCCCCAGCTCATGTCAGTGATGTGCAGCAGTCCGTCCATGCCATCGAGATCGATGAACGCACCGAAATCGGTGATGTTCTTGACGATACCCTTGCGGACCTGACCGGGCTGGATCGAGTCGAGCAGGTTGCGGCGCTTGCTCGTGCGCTGCTCTTCGATCAGCTCGCGACGCGAGAGAACGATGTTCTTCCGGTCGAGATTGATTTTGAGGACCTTGAAATCGTAGGTCTGGCCCACGTACTGGTCGAGGTTCTTCGGGGGCTGGATGTCGATGTGCGACGCCGGCAGGAACGAATCCACGCCGATGTTCACAATCAGGCCGCCCTTGACCTTGGCGCGGACGCGGCCGGAGGCGATGGAGCCTTCCGGAAAACGGGTAAGAATATTATCCCAGTTCTTCTTCTGTTCGGCTTTGTCGAACGAGACGACAGGATTGCCATTCTTGTCTTCGAGCTTCTCGAGGAAAACATCGATGGTGGAGCCAATCTGCAGTTCGCCGAGATCGACGAATTCGCTGGCCGGAATCACTGCCTCGGCTTTGGCACCAATATCGACGATGACGTCGTTTTGGCGGATTTCGGTGATAACACCGGGGACAATTGCGCCCTCTTTCAGAAGACCGAGGGAGGTTTGAGCCAAAAGCTCTTCCATTACTGAACTCATGTGCAAGAACGACGACTCACCGCGGGTTCCAACGCTGTGACCCATCGCGATGGCCCGAAACGGGCCGTGGGTTGAAGGTTATTTGATGACTAAGGGGTCAGCGGGAACAATGCGGCGTACGCTGACCGAATCGAAACAATGCCGCGAACGGTCAGGATCACCCGGAAAACCGGGCGTCGGCAAGCGCAAAACCACCCCTCGCAACGCCTCCGCCGCTATTTCTTCAGCTCATCTTCGATATGGCGGAACAGTACTTCGTATAAAGAGGTGTCACGCAACGCATTCTCCGTGGCCCGACCCGGACCTTTACTGAAATCATCCTCGAGCACCTCCGTAAAAAGTGCGCGTACGTTGGACCCGTCGCCAAAACTCGTGATTTCAATGCGCAAGCGCAATTGCCGGCTGTTCTTTAATGACTCTCCGGAATGGACGGAGCTCAACGCTTCAATCAGCCCCTGAGCCGCCCCTCCCCGCTCAAATCGATAGCCCATTTTGCCCAGCGAAGCCTTAGCCGCCTCATAAGTCACTCTCGCGTCGTTAGCTACGTAGTGAAGTCGGTACGTT
>JAEUGZ010000595.1 GCA_016794725.1 Opitutaceae bacterium | reverse complement strand
TTTTGGGTGGGCAGGGCAGAGGGTGGCTCTACGGATATACCGCGCTCGCCGCGGGTTTGGGGGGTGAGCGGCGTTGTCCTCGGGCTCTGGGTGAGGAAACGAGCCGGCGGGGACGCCGGCGCTCCCAGGATTACCCATGGGTCGGACTCCGCCACTGCGCCGGCAGCGGATCAGCATCGCGTCGTTTTCTACAATTTCCTAAGGATTTGGAGCGGGCGGTGTCTTACTAGGGAGCGACCTTGCACTCGGTCCGCTCGTCTCATCATGGATTCACCGGCCTTTCAGCCAGCGCCGACGCCCGCGGAGGGGGTCTTGTCCGACTCTCGGGGGACGGCGCCGGGTCGTGCCGCGACGCGTCCATCGATCGCTGAACTTTTTGCGGTGGAGGAGTCTCCGTTGTTGAGCTTCGCCCTGGGGCTGGTGGGGCGGCGGTCGGTGGCGGAGGAGCTGGTCCAGGACGCCTTTCTGCGGCTGCATCAGTCGTGGCGGGAGGTGGAGAATCCCCGGGCCTGGCTCTACCGCAGCGTACGTAACCTCGCCTTGAACCACGTGCGGGACCACCGCCGGGAACAGCCGCTCGACGGGGTCGATCCCACGGACGGGGATGAACTGCCAGCCGAGGATATGGCGCGGCGGGAGGCGGTGGGGACCGTTCAGCTGCTCATGGCGGAGCTCGCCCCGGAAGACCGGGCGCTGCTGCGCTTCAAGTATCACGAAGGATCCAGTTATCAGCAAATCAGCCAGCGCACCGGCCTGAGTGTCGGCCACGTTGGCTACAAATTGCACCACCTGCTCAAGGGCCTCGCCGACGCACTGCGTCACGCGGGGATCGAAGGGAGCCAGGGCTGACCGGAGACGCACCATGAATCACCAAGACCCCCTTCAACCCTGGATTTCACCCGACCTGGAGGCCCGCATCACGGCCTGGGTGCTGGGTGAAGCCTCCCCGTTCGAAATCGCCGAACTCACGCGGCTCGTATCCGATAAGCCGGAGCTGGCCGTCTTCAAACGCCGGCTCGAACTCGTGCATGGCCTGGTCACCGACGCCCATCGTCCACCCGCAGCGCCGCTGACCCTCTCCCCGGAACGGCGGGCGCGCGTGCTGGCTGCCCTCGAAGCCCACTCCCCGAGCGTAGTCCCGGAGCCGGTGATCGAGTCGGGCCGGAGTTCCCGCCCTTGGGTTTCAACGTGGCTGCGCTGGACCGGACCGATCGCAGCGAGCGTGGTGTTGGTGTTCACGCTGGGGCTGGTGCTGCGCACGTCATGGAACTCGATGCCGACGGATCAGTCGGCCAAATTCGAGCGTCAGTCGTTGCTGAGAGAAGAGGTGCTCGAACAAGACCGGCTCGAACTTCCCCGGGTGACGTTTTCGGAGAGTTCCGCTCCGTTAAAGAACGAGGGCGGTCCGGAATTGTCGGCAGGCTTCTCGGACGGGCTCGACGCGGCGAAGACCGAAGTCCTGCAGGCTTCGGCAGGCCGACCGCAACCGCCGCGCCCAGCGATGCCATCCGCGGCCTCTTCGCCTCGCAAAGACGCTGACCTCGAACTTGCAGGTCGACGCAACGTGATGCCCACCGGGCTCCTTTCCTCGGCAACCGGAACGGTCACGGTCAGTGGGTCCGCCACAGCTGCCAATCCGTCGGTGAAGGTTCCCGCCTGGGGGGCGGAGGACGACAAGCAGACGCTCGCCCGCTCCTTCGGATCAACAGCACCCAAGGAAGTGCGCGATCTGGGAGGTGCCACCTATTCCTATTTCAAATCCGCCGGCGCCGGCGACGGACCGGTCCGTCCATCTCCGGTGGAAGCCGGTGAGAAAAAACTCAAGCTCGATGCCTTCACCGTATCGGCCGAACCGCGGCAGGTCAGTCCGGCCCCGCCGGCCGCGCCTGCCAGCAAACGCAAGGCGGATCCCTCTGCCGAGCGCTCCACGGAGCCCGCGGACGAGCGGAAGCCGGCGAAGCCGGTGTCCCGCACGAACGCGGTGGGCGGCGAGACGCCGGCCTGGCAGCAGGAAGTGTCCGCGGCCGAGCAGTCCGAATCGACGTTCTCCCTGCATGTGAGCGACGCCTCGTTTCGGCTGGCCCGTGCCGCTCTCGCCTTGGGGGCGTTGCCCGACCCCGCTTCCGTCCGCGCCGAGGAATTCTACAATGCCTTCGACTACGGCGATCCGGCGCCGGCCGCCGGCGAGGCGGTTCAGGCCTGGATCGAGCAGGCGGGACATCCCTTTCTCTCCCAGCGTTCGCTCGTCCGGATCGCCGTGCGGGTCCCCGCCTCGGGCCGGGGCGCGAACCAGCCCCTCTCTCTGACGGTCCTTCTGGATACGTCGGGCTCGATGGAGCGTGAGGACCGCGCCGCCACCGTGCGCCAGGCGTTGACGTCGCTCGCCTCCCTGCTGGGACCGAATGACACGCTCTCGCTGGTCGGCTTCGCCCGGCAGCCGCGGCTGCTCGCCGATCGACTTTCCGGGGACAAGGCCGGCCAGCTCGTCGACCTCGCCGCCCGCACCCCCGCCGAGGGCGGCACCGATCTGGAGGCTGCGCTGAAACTCGCCGGTGAGGTGGCGCTGCGCCAGCGTCGCGACGGAGCACGCAATCGCATTGTGCTGCTCACCGACGGAGCGGCCAACCTCGGTGAGGCCGACCCGGCCGCGCTGGCCAGGCGCATCCGCGACCTGCGGCAGCAGGGCATCGCCTTCGACGCCTGCGGCATTGGCGCCGACGGGCTCGACGACCGGATGATCGAGGCGCTGACCCGCGATGGCGACGGGCGCTACCAGGTGCTGAACACGCCCGAGGAGGCCGACGACCGTTTTGCCGGGGCGCTGGCCGGCGCCTTCCGCCCGGCGGCGGAGAACGTCAAGGTCCAGGTGCGCTTCAACCCCGCCCGGGTCGGTCGGTATCGCCTGCTTGGATTCGAACACCACCGGCTCAAGGCCGAGGATTTTCGCAACGACCAGGTGGACGCCGCCGAACTCGCGGCCGAGGAGGCCGCGGTCGCGCTCTACCAGATCGAGGCCCGCCCGGACGGTGAAGGCGAACTGGGTGAGGTCCTGATCCGCTTCCGCAACGCCGCCGACGGACGCATGGTGGAGCGCAGCTGGACCCTGGTCCACGCACCCCAGGCGCCGTCCTTCGTTCGTGCGTCCCCCAGCCTGAAACTCGCCGGCACGGCCGCCTTCCTCGCTGAAAAGTTGCGTGGGGGCGATGCTGCCGCCGGTATCCGACTTTCCGATTTCGCTCCTGTCGTGAATGAGCTCCGCGGCCACTACAGCCACGAAGCGCGCGTGCAGGAGCTGGTTACGATGTTTGCCCAATCCCGTCGCCTGCTCGGCGAGTAGTCCGGTCCGTTCGTTTCTCCCTTCTGGCCGTCGCGCTGCACCCGCAGCCGGGCGGCCCTCCTTCTCCGCGTCCCCAACCGGCGCACAACCCAAGTCCTCCATGCCTTCGTTTCTCCCTGCCGTGGTTTCCGCCTCCCTTTGCGCCCACCTTTCCCGCGTGCGGCGGCTGGTGGTGGGCGTCCTTGTTCTTGCCGCGACGTCCCTCGCACCCGGCGCTGAACCGCGCGCACCCGGAACGCCGCTGCCCGGCGGGGGACGCATTGTTTTTGAAACCGGCGTGCCGCCGCCCGTGCCGGTGTTCTTTTCGGTCACGGCCGAACACACCGTACGCGTGAGCGCGACGGCGCTGACCGGCGAGGCGGTGCTGCAGGTGTCCGTCCTGCAAGGCCGGCCGGAGACGCTGGTGGTCGGGGTGGAAGGTGAAGGCGAGGTGGTGGCTGTGAATGGGTCCGCCTTGCGCGACTGGTCGATCCGGCAGCGGGGCACCGGACCCACCGCCAGTCGCTGGCTGGTGCTGCGGCCTGTGCTGCCGGAAACCGGCGACGGCCCGCGCAGCTTCGATTTCACGGTGCAGTTCCGCCGCGTCGATCCCCCCTTGCCTGGAGTCTGGCGGATGCCGCTCATCCTGGCCGGTGAAGCGGCCGGGTATGTGGCCCGGTGCCGGATCGTGCCTGACGCGCAAGTCGATGTCCGACTCTTCACCCTCACCGGCGCCTCCGCCCTGGCCGGGGAGGGCCCGGCCAGCCGCGATCTCCTCGTTTCGATGCGCCGGGATGCACGGATAGAACTTCAGGTGACGGGCCGTGGCGCCTCGGCGCGCGAGGCGGAGCTGACGGAGACGCTCGTGTCGGGAACTCTGGAGCCCGGTGGTGGCAGCCTCCGCCTTCGTCTGCGCGGCGTGGCGCGGGCCGAACAACCTGGCGCGCGGCTGCGACTGTTGTCGGGAGGGGCCGCGCTCGGTGAAGGAGCTGCGGGTGACGGCTGGCAGGTCGATCTCGTCCGTGACGGCGTGGAGTTCGCTTACGATCTGGTGCTGCAACGCAAGGGGCCCGTGCCGGTGGATCTGACCTTTGTCGCGGCCGTTCGCGCGGATGGCGACTGGCGTCGGGTGGAGTTCCGGCTCCCGGCGGGGGCGGTCGTGCCGGTGGAACTTGCGGGTCTGGCGGATACGGTTGAATTTGATCCGCAGTCCGCGGTCGTGCCCCGGCGGGGACCGGAAGCGTGGCGCGGTTTTCTGCCCGGTGACGGCTTGGCGCTGCTGCGCTGGCGCGAACGGCGGGAGACCGTCGAGGCGGCGCTGGCCTTTGTCAGCTCCGAACAGTCCGAGGTGCGACTGGGGGACGGACTGTGGCGGCAAGTCACGACCCTCGACCTCCGGGTGCTGCAAGGTCAATTGTCCCGGCTGCGCGTGCAACTCGAGGGTCCCGGTGATTTGGTCAGCGTGACCGGGGATTCCACTGTCTCCTGGACCGTACGTCCGGGGACCGGGGCCGATCGATGGCTGGAGGTGGAGTGGGGGCGTCCTGTCGAAGGGTCAAACTCCCTCGTCATCACGAGCCAGGCGGCGCTCGGCGCCTTCCCCGCGACCGTCGAGCCCCTGCGCCTCATGCCCGAGGGGGCGCTGCGGCATGCGGGACTGCTGCGACTGGGGTGCCGGGGGGCGGTGCGCGTGGATGTGACGGAGTCATCCGGGCTCATGCAGCTGGCGCCCGACGCCTTTCCGGGTGAGGCGGTGGAGGAGGGGGTGACGGCGGTGTGGGTGTTCCGATTTCCCTCCGCGGAGCGACTGCTCCGCCTCCGGGCCGATCCGGTGCTGCCCGAGGTGACGGTATCGCAGGTGACCACGTATGCGCTAGGTGAGGCCGAGCGCCGAATCGAGTCCGCGGTCGAACTGGAGATCCGCGAGGCGCCGGTGCGTGAATTCACCCTGCAGGTGCCGTCGGACTTTGCCTTGGTTTCGGTTCAGGGCGAGGACATCGCCGACTATGCGCTGGAAAAGGAGATCAAGGACGGACGCCGCGTGCTCCGGCTGGTCTTTTCCCAGCCGGTGGAGGGGCGCCGCCTGATCCGATTGCGCCTTGAGCGTCTCCAGGCCGCCGCATCCGGCACCTGGGAACTGCCTGCGCTGCGGTTTCCGTCGGCCAAGGCTGTGCGCGGACAGATTGGCGTGAAGACGACCCCCGGCTACCGGATGTCACCGGGAGCCGTGCGGGAGCTGGCCGATCTCCCGCTTTCCCTGTATTCGGAGCGGAGTGACGGTGTGCAGCTGGCTTTCCGCCTTCGCTCCGGTGAGTGGACTGCCGCGGTGAACGTGGAGTCCGTGGGACAGAGCGTGCAGGCCGATGTCTTCCACCTCTATTCCCTCCGGGAGGGCGTGGTCGCGGGCAGTGTGCTCTTCAATTTCTTTGTCGTGGGCGCCCCGTCCACGGAGTGGCGGATCGCGATTCCCTCCGGTGCGGGCAACATCGACGTGTTGGGCCAGGGCGTGCGGCGAGAGTGGCGACGCGAGGGCGACGAGGTGATCGTCTCCCTGCATGAGCCGGCCTTGGGGGCGGCGTCGCTGCTGGTCACCTTTGAACTACCGATGAGCGCCCGGGGTGGAGTCATTCAGCCTGGCCTCGTCCGTCCGGTGGGTGTCCAGTCGGAGCGCGGTTATGTGCAGATTGTCAGCGCCGGCCAGGTCCGCCATGAAGTGCGCCGTGCGGAAGGCAGCCTGCTCCGGCTCGAACCGATGGAATTGCCGGTGGAGTACCGGCTCTTCACAGAGGCGCCCTCGCTCGCCGTTTATCACTATACCGCGCGCCCGTTTGTCCTCGAGGTTGCTTTTGACGCCTATGCCGATGCGGACACGGTGGACCAGGTGGTCGAGTATGCCGCGCTGAGCAGCCAGGTGGGGCGCGACGGCCAGGTGGCCACCGAGGCGCGGTTCTTTGTCAAGACGCGCGGGCAGAAGTCGCTGCGCGTGCGGCTGCCGGAAGGCACCCGGTTGTGGGAAGCCCGGACCGATGGACAGGGAGTCAGTGCGCGAAAGGAAGGCACGGATACGCTGATCCCGCTTTCGGCCCGGTTGAATCCCAATGAACCCGTGGAAGTGCTGTTGCGTTACGGCCAGCCGGCCGCGGATTCCTCGCGACGGCTCCAGTTGGTTGCCCCGGTCCTGGTGGTTCCCGCGGCCCTGGTGGAATGGCGGGTGCGGAGCGAGCAGGGCCGTCAGCTGGTACCCGTCGGCGGCTCGGCCGTGGCCAGCCGTCCGGTGGTCCCGGAAACGGGCTGGGAGTGGCTCGCCACGCACGCTCGCGGCGAAGTCCTGGCTTTGCTTGGTTTGCTGCTGGTGGGCGCGGTGACGCTGCGAGCGGGCGGATTCCGATGGCTGCCGGTGTCGCTGCTCGCCGGACTGGCCGCCCTGATCCTGGCGGCCAGCCTGACGGTGCAGGCCTTGCACGAACGTCGGGTCATGCGGCAGGAACTCGAGTTTTCATTGGCGGCGGTGCCGTCGGGTCAGTCGGTAAGCCTCGATCTTTCACATCTCCCATCGTGGCAGTCCTGGATCTCCCTCGGAGGTTTGGTTGGAATCGGCGCGGGTGTGGCGCTCGCCCTGGCAGGGCGGTCGCGTCCGGCGAACTCGGCGGCGCGGGGCGGGTTGGTGGTAGGTTCAACGATCGTTCTCGGAGCCGGGATCCTTTCTCAACCCCTGGGTGCGGCGTACTTTTTCCCGTCGGTCAGCGCGGGAGCTTTTCTCGGTCTTTGCACACCGGCGGCGGTGCGTTGGATGCAGGCCTGGCGGCGTCGCCGGTCGGGCCCGGAGGGCGGAGGGACTGCAGCGGTCACGTCTGCGCTCGGGCTCATGGTGCTGTTCGTAGCGGGGCTGGGCGGCAATGCCGAGGTTCGGGCCGAAAAGGCATCCGTCATCCTGCCCACTCCACCGGCCGCGGCTGGCGTCGAGCGCCGGCCGGCGCACCTGCTTGCCCAGTCCTGGGAGATCCGCGATGGACGCCTGCTGGGTGAGATCGACGTGACGGTCAAGGGCGGAGCGGGGGAAGGCTTTGTGTTGCTGAGGAACCCAGCCGTGCTCACCGGGTTCACCGGGGAGGGACTTCGGGTGACCCGACTGGAGGTTCAGGGCGAGACACTCTACCTCGTGGTGCCTGAGCGGGATGGAACCTGGACCGGACGCGCCCGGTTTGAGTTGGCGGTTCCCGATCTGGCGACCGGGGTGCCGGTCCTGACCGGTGCCGCCGCGGTGCAGCGGATCACGGTGCAGGTACCGCAGGCGGGATGGGAAATCACGTCACCCTCGGCGGTGCGAACCGAGATCCTCACCCGCCCGAATGAGCCGGTGACCCGTGCATTGCTGGTCCTTTCACCCGGAGTCGACGCCGTGGTCCACTGCCGCCCGCGTCAGCGGGATCCATCGCAGGAAATCACCTCGTTTGTGACCGAGGTGACCCACCTCTTTGTGCCCGGTCCAGGGGTGATCGATGGGCACGTCCGGGTCTTGGTCAAACCCGTGCGCGGACGCGTGGGCGCGCTGACAGTCACCGTCCCGGAGGGCTTTGCGGTCGGCGCGGTGGAAGGGCCGTCGGTGGGACGCTGGCGATTCGATCCGGCGCAGCAGCGGCTGCAGATTGCAGTGGAGCCCTCGCAGGTGGAGCCGTTTGCCTTCACGGTGGCGCTGCAGCGTGCCGCTCCTGCTTTTCCCTACGCCCTCAGCCTGCACCCGTTGCGCGTGGAGGCGGCGCAGTCCGAGGTGGCGACCCTCGCACTGGCCTTCGGCAACGAGGCCCAGCCAGAGGCGATCACGACGACCGGGCTGGCGGCGGTGGCCCTGGAGGATTTTTCCATGGGCGACCTTCCGGCTGCCAACGAGAGGCAGGCCGCGCCCGTGGTACAGTCTGCGTATCGGGTGATCGGTGACGCGGCCGGCGTTTCCCTGCGGATCGCGGCGGTCACGCCGGAGATCCGTGTGACGAGCCGGCAGGTGCTATCCCTCGGCGAAGATCGACTCGTGCTGGTGGCGGACCTGGATGTCACGATCGCGCGTGCGGGCGTGTTTCGGCTTGGCTTGACCGTACCGGCGGGACTCGAGCTTGAGTCGGCGAGCAGCCCGGCGCTCAGCCAC
This sequence comes from Opitutaceae bacterium, assembly GCA_016794725.1. Lineage (GTDB taxonomy): Bacteria > Verrucomicrobiota > Verrucomicrobiia > Opitutales > Opitutaceae > UBA6669. Next base: position 13,408 of record JAEUGZ010000595.1, on the reverse strand, counting down.
TGGACGGAGTTGGTTGACGCCTCCGGTGCGCGGCAGATCACGCTCCACCTACGGGAGAAGACCATGGGTGAGCAGCGCCTGTCCCTCACCCTGGCCGGCGCGGCGCCGCGGGCGCAGCCGGCCTGGCTGGTGCCCCGAATCCTGGTGCGCGAGGCCGCGCGTCAGTCCGGAGACCTGCGCCTCGTGCCCGAGCGCGGACTGCGCCTTCGGGTGGGCGAGCGCCAGCAAGTGTCGCCGATCGATCCCCGCACGCTCGGGCCCGTTCAGCCTGGCGTGCTGGCCTTTCGACTCCTGCACGAGGCCTGGAGCCTGACGCTTGCGGTGGAGGCACTGGAGCCGTGGCTGACCACCCAGGTCTTGCAGGACATCACGCTGCGGGACGGTCAGAGTTTGGTCCGGGGGTGGGTGCGGCTGCGGGTTGAAAACGCGGGAGTCAAGCAGGTGCGGCTCCGCGTGCCGGGCCTGCGTGACGATCAGGTGGCTTCCCTGCGCATCAGCGGCCCGCTGGTGGCGGACTCCGTGCGACGAACCGATGATCCGCAGGTCTGGGACGTTCGCTTTGTCCGGGCCGTGCTGGGTGAGACCGATCTGCGTCTCGACTACCAGGGGAAGCCTGCGACGGAGGCGGTGGCCGAGTGGGCCCGTCCGGTCGCGGTGGTGGGGGCCCGGCAGGCGCACCAGATTGTGGCGGTGCGCACCGCCGGAAGGCTGGAACTGCAGACCCCGGTGCTCGCGGCCGGCTGGCAGCGCATGGACTGGTCGGCGGTGCCGGCGACCCTGCATGATCCGGCGGAACGCACCATCCCGGCGCTTTGCCTGCGCGTCACCGATCCGGAGCAACCCCTGGCCCTGAGTGTGCGGCGCCAGGACGTGGCGGAGTCGCTGCGCGTGCGCGTCACCGAGGCGGTGCTCACCACCCAGCTTTCACCCGGGGGACCCTGGTTGACGCGGGTGGAGCTGGCGTTGCAGGTGCTGGAAAAGACCAATCTGCGGATACGGCTTCCGGGGGATGCGCGGTTGTTCGGTGCCTGGGTCAACGGCGAGAGCGTGGTGGCGGCCCGTGATGCGGCGGACACCCTGGTGCCGATCGCGCCGGCCAGCGAGGGGGATCGACCCGCTTCGCTCATGCTGCTCTACGCGTCCGGGTCGATGGAGCCGGCGCGGGCGGTGCTGCAGGGGCCGGGATTGAATGCTCCGGTGGAGAAGGTGACCTGGCGGGTGGTCACCCCGCCGGGCTACGATGTGGACGTGTCCGGCGATGAGTTTCAACGGGTGAGCCGGCGCTCCACCGGTGCGTATGGACTGGTGGAATACCAAAGGACGGTGGAGTCCCGTCGCTCCACCGAGTCGACCCAGGCAAATCGCCTGCTGGAACGGGCCGGCCAGCTGCTGGAGGGCGGCCAGTCGAATCGGGCGGGTGCCCTGCTCAGTCGCGTGACCAAGGCTCCGGGCTTGGATGCGGCCAGCAATGAGGACGCGCGGGTCCAGCTGCGCACCTTGCGCACGCAGCAGGCGGTGGTGGCATTGACCACCCGCCGCCAGCGCCTCTACCTCGACCAGAGTGGTGACGTCGCCCGCAACGCCGCGCTTGAACAGGCGGCCACGGCCAATCCCCTGATGCAGGGGAAGTCCGAGGTAAACCTGAAGCAGGTGGAGCAGGTGCTGATGGGCAACACTGCCGAGGAGACCGCGGCGCTCCGAGGCATGGCCGGCCGGCTGGTGGACCAACAGCTGGCGTCGGAGGCGACGGCCAGCGCCCTGGACGTCACCGCCCCGATGCAGGGCACGGTGGCCACATTCACCCGCAGCCTGCAAGTGGACGGACGGGCGCCGCTCGCGCTCACCCTGGAACTTGAGCGGGAAGGGACCGGCGATTGGATCTTTGGTGTGTTGATTCTCGCAGTGATCGCCTTTGCCGCCCTGATCCGAAACGTGCGCGGTGTCCCCTCGACTCAGCTGTAGGCGCGCACTTCGTACAACGAGACTTCGGGCGCACCCTGGGTGCGCTCGATCAGAATCTTGACCGCCTTGAGCCGGACCGGATCGAAGCGGTGCCGTCGGAGACGCTGGTAGTTGAGCGTCACGGCGGCGAGGGACCGTTCCGATCCGTCGGGGAGAATGCCGATCACTTTGTAGTCACGATTGACCTCGGGCTGTGGACCGGCGATCGCCTGGCGGTGTTCGTTGGGCGACGCGCTGATCGTCAGCCCCCGGTGGAGGCCGGTGTCGTGGATCAGCTGGATTTCCGCGAGGGTGACGGGCTCTATCCACTCCAGTTGAATCCAGGCCCCCTTTTCTCCCAGCGGCGCGATCCAGCGGTGCTGCACGTCGTCCTTGGTCGCGTAGGTTTGCCCGGAGAGAATGTGGTGGGGTGCCGAATTGCGGCTCGACGCCGAGGCGGTGACCGTGGCACGGCGGGCGTGGTCCGCTGCGTCCTGATTGTCCAGGCCCAGAATCAGGGCTCCGTCCTTCAGGAGTTGCTGCTGCAGGTCCTTGACCCGGGCCGGATCATTGCGCAGCGCGCGCGGCAGGATGCCACCGGCGGCGCAGCGTTGCGCAGCGGTGCCGGCGGCCTGGCCGATGACTGCGCAGGTCTTCATCACCCGGATCGAACTGAAGGCCACGTGCGTGGCGCTGATGTTGCGTCCGGCCAGCAGCAGGTTGGGCACGTTGCGCGAGTAGAGACTGCCGAAGGGGATGTTGTACGCCGTCGGAGGCTTGATGGGCTTGTAGGGCTTTTGTCCCTTGGCGTCGAAACCGAGGGCGGGGTGGTCGTCCATCGGCCAGCCACCGAAAGCGACCCCGTCGGGGAACTCCTTCCACTTTCCCTCGAGGTCATGCTGGGTGAGAATCGTATCCCCCAGGAAACGACGCGACTCGCGTTTACCCGGGATCATACCGACGGTTTCGAGGGCCCAGTTGGCGGACTCCGGGTACTTGCCACCGTTTTTGATGTAGTCCCAGACACCCAGGACAATCGCGAGCAGTTCGAAGCGCAGGCGCTCGTTGTCGCGGATGGTGTCGTAGACGCCGCCCAGTTCGATCCACCAGTAGCCGTAGCTCCAGGTTTCCGGACCGACGTTGCGCGAAAAGAAGTCCTCTTCCGAGAGGGAGCGGGCCCAGGATGGCGCCTCGAACGGCATCGGCCGATCGTGCCGGCGGGCGGTGAAGAGAATGGAGGAACCCTGTGTCGTGCCCGGCTTGTCGTAGTCGGCGAGCGATTCTCCGAATTCGGTTGAAGCCTCGCGCCCGAGTTTGAACTCCGCACCCGCCTCGAGTCCGAGCCGCCCGTCCCCAGTGCAGTCAATGTAGATGGGAGCCTTGACCTGGTAGAGGTGTTCCGTCTTGTCGCACCGCACCCAGGCGGAGCGGATTTTATCGCCCTCCTTTTCCACCCGGTAAACGGACGAATCGAGCAGGAGTCGCAGGTTGGGTTCGCGCACCACGCGATCGTAGAGCATCAGGTCCCAAAGCTCCCAGGCGTGGTGTTCGTTCCGGTAGGCATTCTCGAGACTGAATTCCTCGATCAGTCCGCCTTCCCGAAAACCGTAGCGGGATCCCATGGGGTGCATCCGCACCTCGCTGCTGGCATTGCCACCAAGCCGGCTCCGGTCCTGGACCAGCACGACCCGGGATCCGAGGCGGGCGGCGCTGATGGCGGCGCAGACTCCGGCAAGGCCGCCGCCGGCGACGAGGACATCGCAGTCCAGTTCGACCCGTCGCAGGTTTGGTTCCGCAGCGACGCCGCCGGTACGGGCATCGTCGGGCGCCAGGGTGTCAATTCGCGGGGCGATGGCTTCGCGCTGGATCGGTCCCGACTCGTACTGGGCCGACAGGGTGGAGGGGGCGCGGACGATCAGGCTGTAGGTGGCCAGCGAGGCTGCACCGGACAGGAAGTGGCGACGGCTCAGGGGGGGGCGGGGGGCGGGTGAGTCCATGGAGACAACCGGGGTCCGCTCAGTCCGAGCGGGCCGGTAGCTGGGCATTGCCCTCTCGACCATCACGCGGCAAGCGTGAAGCGGGTGGAATTTCGTTCGACCGTTGACCGGAAAGGGTCGATTTGGGTGTCGTGTTCCCGCACGGCCGTTTCACCAGGGATTGATGGCGAGGGACGCGCATTCGGCCTCGGTCGCACAGGGCTGTACCGAACTCCGCGGTGGTGCCAATCGCTAGCCGACGAGAAGACGGGCCCGGGCGAATTCCTGCAGGGCCCCCTTCAGCTGCTCGGCCATGATGGCGGGATCGGGCTGGGGTACCGTCGAGGCTCCCTCGCGGTCCTCGTTGGTGGCCTGCAGGATGGAAACGATACGCGTCACTTCGCGCAGCAGGTCGTTGCGGTCGTGATTCCCGTCGAGCAGCAACAGCAGTGCCCGCAGGACCGGATCCATCAGATCTATGCTCCGACCATCGAGGTTGAGGACGGAGGGATCGCCTCGTCGGACCTGCGCCTGGGCGAGACCGGAGCCGACGGGACGGGCTCCGGGAGTGACGGCGAAAGGAAGAGGGCCAAGGTGGACCTCGATCAGCCCCGGTGAGTAGACCCGGGAAATGTAGTTGCGAAGGTGCGTCTCATCGTCCGGTGACGCTGGATCACTCCTTCCGAGCCGCGCCTGTCCTCGGGCCACGGCCTCGGCATAGGGCAGACGGACCGGGTAGAGGGCGGACAACTCGCAGAACACGGCCTTGCTCAGCGCGTGGTTGCAGCGGAACGTTGAACGTTTGGTGCTTTCAAAGCCCAGCGGTTCCGAACTCCTCAGGTCGGCGGTCTTGTCCGTCGGGGTGGCCGCACACGCGAGATAGAGCGAGGTCAGATGCTCCCGCTGCAGCTGCGGGGTGTGATGAGTGCGGCACAGCAGCGTCTGCCGGAAGCGGCGCCCGTGGACAAAGTCGTAGTACTGCTCCAGCAGGATGCGATTGCCGCGCAGGGGGGCCAGGGACTTTTCCGCCTCGTCCGTCAGGGCGTACGCCGGAGCTTCGACGTACTCGGCCTCGGTCAGGAAGTTCAGACCGTGACGCTGGGCGTCAGCGCAAAATTCACTCATCAGGAACGGGGTGCTGATGTCCGAAAGTTCGTCGTGATAAAATCCGCTGTGTCCCCGGGTGCCGAGCTTTTCAAATTCGGCGCGGAGGATTTGCTGATAAAGTCCCTCCTCCGTGGAGGCCCGTCCGAGGAAGCCGATGATGGAGATGCCTTCCTGGACCTTTCGTTCCGGATCCGCGGTGGCTGACGTGTGAAACCGCGAGATCGTGCGGATCATCTCGCGCAGGTGCGCGCCGGGAAGGGCGAGATAGCTGATGAAAGCCACCCCCTGGGGAGCCAGCACCTGCTGGGTGACCCTCAGCACGGCCTCCCGCACGGGAGCGGGGACCCATGAGTACACACCGTGCGCAATGACGTAGTCAAACGGGCCCCACGACGCGTCGATGTCCGTCAGGCTGCCGGCATGCAATTGAACCGAGTTCAGTCCCGCGTCGGCGATCAGGGCCTGGCCGCGGGCGATGGCCACGGCCGACAGGTCGATTCCCACGTAGGCACTCTGCGGAAACGCATGCGCCATGGCCGCCAGATTCGTGCCGTCGCCACAGCCCAGTTCGAGCACCCGGCAGCGTTCAGGCGGCGCCGGACGGAGTCCGAGCAGGATGGCCTTGGGGGCGACTTGGCTGGGATGGGACTGGGGGTGAACCAGCGACGGATAGGCAACCACGTCGTAGGCGAAGGGGGTGGAATCGCTGGACATCGGTTGGGAGCCTCGGCCGCTTGACGCTGGATCGCCACGGAAATCGAACACGGGGGGTAGCAGGCAAACGGGCGCGTCGGGCGGTGCTCAGTCGGCGCGTTTCGCGGCATTTTCGCGTCGTGCCCGCCAGAATTCGATCACCGCCGGAAGGATCGACAGGATGATGATGGCCACGATCACCAGCTTGAAATTCTTCTCCACCCAGGGCCGGGTTCCAAAGAAGAAACCGGCGTAGGTAAAGGCGTAGATCCAGATGAAACCGCCGACCACGTTGTAGGCGAGAAAGCGCGCGTAGCTCATCTGGCCGACTCCGGCAATGAACGGGACAAAGGTCCGCACGATCGGCACAAAGCGGGCAAAGACCAGGGCGCGACCGCCATACTTGGTGAAAAAGGCATGGGCGCGTTCCAGGTGCGCCTTGCGCAGAAAAATCGAATCCTCGCGCTTGAAGACTGCGGGACCGATCTTCGCGCCAATCCAGTAGTTGACGGTGTCGCCCAGCACGGCCGCCACAAAGAGGATGAGTGCGAGGAGGTGCACATTCAACTGGCTCTCGACCGGGGCACAGAGCGCGCCGGCCGCGAACAGCAGCGAGTCGCCCGGCAGGAACGGCGTCACCACCAGGCCGGTCTCGGCAAAGATGATCAGGAACAGCACCACATAGGTCCACATCCCGTAGTTCGCGACGATCTCCTTGAGGTGAGCGTCAATGTGAAGGATGAAGTCGATGAGTTGGCGAATGAGATCGAGCATGGTTCAGGAGAACAATCGGACGCGTTGGCCGACGACGCGCAACCATTCGGAAGTAAGACCACGAATGGGCACGAATTGAGGTGGAGACGATGCGAGTCGAAAGCCTGACTTCAATTCTCCTTCCGGAAAACCGGCCGCTCGCATCTTTCCGTGACTGTTTTCATTCGTGGAGATTCGTGTCAATTTGTGGTTCGGTTGATTGGTTCCGGTCGAGCGCGAGCAGGCGGCGCCGAGGCCATCAGCTCTTCGCACAGGTGTCACGCCGAGGTTGCGGCTGGTCTGGATTTCTCGACCGGCCCGGTATAGGCTATTTTTACCCGCTGCGACGAATCGATCCGTTCATAAACCACTGATGGACAAAGATAAACACGGATTTGGAGCAATCAAAGTACTTCGCCTTCCAGGCGACGGCCCTCACTCGCACAACCTGTTTTGTCCGTGTTGATCCGTCCCGCGGACGCCTCCACCAAACAGGACAAGCCTCCGGTGGAGATGGGAACGTCCTCCATCAATCCAACGCTCACCGAAGTGACCTCTACCTCGTTATTTCTCAAAGTTGACGCTTATGGGTCGCCGACCCCGCGGGGATCGGCGACGCGTGAAGAACCCGGACCGCGGAGGTGGGACTAGTCGGCTTTGTCGCGGACTCAAGGACCGCGTTGGACGTAGTACTGCAGGCGTTCCTCGTCGACTTCGATGCCGAGGCCCGGGGTGGTGGGCACGGTGACGTGTCCGTCCTTGATTTCCAGGGGCGTGGCGAGAAGCTGTTCACGGAACGGGTTCTCCACCTGGTCCAGCTCCAGCATGGGCGGTTCGGTGGTGCGTCCCCAGGAGGAGTCGGGCAGGAGGGAAATGAGGTGCGCGGACGCGGCGATGACGATACCGCCGGCCCAGCAGTGGGGCATGCAGAGGACGCCCCAGAGGCGAGCCATCTCGGCCACAAACAGGCACTCGCCGATCCCGCCGGCCAGGGCGACGTCCGGTTGCACAATGTCCATGGCGCGCCGGGTCAGGGCTTCCTTGAAGCGTCCGCGGGCGGTCAGTCCCTCGCAGGCGGCGATGGGGATGTCGAGTTTGGCGGCCAGCACCTCGTATCCAGGATAGTCCGGCGTGCACTGAGGCAGGGGCTCCTCGAACCAGTAGTAGTCCTGCTGCTCCAGTTCCCGTCCCATCTTGATCGCCGTGCCGAGCGCGTAGGCGCCATTGCCGTCGGCCATCAGCTTGACGTCGGGACCGACCGCCCTGCGCACTGCCTTGATCGCGGCGAGGTCCTTGGGAATGGGCTGGCCGCCAATGCGCATCTTGAGGGCGCGGAATCCCTGCTCGACGAGCCGCGTGGCCTCGACGGGATAATACTCGGCGGGATCCTCTCCCTCGATGTAATTCATGGCCGATGCATACGCCTGCACGCGGGGGCGCAGGCGGCCGCCGTAGAGTTCGGCCACCGGCAGTCCGAGCGCCTTGCCGCGCAGGTCGTCGAGGGCGATATCGAGACCGCCGAGGGCGACGCCGTTGCCGAAATTTTGTCCCCACAACTCGCGCCAGAGCGCCCGGTGCTCCGTCGGGTTGCGCCCGATGAGGATGGCACCGTACTGGTCCTCGATGATCTGGCGGATCCCGGCAAAGGCCACGGTCTCGCCCCAGCCCACCAGCCCCTCGTCCGTCTCGATCTTGATGATCAGGGTGGTGCGGGTGCGGTAGTAGAAGTTGGACGGGCCGGTCGGCTTCGTCATCGGGTGCTGCAGCAGGTACGTCTTGACGGCGGTGATTTTCATGGAAGGTCAGGAAGGGCGGGCGGGTTCGATGGCGATGAGGGTTCCGGGAAAGCGCTGCTTGATGCCGTTTTCCCCGGCGACGCCGACGATATGAGGACCCACACGGAGAAAACGCGTGTCGGCCAGTCCCACCGGCAGCTCGCCGGCCGGGGTCACCGCACCGGTGGTGCCCTGCACGGCCAGGATCTGGGTGAGGAAACGGTCGGTGTATCCACCCACCACCAACAACCGGTCTCCGTCGGCCAGTCCGCAGGCGCCGCGCAGGGGCATGGGAAGTCGACCGACGGTGGACCACCGGTCCGTGCGCGGGTCGTAGGCGAGAATGTCGTCCAGGTTGACCACCTTGCCGTCGACGGCCGAGCAGCCGCCGGCGACCAGGATCCGTTCTCCCACGGTTCCCACCGCGGCGTTGAAGCGGGCGGCGCCAGGCAGCGGCGCGCGCACGGTCCAGGCTTCGCCCGGGCGGGCGGACCAGACGGTGGAGGTGGCCGAGGCAAAGTCCGTCCACGTGCCCGCGAGGCCTCCCAAAAGGAAAATCGTGCCATTGACCACCGCCGCCGCGGAGGACCGGCGCGCCGACGGGAGGGTCATGGCGGAGGGTTGGGACCAGGCCTCGCCATCGAAGCTCACCACGGAGTCCACCGGCGGTCCGTCCACGCCTCCTCCGAGCATGTACAGCACCCCGCCCAGGGTGACTGCCGGCGCGTCGCCGCGCGACTGCGGCAGGGGAGGCTGCGGGAGCCACCGGTGCGTGGTGACATCGTAGGCGTCGGTCTGTTCACACCAGAACTTGCGGCCGTCGCGCCAGTAGGTGCCGCCCGCCACGACGAGACGGCCGCCGATGACGCCGGCCGCGCACCCGGCGCGGGGCAGGGGCGCGGGAGTGCCCTCGCGCCAGGAGGAAAGGGAGGAGGTGGACATGGAAGAGGTACGAAGCGCGGACGGTTTGAGGAGACTAAGCCAACCCTTCAGACGAGAAATGACGGATGGACACAGATAAACGCGGATTCGGAGTGTGGGGATTGGTTCCCCCACCAGGTGAATGCCAGCTTTGGCGTAATTCGTTTGTATCCGCGTCGATCCGTGTCCGTCCGTGGTTCAATCGCGGTTTCTAGGTTCATTCGCGTAGATTCGTGTCAATTCGTGGTTCAACTGCATGGTTTGGCTAAGCAGAGGGAACGGGACGCTCATGGCGTTTCAACGCGAGGTTCACCATCCAAAGGGTGACGCCGCAGAGCATAACGCCGACTCCGGCAAAGACGAGGATGAGGGTGATGCCGATCTTGGCGTCGCGCAGGGCGCCCACTCCATAGATGGCCAGGCCGCCGCAGATGGCGGTGAAGCCGTTCAGCACGCCGAGCGCGGTTGCCCGGTAGCGGGAGTCCACGACCAGGCAGATGATGGGCATCATATTGGCGCCGAGGAATCCCTCCGCCAGGCCCCAGAGCACGAGGCTGAGGATGGTAAAGACGATGAGATTGGAGGCGCCGGTCATCCAGAACGCCGGCGCGGCGACCAGAAACGCCACGGCCGGGATGATCACGCGCGCCCGGGGCTGCGTCAGGCTCCAGCGGTCCGACCACACGCCTCCGACCAGCAGACCGAGTGTCTGGGTAACATAGACGTAGCCGAGCGCGGAGAAGCCGGCTGCCCCCTGTCCGAGCGAGAATTGTTCGCTCATATGGGTGGGCATCCACCCAATGATCATCCACCCGACTGCTCCCTGCAGGCACCAGCATGCGATGACGTAGTAGAATGGGCCGGTCCGGGCCAGGCTGGCGATGGCGGCCGTGAATGAAATCGTCTGCCCGGGGATTGCAGAGGACGCGTCCCCTCCGGTGTCGCGAGGGGCGTCACGGAGAAAGAAATACAGGAGCACGCCGAACGCGAGGTTGGGCAGGCCGATGACCGTGTAGGCATAGCTCCAGCTGTGGTCCTCGGCCAGCCAGCCGCCGAGGCCGCCGATGGTTGAACCGAAGATGAGTCCGGTGGTGTGAATGCCGGCGGCGAGCGCGCGGGTCGTCCCGCGATGGAAATCGACGATCAGCGCCACCGCCGCCGGGATGTAGAAGGCTTCGCTCAACCCGAGCAGCGCTCGGAGCAAGAGAAACTGTTCGAAGGTCTTCACCGAGGCCGTCAGCCAGGTGATGGTGGACCAGGCGAAGATGCTGCAGATCACCACGAGGCGCCGGCTGAAACGGTCGGCAAAGAAGCCGCCGAATGGACTGACCAGGGCATAGATCCAGAGAAATGCCGAGGTGAGCAGGCCGAATTGCGCCTCGGTCATGGGGATCTCCTCCAGGATCGATCCACGCATCGTCGTGAGCATCGTCCGCGTCAGGTAGTTGGAGCCGCCGGCGAGCCAAAGCAGGGCGACGGCGACCCACGCTCCCTTGGGGAGCACCCAAGGGGAGAAGCGGGAGGAGGCGGGCGAATCGGCCATGAGTCAGGGACTACGACGGGTCAGTAGCCGAGCCGTTTGTTGGCCTGATTGAGCAACGGCAGACCGGCACGATGGCGTCGCAGGTTTTCGGTGAACAGGCCCAACATCGCCGGCCAGAAGCCTTCAAACGCGCCCGCCATGTGCGGGGTGAGGATGAGCCGTGGCGTGTCGTGAAAGAAGTGCTCCGGTGGCAGGGGTTCCTGCTCAAAGCAATCCACCACCGCGCCCGCGACATGACCCGAGAGGAGGGCGTCGGCGAGCGCCCGTTCCCCGACGATCCCACCCCGGGAAATGAGGATGAGCCGGGCTCCCCGGGGGAGCAGGGCCAGTTCCCTGGCTCCGACCATGCCGGCGGTTTTGGGAGTGAGCGGGGCGGCCACCACGACAACATCACAGCGCGGCAGTAGATCGTCCAACTGGTCGGGCGTGAACCATTGCTCGGGCAGAAGTCCCTCGGGATCTCCAGTGCCCGGCCAGTGATTGTAGCCATCGTCCCGTCGTCCGGCCGGATCAAGCGCGAGGATCCGCAATCCCAGCGCGTGTAGTTGTCGCGCGCACTCCCGGCCGATGCTGCCATACCCAATGATTCCGGCCGTGCAGCCGCGCAGGAGCGTGCCGCGCAGCGACCAGCGGTCGGCCGGCCAACGCCGTGTCGCCTGGGCCGCGGCCAGCTCCGGAAAGTGATGCACGAGCAGGAGCAGCCCGCCGGTGACAAACTGGGCGATGGGCACCCCGTGGAGGCCGCTGGAGGTCGTCACCGGAATGCGGGTCGCGGCCACCGGGTGATGGGTGACCTGGTTGGCCCCGGCGGAAACGAGTTGGATCCACTCCAAGTGGGGACACGCGGCCAGATCGGGCGGCACCGCGAGGTCCGTCACGAGGATGGTGATGTCCCCCAGGTCCGGTGGCGGTCCTCCCGGGGTGATCCCGGCCTCCACGATCTCCACTCCCGGACAGGCCGCGAGCAGACCCGCGCGCTCGTCGGCGGACAGGCGATACGGGATGTCGGTGTTGAAGAGGATCCGTGGTGGGACGGGCTGGGAGGGAATGTCGGAAGGCATCGGGCGCAGGGGATGGTTGGCTGGCTCAACGCAGGTCGACGAAGCGTCCCTCGTTCGACGACGTGAGCATGGCCAGGCAGGCGGCCAGCCCGGACCGCCCGTCCGCCCCGGTTGCCACGTCGGACGGTTTTCCGTGGATACGATCGATGAAGGACTGAATCTGGTCCTGGAACGCCTTCATCCGGCCGATCTTGAAGGCGGATTCGGGATCGTCCGCCATGACCGGCGGCTGCGTGGAGATCAGGCGCCAGCCCTTTTCCCGGTCCGTCATGTGCAGGTCGCCAAAGCCGTCCATGTTGAGACTTCCCTTGCTGCCGAGGAGGCAAAGCCGAGCCATCTCGCCATGGAAATCCCCATGCGAGGCGATGGTGGTGTGCACGGAGGCGATGGCTCCGTTGGAGAACTCCATGACGCCGACCGTGGTGTCCTCGATCGGACGTTCGGGCGTGTAGGTGCGTGACAAGCCCGCGACCCGGACCACCTCGGCACCGGTGACCCAGCGCATGGCGTCGAGGCCGTGGGGCAACCCGTCGATGACAAAGCCGATGGTTTCGGGCTGGTTGACCCAGCCCATCTTGTTGCCGCCGAAGTTGCCCGCGTTGGCGAGCTGGCGGAACATGCTGAATTGCATGCTTTGGATACGTCCAATCGCCCCCGTCTGGACCAGTTCGCGCACCTTGGGCAGGTTGATCCGAAAACGCAGGTTGTGCGCCACGCCGGTCTTGAGTCCGCGCTGGGCCGCGGCGGCAAGCATGCGGTCGCAGTCCTCCACCTTGGTCGCCATGGGCTTCTCGATCAGGACATGCTTGTTGCCTTCGAGGGCGAGCATGACCTCGTGCACGTGGGTATAGTGCGGGGTGGTGATGACCACGGCGTCGATGTCGCCGCGAGCCATCAGCCCTTCCAGGGTTGGTTCGTAGGCCGCACCGCATCGCTCCGCCAATGCGGGGGCGCGCGAGCCTCCCCAGATGGCGACGAGTTCGGCGGTGGAGCTGTGGTGGCGGATGGCCTCGGCGTGGGTGCGACCCATGTAACCGGAGCCGGTGATACCAAAACGGATCTTCTTCATTGGTGGGGGGACGTCTGAGGTGGTGAGAACAAAAGGGGAGGGAATGGAATGGCCGGGGGTCACTCCCACAGCACCGACCGGTTGATGTCGGCGAGCGAGGCGCATCCGAGCAGCGACATGGCCATGAGCAGCTCCTGGCGCAGCAGTTTCACGACATGGGCCACGCCGTCCGCTCCACCGACCGAGAGGCCGTAGACATAGGGACGACCGATCTGCACCGCTGACGCGCCAAGGGCGAGGGCCTTGATCACATCGGTGCCGCGCCGGACTCCGCCATCGACAATGACCGGCACGCGTCCGGCCACGCGTTCCGTCACCCGGGGCAGGGCCTCGATGGTGGCAGGCTGGGTGTCGAGGCAGCGTCCGCCGTGGTTGGAGACAATGATGCCGTCCGCGCCCAGCTTGATGCCGGTTTCGGCGTCGGCCGGGTTCATTACGCCCTTCAGGAGCATGGGCATCTTGGTCAGGGACCGTATCCACTCGATGTCGCGCCAGAGGAGATTGGCCGGCTTCACCACGTCGAGGGTCACCACCGTGGACGGCTCCTTGATGCCGACATAGTGGGGATG
>JAEUGZ010000541.1 GCA_016794725.1 Opitutaceae bacterium | reverse complement strand
CTTTGGTCGAACAATCGAAGTACCAGAGCATCAGTATTTCGCACTCGGCGACAATTCGAACAACAGCTCGGACGGTCGGTTTTGGGGCTTTGTCCCGGAAAAGGACGTCGTTGGTCGACCGCTGATGATCTATTTCCCGTTCACGCGCCGCTGGGGCCCGGCGCCATAGGGTTCTTGCTGCGCCATTCCGCTGGGTTCGGCGACCGAACCCCGAAGTCGGGTTGTCGCCCAGATGCGAACTCGCGGGGGCCGCAATGGGAGAAATTCAGAAGCGCGAGCTTCTCCCGTTCACCTCAGGATTCGTGTTCGTTCGTGTCCATTCGTGGTCAGTTTTCTGACTGGTTATATACGCACAATAAACATTATGTTTAATCAATACGAGGTGCCCAGTCCCCCCATTCCGAATCCGCGTCCATCGGTGTCCATCCGTGGTTAAAAACTCTGCACTCGTCGCAACTGTTGCTTTCGAGTCGCCATCCCACTGCCCCGGGATTCGGTTCAAGGGATGCGATTCCTGGGTCTGATTCGTTCCACCCGTTCCATCTGTTTCCTGACCGCACTCACCACGTGGCTTTCGGGGGACCTGTGGTCGCAGCAGTTCGACTTGGTGATCCGTCGGGGACGCATCGTGGACGGAACCGGTGCCGCAGCGGTCAAGGGAGATATTGCGATCCGCGATCGCCGGATCGTCGACGTCGGCACGTTCACCGGCCAGGGCCGGGTGGAAATCGACGCCCACGACCGCGTGATCGCGCCTGGGTTCATCGATGTGCACACCCACTCCGAAGACATCACGGAGCTTCCGGTGGCCGAAAACTTCATCCGCATGGGCGTGACCACGATCGTCACCGGCAACTGCGGCGGATCCAAATTGGAAATCGGTGCATTTCTGAAGTCGATTGAGCAAACCGGAACCGCCCTCAACGTGGCCACGCTGATCGGCCACAACCCGGTGCGTTCCCAAGTCATGGGCGGCAGCTTTGCCCGCCCACCGACTGCGGCGGAATTGGACCAAATGAAGGCTCTCGTCGACCGTGGCATGCGGGACGGCGCCGTTGGCCTGAGCACAGGACTGATCTACCTACCCGGCACGTTTGCCACCACTGAGGAAATCATCGCCCTGGCCCAACGGGCCTCGGCCTGCGGTGGAATCTACGCGAGCCACATGCGCTATGAAAACGACCGGATCATGGAGGCACTCAACGAGGTGCTTCGGATTGCGCGCGAGGCCAGGATTCCGGTCGAGGTTTCGCACATCAAGCTGTCCGGCCCCGCGGCCTGGGAAATGGCCGGTGACGTGCTCAAGCTCCTCGACGGAGCGCGAGCCGAAGGCATCAAGGTCACCCAGGATCAATACCTTTATACCGCCTCCAGCACCTCACTGGGAACCCCGATTCCCGCCGAAGCGCGCGAAGGCGGACGCCAGCGCTTTCGGGAGTGACTGGCGGATCCGGTCGAAAAGGCCCGCATGGTTGCCGAGATGAAGGAAACGCTGAAGCGCAGTCGTCGGTCCGACTACGCCTACGCGGTCATCGCGAACTTCGAGGCCGATACGTCGCTCAATGGAAAGTCCGTGCCGGAGGTTGCCACCCTGCGCCGCGGTTCCGCGACCCTCGACGATCAGATCGAGACCATCCTCGAGATCGAAGCCCAGGGTGGCGCGTCCGCGGTCTTTCACGGCATGAGCGAGGATAACCTGAAACGGTTTCTCGTCCATCCCATGACCATGGTAGCATCGGATTCCGGCCCCCGGCGCTTCGGTGAGGCGGTTCCCCATCCCCGGGGATACGGCAACAACGCCCGCGTTCTGGCCCACTATGTCCGGGAACAACACCTCCTGACCCTCGAGGAGGCCATTCGCAAGATGACGTCTTTGCCGGCGCGAACCTTCTCCCTCGAGCAACGAGGCGAGATCCGCCCGGGCTTCTTTGCCGACCTGGTCATCTTCGACCCCGCCGCCGTGCAAGCCCCTTCCTGGTTCGGCGACCCCCACCATTACGCCGTTGGATTTGACGACGTCATTGTCCAGGGCGTGCCCATCATTCGCGGAGGCCAGCTCACCGGCGCCCGACCCGGCGCCGCCCTGCGTCACAGGTCCGCGACGACACCCCTCGCTCCTTAAGCCGGAGCAATCCAGACGAGAGACCATGACGGAGGAGTCGTGAACCCGAACGGACGCTGAAAATCCCTAGGGTTCAGATGGAGGTGGCATCGGTGAGGCCGCGACGGGACCGATCGGTCCCGCCTCCGTGATCCGGTTTCTTCACGCGACACCCATCCCCGCGGGGTCGGCGACCCCACCTCCACCAGACGACGAATTCGAACCGCGCTCAAGTTGATGCGCCTGTGTGTCTGCGGGAATCCTGTTTCAACGGACTAAGTACGTAGTGCTTATAAGTGAACGAATCCAAGAGTTAGGGTGAGCTCACAGTTCGCGCGCACCGCACCTGCACCCGTGGCCATTGGCCAAACGGGTGCCCACGCACCCGGCCTCGCTCCTGAATTGGTCGCTGCAACCCGGCGTTTGGTCGCAAAGTTGCACCCCTTGAAAGACAATTCAAAAAAACCGGGGCGCTTCATGAGTAATCACTAGGGCGGGTTTCTCCCCTGCCCGAATCCCACTCATGAAAACTCAAGCTCGTCTCGGCCTTTGGACGGCGTTCTTCGCCTGTTGGTGCGGCTTTAGCTCAATCGTTTCCGGGCACCCGGTCACCGGCACGCTCCCGCTGCGAAGGGTCCTGTCAGAACCCGCCGTTGAAGACCGTCTAAAACGGGGAACTCCGTCGACCACGATCGCCGAGGAGTTTGGAACTCCCGACCAGGTGCTGCCCTCGGAGGTCTGGGTCTATTGGAACATGTCGTGCGCCGATGCTCGATCGGTGGAATTCGGATACGACACCCTGGTCGTGCAATTTGACGCAGGACGGCTCCGCAAGGCGCGGCTGGTTCGGGGTGATCAGCTGCGCGCCTTGCTCGCCCGCCACAGTCAGGGGCGCACTCCGGCTGCGGTGCCGTGAGGCTGCAGATGAGCTCCGGCCTCCAGCCCAAGGAAAATCGCCCTCACTATGAGCCGACGACGGCCCGCGATCTCGTTTCCGTATCCGCGCCCAGTTGCGTCCCTCCGTGGTTGACGACCTCAGGTTCGGCGCAGTGCCGGTGGAACGTTGCCCCTGTCATCCCGTCCCGTCCCACTACCCGTGCTCGGGAAACAAGGCCTCCTGGCAAAGGGAAATTGCCTCTGCGCCCCCATCGTCGAGCACATAATGGCCGACATCCGCCAGGCGCGTAACCTGGGCTTCCGGCAGGAACTGCTTCCATCGCTCCAGAAAGTGATCGTTAAAACAAAAGTCGCGTCCACCCCAGATGAGACTGACCGGATGTCGGCGGAAGCCCGGAAGGGCTTTTTCCACCTGGTGCAGGGCGGCATAACTGACATCGCTGGCGCGAAGGGGAATGTCCTTCACAAAGGCGTCGACCGCAACCCGGCTCTGCCAGGAGTCATACGGGAAAAGATACCCGCGTCGCTCCTCGTCAGTCAGAGTCCGCCGGTGCATGGCCATGCGGGTGGCGGGCGCGGCAAAACCGTTGAGCTGCCGCACCAGCCAGGTGCCGAGACCGCGTTGCCGGCAGAGGGCGATCCGGAGGGGAATGCGATCGGATCGGAAGGCGGCGGTGTTGAGCACCACCAGGCGTCCGACCTGGGGAAGAATCCGTGCGGCCACGCCGAAGCCGATCGCCCCACCCCAGTCGTGCACCACCAGGTGGATACGCCGGAGTCCCAGCGTCCCAAGCAGGCCGAGCACGTCGTCGATGCGGGTCGCCAGGGTGTAGGAATAGTCCGCGGGCTTGTCTGAAAGCCCCATCCCGACGTGGTCGGGAACGATGCAGCGGCACCGGGGGGACACGGCTGCCACGAGGTGACGGTAGAAGTAGGACCAGGTGGGATTTCCGTGCAGCATGAGCACGGCCTCGTCGCTGCGCGGCCCTTCGTCGAGATAACTGAGACCCGCGCCCGACACGGTGCGGTGCCGCTTGGGGCTGAAGGGATACTGGCGTCGGAGCCAGTCGGGAATGTCCGGTGATGTCACCATGCGAGCGAGAGCATCAGGCAGTTCAATCCCGACCCGATTCCAAGCAGGGCCACCTGGTTTCCGGGAACGATCACCCCCGCCTCCACCGCCGCGGCCAGGGTCGCGGGAAGCGAGACCGAACCCATGTTGCCCAAGGTTTCAAAGGTCGAGTAGTCCCGGCTCAGATCGAGCCCAAGCGTTTCGTAGAGCCGGCGTCGGTGCACGCTGCCCACCTGGTGACAAACGGTGCGGTCAAAGGCCGCTCCCGCGCGACCTGACACCGCGACAAATTCGCGCCAGGTGTCGGCCGCCAGATCGACTCCTGCCACCAGGAGGCGTTCGGAGTCGGTCTGCATCGCAAGCGCGTCGGCCCCGTGGGTGTCACCCCGGCAAAGATCGCTGGCCTCGGTGGCCGCCCGCGCCACTCCGCCCTGCAGGCGATGCCGGGGCCGATCCTTCACCAGGTCCTCATGGCATACCACCGCCGCCACCGCTCCGGAGCCGATCGTGAGGTTGGCAAAATAGGGTTTGATCTCGTTTCGTGACAGCGGCCGGTCGCGCAAGGTCGCGAGCGTCTGTTCCACGAGCGGGCGGCCATTCTCGCCCGCCACCACGAGGGCACACCGGATCTGCCCGGACTCGATCAGCCCGGCCGCGACCACCACGGCGTTGAGAAAACCGAGGCAGGCGTTGGAGAGGTCGAAGATCTGCGCCTGCGCAGGCAGTCCGATCTTGCGGTGGGCGAACGAGGCCGTGGCGGGCTCGAGCATGTCGCGGCAGACCGCGCTGTGCACAAACAACTCCACCTGATCGGCCGTCAGTCCCGACCGCTCCAATGCGGCCCTGCCCGCGGCGGCGCTGGCGTCGGACGGCAGCGTGCCCACTGGCCACAGTCGGCGCTCCCGAATGCCGGTCATCAACTCGAGGCGGCCCTCGGGCAGGCGCAGGCGCTCGTACATGGGACGCAAGCGGGCCTCGATTTCCGCTGAAGTCAGGACCTCGTCCGGCAGCACGGTCGCCAACGTTTCGATACACGTGGAGGTGAAACGGAACGTGGCCACGGTCAGTCCTTGGCCCCGGAGCGGTCGGGTCGCATGGCAAGGCGGACGATCTCCGCATCGAAGGCGTTGCACCCCAGGCCGGCATCGACCACCAGCGTGGTCCCATTCAGGCCGCTGCTGCGTTCACTGAGGAGAAAGAGCGCAGCGTTCGCCACCTCGGCGGTGGACAGGGCGCGTTTCCGAAATGTGAGCTTCTCCGCGTAAAGGTAGCTTTCCAGGTAGCCCGGAATGCCAGCCGAGGCGCTGGTCTTGAGGGGACCGGCACCCACGACGTTGAAACGAACCTCGGAGTTCGCGCTGAAGGACTTGGCCAGGAATCGGGACGCAGACTCGAGGGCCGCCTTGATCGGACCCATGTAGCCATAATTGTCCGGGGTGACGAGGAGCGACGAGATGCCGATCGAAACAACGGAGGCCGGAGAAGCAAAATGGGGACGAAAGGCCCGCGCCAGCTCCACCAGCGAGAACGCGGAGATCGCCGTGGCCTGAAGAAAATCGGCTCGTTTCGTCTCGTGAAAGGGTTTGAACCCCTCGGCATAGTTGGCGAACGCGATCGAATGCACGAGTCCGTGAAGCGGTCCGAGCCCGGCGGCCGCGACCTCGTCCGCCAGGGTCTCCGCGGCACCTTCCCGCTCGACGTCGCAGACAAACACCGGCTTACCGGTCAACAAGGTATCAAGGGAACGACGACGCGCTTCGGACCGCACACTGTAGACCACCCGGGCGCCTTGCTCCTCCAGCGATCTGGCCACGAACCACGCCACGCTCTTCCGGTTGGCGACACCGGTCACCAGGATCGTCTTGCCGAGGAGATTGAGGAAGTCAGGCATTCAGCTAGGAATGGAATCGAGACACGGACTCCGGTCATGCTAGGACGCGGACGGGGCGCTCCCCGCCGGCATTTTCCACGCCACCGCAAAATCCACCGTGAGCACGCGCGTGCCGTCGGCTTTCTTCATCGACCCGCTCATGAGGTTGAAACCACCCATCTCTTCCTTCCGCTTCACTTCGATCACCACCGTGTCACCGGGATAGATCGGACTGCGGAAGCGCACATCGCTGATTTTTGCGAGCAACGGCACCCCTTTCCCGAGTTCGGTCCCCGTCGCGCGCCGGGCCAGAAAAAGGGCTCCGGTCTGAAACACCGCCTCACACAACAACACCCCCGGGGTGATCGGTGCGCCGGGATAGTGTCCGGCATAAAAATCCTCCTCCGCCCGCCAGGTTCGGCGCGCCACCAGGCCCTCGGGAGTCTCCGAAACGATTTCGTCGACAAACAAAAAGGGAGGGCGATGTGGAATGAGCGAGGTGACGTCGGAGGTCATGGCACGGCGCGTAAAAGCTGGGAACGTGAACCATGCCTGCCGGGAAGGACAATGATTTCTTTCCCGCGGACGCCAAAACGGCACAAACCCGCACCTACCTTAATCTGTCACAACAACTTGCGGCTTCCGGTGCCTTCGAATGTTCCTCGACACAACCCGTCCCGCCCATGGGCTCTCCCGGCGGGGGTGAGTGTCAACGGGCCGGCGCAGCCAGGGCGACCGGAACGTCGCGGAGTGACCCGTCCGGGGCATCGGACTCGGACTCGGTGATCCGCGGGTGAAGAATTGCGTAGACCACGCCCTGCAGATTGGTGCCATCGACCCGCGTCGAGTCCGGACGGTCATTGTTGTAGCCACGCACCACCCAACCCTCCCGGGCTTCCGCGACCAGGCGATGCGCCACCGTCTCACCCAATCGATTCCGATAAACCACTACCATGCCGGGGCGGAGTCGCGACGCGGGAATGGGCTTCATCACCAGCAACGACCCATCCCCGAAGTACGGGAGCATGGAGGTGCCGGATACACGAAAGACGGCTGCACCCTCGTGCCGGTCGGCGATGGCCTTGGCGTCCTCGAGGGCGGTGGAGGCGCTGGGAACCTCCGGCTCCGCCGCGAACGCGCGCTGACCAACCACGCCGGGAAGCAGCGTCAGGACGAGGCACGTGATGCGAAGGCGGAATCCGAACCATTTCATACCTACAGTCTATCGGACCAATCCGGACTTCGCCCACCAGTGCGATCCACTGATTTGCGCGCCCACGCGCCCCACCCCGCCCGGGCGGAGCACCTACGAAACGAACGCCCACCCTACCCGGAACCAGGGGCTCTCCCCGTCTTTACCGGGGAATTCACCTCACCTGGCTGCTTCCGCGCGAGGGCCCGTTTTCCGCCTGTTCGGCCCCATCCCGCCGTGGCTATACGGATACTTCCTGCCTGGCCTTTTCGGCCAGGGCGGTGGACAGGTAGCGTTCGCCGAAACTGCAACCGACCGTGACAATCGACTTCCCTGCGAACTCCGGCCGGCGCGCCACCTGCAGCGCGGCCCAGACGTTGGCTCCGGTCGAGATACCACCGAGAATCCCGTCGAGCACGGACAGCTGTCGCGCCGTTTCGAACGCATCATCATCCGAAACCTGGATGACCTCATCGATGATGGCGGTGTTGCAGTTCCGTGGGATGAAGCCCGCGCCAATGCCCTGGATCCGGTGGCGTCCCGGCCGGCCACCGGACAATACAGGCGAGGCGGCGGGTTCGACGGCGAAGGTCTTCATTGCCCGCCGTGCCTTGATCACCTCGGAGACGCCAGTGATGGTACCCCCGGTGCCCACGCCCGCGACAAACGCGTCAATATTGCCATCGAGGGCCTTCCAAATTTCCTCGGCGGTGGTGCGGCGGTGAACCTCGGGATTGGCCGGATTTTCAAACTGCTGCGGCATGAACCCACGCGTGCCATATTGGGCCACCAATTCGTTGGCCTTCCGGATCGCCCCGGGCATGCCCTCGGCGCCCGGAGTCAGCACGATTTCGGCACCGAGCATGCGCAGCAGCACCCGTCGCTCGATCGACATGGTCTCGGGCATGGTGAGGATCAATCTGTAACCACGCGCCGCACACACAAAGGCCAGCGCAATGCCGGTGTTGCCGGAGGTCGGCTCCACAACGATGGAATCGGCGTGAATCTTCCCGTCGCGTTCCGCCGCTTCGATCATCGCCAGTCCGATCCGGTCCTTGACGCTGGAGAGCGGATTGAAGAATTCGGCCTTGAGGTAGACCGCCGCGCCCACGCCGGCGGCAATGCGGTTGAGCCGGATCAACGGCGTATGTCCGACGGTTGCGGCAATGTTCGGGTAGACGGCGCTCGACATGGAGGCACGTTCCCGGATCGCTCCCGGCCACGTCAAGCCTAACGCCCGCGCCACCCAGGACTCAGTGCAGGAGGTGGGAGGCCACCCGCTCTCCCATGGCGAGGCCCGACAATGCGGCGCCCTCGATCCTCGGACCGCCGAACGCATCACCCGCGAATCCCAAGGTCAGCTCCGGCAACCAGACGCAGGGTTCGCCAAACTCGGACCGCGGCTCGCTGAACTTCCATCGGTGCAACGCGGAACTGACCACATTGCGCCCGGCGAGCCAGGGACGCGCCGCCTCCAGCAGCAATGCGCTGACCTCCGTCTCCGGCAGCCCGTAGTGCCTGGCCGAAAAGTCGGCGCTGGCGTGCAGGGTGACCGCGGCCGGCACCTGCGGTGAAATGCCCTTCTTGACATTGTCGCCCACCCATCTGAGCGGCCCGCTTTCCGGTGAAATGCCCTCGACTGGAACGTTGCTCGCGCCGTCAAGCACCACCAGCAGCGCCAGACAGGGATGGTAGCGGATCGCCTGCAGTCGGGACTTCAAGGTCTCGTCCAGTATGACTCCGCCGGCATCGAGGATGGCGAGCGACTGGGGCACGGGCGCGGTGAGGACCAGGCGTTCCGCGCGCAGGATGCCGTGCTCCTCGATGTCGAGTTCCCAGCATCCACAGGCGTGGCGACGAGCCGCCGTCACCTTGTGCTCGCGCTCGATCGTGAGTCCCGTCGCCAGGTGCTTTCCAATCGCGGTCATCCCCGGAATTCCGATCCAGCGGTGAGTCGATCCTGGCCACCGCCCCGCCAGCCCACGTGCTCCCCAAGCCTCCACCCAGGAGGAAAACCGGGGGTCCTTCGTCGTGAAAAATTGCGCGCCCTGGTCGACCACGGCGTCCCCCACCCGCTTGGTCGCCATGCGTCCCCCCACGCCCCGGCTTTTCTCGAGGACGATGACGCTGGCCCCTCGTTCGGCCAGGACGCGGGCGGTGAGCAGGCCTGATATGCCCGCGCCGACGATGGCGATCGTGTGTTTCATGGTGCGGGCGGCGTGTCGGTGCGTCCGAGAACGTGCCGCAAGGCCTGATCGAGTCGGGGATGCCGAAAGGAATAGCGGGCTGCTTGCAAACCGGCCGGCACGGCCCGCTGGCTGGCGAGCACGGTTTCCTCCGCCATTTGGCCAAACAGGGCGGTCAGCACCCACGCCGGGGTGCGCACGAAGCAGGGCCGGCTCAACACGGCGGCCAGGGTGCGGGCAAACTCAATGTTTCTGACGGGATTCGGGGAAACGAGGTTGTAAGGGCCGGACATGGAGGCGGTGGCCATGGCGTGCTGGATCGCTCCCGCATAGTCGTCGGGGGTGATCCAGCTCATCCAAGCGTCGCCTCGTCCGATGGGACCACCGAAGCCGAGCCGAAAAAGCGGCAGCATCTTGCCAAGCGCGCCTCCCTCGGGCGTGAGCACCACGCCAGTGCGGAGCAGGACCGTGCGAATGCCCAGACTCTCGGCCCTTCGCGCCTCGTCCTCCCAGGTGGAACAGACCTGGGCCAGAAAACCGATTCCAGTCGCGGAGTCTTCACGAAGCACCTCGTCACCGCGGTTGCCGTAATAGCCGACGGCGGAAGCCGAGAGCAGGAGCTTGGGACGACAGGGCATGTCCTTGAAGGCCGACAGCAAGGTGCTCGTCGCCATCTTGCGCGAGTGCATGATCGTGTCCCGACGTCGGTCACTCCATCCGCGCTCGGCGATATTGGCGCCGGACAGGTTGATGACGGTGTCAATGCCGTCGAGCGGTCCTGCCTGAAGTTGCGCCACATTGGGATTCCACTGCAACTCGTCGGGCTGCGTGGCCGGATGCCGGACCAGGCGAAGCACGTCGTGGCCTTGCGTGGACAGAAACGCCGCCAAGCTCTTCCCGAGCAGCCCCGAAGCCCCGCCTAACAGGATGCGCTGCGGCGCGGGTTGCGGCGTGCGTTCGAGGTCGGCCTTGAGCACCGCATGGCGATAGGTGAACAGCCGGTCCAGTTCAGCCCGGGTGCGGGCGCCGAACAACCAGGAGCCCAGGGTGCCACCTGGGAGCCGGTACCGCACTTCATCGATCCACAAACACGCCGAGGGACTGATCTCTTCCACCCGATGAAGATGCTCCCAGCTGCGGAAGGGCGATCGAACGGCAATGTCCCGAAACTGCACGTTCTCCACGAAGTCCGCGTGCTCGACCTGCCAGGACAGCGAGAAGGGCCCGAGGTGCTGGCGCATCGAGAGCTTCGCCCCGTCCCGAATCCCTCCGGAACGCACCACCCGGGAGACCCGGGTCCAGGGCGGCGCGAGGCGATCAAAGGCCCCGTGCTGTTCGTGCCAGGCAAATGCGACCGCGGCCGGTCGTTCGATGCGAACGGTCCGGCGTAGGACGGTGACGTCCGGGTTGGCTGGCAGGGACGGACTCATTGACACGACACCTTTTCCCCGGCCTCAGGAGCCGTGCACCGTCGCAAACAAACAAAAGGGAAACGCCGCTTCATGACAGGGGAAGCAGCAAGGTGGCCTCGGCCGCCGGTTCACCCTGACGGGCACGGAGGTCACGGGCAGCCGCCTGGATCGCGATGCGCTCGTCCTGACCGAGGCGCTGGAGATTGCGCAGCTGAGGCGACATGCGGGGATTCGACGCCAGACGGCTCTCGTGCGTCAGCAAAAAATCCCAGTACAAGGTGGTGAATGGGCAGGCGCGCGGTCCAACGGACACTGCCGGATCGAAGGCGCAGCCCTTGCAGGCGTTGCCCATTCGCTGAAGGTAGCGTCCCGAGGCAATGTAGGGCTTCGACGCCATGACGCCACCGTCCGCGTACTGGGACATACCGAGGGTGTTGGGCAACTCCACCCACTCGACCGCATCGACATAGACGGCAAGGTACCACGCGTGGACCTCCTTGGGTCGAACTCCCAGCAGGAGACTGTACAGGCCCGTCACCATGAGGCGTTGGATGTGATGGGCATAACCCAGGTCCAGGGTCTGCCGGAGCGCGGAACGAAGGCAGGCCATCGCCGTTTCCCCCGTCCAGTAAAACGAGGGGAGCGGCTGCGTGGCCTGAAGTTCATTCCGCTCCAGGTAGCCTGGCATGTGCTGCCAATATACACCGCGAACGTACTCCCGCCAGCCGAGGATCTGCCGGATGAAGCCCTCGACGCTCGCCAGCCCGGCCCGGCCCTCGCGGTAGGCCCGTTCCGCCTCGGACACCACCCGACGGGGGTCGAGGAGCTTGAGGTTCATCGCACTCGCCAGACGTGAGTGGAAAAGCCAGGGCTCCCCTTCCCAGAGGGCGTCCTGAAAGCGTCCGAACTCCGGCAGGCGGTGCACAATAAAATCATCCAGCGCCCGCCGGGCATCCGCCGGCGTCACCGGCCAGTCGAACCGCTCCAGGCGGCCCGGCCGGTCAGAAAATCGGCGTCGGACCACCGCGATGACCTCCCGGGTGAGCGCGTCCGGGGCAAACGCGAGCGGAGGACGGAGCGACCCGGGACCCGATTTCCCAAAACTCTCCCGGTTGTCCGCATCGTAGTTCCAGGCGCCCCCCTCCGGGCCGCCGGTATCGTCGAGGAGCACCCGATGACGGCGGCGAAGTTCGCGGTAAAAATACTCCATGCGGAGCTGCTTCCGTCCTGCGGCGTGCTGGGCAAATTCCTCGGCAGTGCAGTAAAAGTGGCGGTCGGGACGAAGGTCCAGCGGGCAATTCGCCGCCTGCGCTGCCTCGCGAAGCGCCTCGCGCACCCGCCACTCGCCGGGCTCGACCGCAATCAGACGGCGGGGCGCCAGGAGTCGCACGACGCGACCCAGTTCTCCGGCCAGCGTCTGGGTGTTTTCCGGATCGTCCAGCTCAACATAATGGATACGGGTTCCCGAGTCCCTGACCGTCTGCCGGAAATGGCGCATGGCCGACAGAAACAAGGCGATGCGGGGCTGCGCACTCCAGACGTGGTCGGACTCGCCGGCGACTTCCGCCATCCACACGGCATCCAGGACGGGATCGAAGGCATCGAACGCGGCCGACTCGATGTCCAACTGGTCGCCCAGCACGATCACCAGGTGGCGCACAGGGCCGGTCACAGGCAGCGGGGGCATCACGCCTCCTCCGCCGCGGTCGTCTGGCCACTCCGCAACGTCTTGAAGGCGGCAAGGGCCGCCGCGCGGGCCGCCGCGTGATCCACGATCGGCCGCGGGTACGTTTCGCCCAGAGTCACCCCGGCCCGGGCGAGTACCGCGGCCGGCGCCTCCCAGGGTTGATGGATGACCTCATCCGGCAGGCGCGCCAGCTCGGGCACCCAGCGCCTGACGTAGTGGCCCTTCGGATCAAATTTCTCCCCCTGCAGCACCGGGGCGAAAACCCGGAAATACGGGGCTGCATCCGCGCCGCACCCGGCGCTCCACTGCCAGCCGAGCGTGTTGCTGGCGAGATCGGCATCGACCAAGGTGTCCCAAAACCACGCCGCTCCCTGCGTCCAGGGGAGCCGGAGGTGTTTGACCAGAAACGACGCCACCACCATGCGCACGCGGTTGTGCATCCACCCGCATGACCAGAGCTGACGCAGTCCGGCGTCGATCAGCGGATATCCGGTGCGTCCCTCCTGCCAGGCGCGCAGGAGACGTCCGTCGGGGTCGCGCGCCCAGGGAAAAGCCTCAAATTCGGAGCGCAGGGGGTGGCTCGGCGTTTGGGGAAAGTGAAACAGCAGGTGGTGCGCAAACTCGCGCCAACCCACCTCGGCCAGAAACTTGGCCGCGCCTCGGTGTGCGGGGAAAATGCCCGACTTCACCGAGAGTGCCCGCACCGCGGCCCAGATTTGACGGGGGCCGAGTTCGCCAAAATGCAGGTGGGGAGAGAGGCGGGAAACGGCATCCGCCGACGGCACGTCACGTTCCGCGTCATAACGCTCGATCCCGTGCGCGAGGAAGTCGCGCAGGCGCTGCGTCGCCCCCGTCTCACCCGGTGTCCAAAAGGGATAAAAATCGCGATCCCATGCAAGTCGCGGGGACAGCTTCAGATCCGGCAGCGCCAGGGAGTCGGGCCAGGCCGGTGGCGAGACCAGACGGCCGCGCGGGAGGGCGACGGGTTCAGGAATCGGGAGGCTCTGGCAATGGCGCCAGTACGGAGTAAACACCTGGAAGGGGTTTCCGGCCTTGTTGGAAACGGTGTGAGGCTCGAAAAGGAGCGCACTGTTAAAGCTGCGCGCTTCGATTCCCTGCGCGGTGAGACCGGCCTTCAGGGCGGAGTCACGGGCGATGACCTCCGGTTCATAGCGTCGATTCCAGTAAACCGCTGTCGCCCCGGTGGCCCGAACGAGGGCTTCGATGACGCGCTGGGAGTGTCCCTGCGCGAGGATCAAGCGCGACCCCCTCGCCTCCAAGCTCGCGGCCAGGGCCGCCAGCGACCGGTGCAGCCACGAACGGCTCGCACCCCCGGGTCGCCAAGGGCCTTCGCCTTCATCATCCAGCACAAAGCAGGGAATGACCGGGCCACCCCGCGCCACCGCGGCCGACAAAGCCGCGTTGTCGGTGAGACGAAGATCCTGACGGAACCAAACGAGAGTGGAGGCGCCCGACATCTGCCTACAGGTGCGAACAAGTGATCGCTACGCAAGCGCTTGGATCGGGTCGCGAAAAGAGATCGGTCGGTTCGATCCTCGAGATTCAGGCTTCAGAGCGTGTCGCCATAGAGGTTTTCGTACCCGACCGCCGCCTGGGTCCAGCTGAAGTCCCGTTGCATGCAACGCCGTTGTACGGCCTGATAGGCCGGGCGGTTGGCAAACAGCGCGAGCGCGCGATGGAGACCCGATTGCAGGCCTTCGACCGTGGGCGCAAACATGATCCCGGTGCCGGCGGACGGTTGGTCAACAATGTCCACCACGGTGTCGACCAGTCCACCCACGCGGGTGACCAGTGGAACCGTCCCATAGGCCTGCGAGTACATCTGATTCAAACCGCACGGTTCGAACAACGAAGGCATGACAAAGAAATCCGAGCCCGCCTCGACCAGATGGCTCATGCCTTCGTCCAGACGCATCGCCAGCGCCACCTTCCCGGGCAGATCGTCGGCCAGTTCCTTGAGCGCTTTCTCAAAACGGCCGTCCCCCTTGCCAAGGACAATCAATGCCGCGGTTTGGTTGATGAAAAAGTCCCGGTTGGCCAGGAGCAACGATATGCCCTTCTGCTCGGTCAGGCGGGCCACCATGCCAAAGATGGGCCCCTTGAATCCGGGCGTGAGTCCCATGCGCTTAATGAGCTCGGTCCGGCAGACCGCCTTGCCCGCCAGGTCCTCGCTGCTGTAACGGGCAGGCAACAACGCGTCGATGGACGGATCCCAGACCGAACGGTCGATGCCGTTGATCAAACCCACAAGATCCGCGGCCCGCGACTGCACGACGCCATCGAGTCCGCAGCCAAAGTCCGGGGTCTGAATTTCCTTGGCGTACTGGGGACTGACCGTGGTGACGTGATCCGCAAAAAGCAGCCCTCCCTTCATGAAGCTCATCTGTCCATAGTACTCCAGGCCATCGATGCCCATGAGTTCTTCCGGCAGGTTCGTACGGGGAAAGGACCGCATGGAGAACACACCCTGGAACGCGATGTTGTGGATGGTGTACACGGTCTTGAGGGCGAGGGTCACGCCGTGACGACGCTCTGCGTAACGCAGCAGGACCGGCAGCAATCCGGTCGGCCAGTCATGCGCATGAACGATGTCCGCTTTGAATTCCAAGAGCCTCAAAGTCTCAACTACCGCCTTGGCGAAGAAGATGTAACGGTTGTCATTGTCCTCATAGTCGCGCTCGCCGTTCCCATATATCCCCCGCCGGTCGAAAAACTCCTCCCGGCAGATCAGATAGATGGTCAGGTTCTTCTTTGGAGAGAAAACGAACACATCACTTGAGGCAAAACGGTCACCCATCTCGATCTTCAAACGCAGCTTCCGCTCGGCGCCGGCCGTGGCCGGGTGCTCGAGGGCCAGGCGATATCCCGGGAGAAACACGGACACCGCATGCCCGCGATCCGCGAAGGTGCTCGCCAGAGCTCCGACGGCATCGGCCAAGCCGCCGGTTTTCACGTAAGGATACACTTCGCTGGCCGCATGTACGATTTTCATCGAAGGAAAGTAAGTGAGGCTGAATGAAAAGGACCAGAAACGCGGTGGACGGGAACCCAGCTGGACCCCGGGGAAAATCCTACGGCCGCATCAATCTGCCGGGAAGCAAGTTTCGCCGCGGCACTTGGACCTTGTCGAGGCCAGAGTCGGCGGTGTAGAGCTAAGGCAAACAGACTGCTTTGATCGAGCCGGCATCGATTTTGCAGCTCAGGTCACGCGGGTCCGGCTCGCGTCTGCCCTCCCGGTGAGGAATTGGCTTTACCCGCTTAGCCTGCACATCGTTGTCGTAAAAACCTGCCCCCCATGCCCCCCCGGATCCCTGACTGGCTAAAGGCGCTCTCACCCGGAGCGTGGGTGATGGCAGTGCTGGCCTTGATGTCGAGCGGAGTGATTCTCCTTTCGCCCCCATCCCCCCGCAAGGGCATGCCGTTCTGGATCTTCTCGAAGATCCACGAGGATACCTATGGGCCCATCGTCTCGTCCTGGAACGGGGCCAATCCCCGCCGGCCAGTGGACCTTCAGCTGATCCAGTTTTACGCATTGGAGCGCCGCTTGTTGTCGGGGTTCATGGCCGGCACGCCGGTGGCTGACCTATTTGAAACGGAGCGCATGGTCGCTTCCCGGAGCTTTGCCGGTCCCCTGGATCGGGTCGGTTTTGTCGATCTCACCGATCGCCTCACATCCGAGGGTTTGATGGAGCAGTTCAATGCTCCTACATTCAGCCTCTGGACCTCTCGCGGGAGGATTTTCGGCCTGCCCCACGATGTGCACCCGGTGCTGATGGCTTATCGGGCTGACTTGGTGGAAGCCGCCGGAATCGATATGGCGCAGATTGAGACATGGGACGATTTCCTCCGCGTGCTCCGGCCCCTGATGCAGGACTTCGATGGCGATGGGCGGGTTGACCGCTATCTCCTCAGCGGGTGGTCGACCAATGGGCCGTTCACTGAGATGCTGCTGCTGCAGGGCGGCGGCACGCTCTTTGATGCTCGGGAACGACCATGCTTCGATCTGGACGTCAATGTTGAGCTGGTCGCCAAGATGACCTCCTGGTTCGCCGGCCCCGATCGCATGTGCACCGAGGCCCCGGAGTTCACCGGTTCGGGTCACAAAATGCGTCTGGACGGGGTGGTGATCGCGTCGCTGATCCCGGATTGGATGGCGGGGCAATGGAAACGGGAGCTGCCGGGCCTGTCCGGCAAGATCAAGCTGATGCCCCTGCCCGCCTGGACCAAGGGAGGCCGGCGCACCAGTGTCTGGGGGGGCACGATGCTGGGCATCGCGCGAACGACTCCGGATTTCGAGGCGGCCTGGGCTTTCGCCAAGACCCTCTACCTTTCACCGGCCCTCGCAGACGCGCTTTTCGAAGGGGCGGGCATTGTCACACCGGTGAAGGCGCATTGGTCGCGCCCCATTTTCCATCGTCCTGATCCCTATTTTTCCGGTCAACCAATGGGGGCGCTGTACATCGCGCAGGCCCCGTCGGTGCCAGCCCGCGTCGCCTCGCCCTACAGCAAACTGGCCATTGAAAAGCTGACGTCGGTCCTGGTGGCGCTGCAGGAGTACGCGCAGAACGCCCGCCAGTTCAGACCCGAGTCGCTCCAGCCGGAGGCGCGGCGACTCTTGCAGGGGGCGCAGGCGGAGATGTTGCGGCAGATCGGCCGCAATCGATTTCTTGCCCCATGAAGCACCGGCACCCCGTCCTTCCCCGCGCCTCAATCCGGGCGTTCCCCGCCTGGACGCCCTGGCTTTTCCTCACCCCCTTCCTCGTCGTTTTCACGCTGTTCACGCTCTGGCCTCTCACCCGTTCGCTTACATTGTCATTTCAGCAGACCTTCGGACCAGGCGCATCGCGGTATGTGGGACTCGGCAATTTCCAGTTCCTCCTGCAGGATCCCCTGTTCTGGAAAGCGACACGCAACACCTTGATCTTCACGGTCGCATCCGTCGCTCTGCAAGTGCCACTCGCCCTCGGTCTCGCCCTGCTGCTCAACCGACCGGGGTTGCGGGGACGGGCCTTCCTCCGGCTTGTCTTCTTCTCCCCCTCGCTCGTCGGACTGGTGTTCGTCGGCATGCTCTTCGCCCTCGTGTTCGAGAAGCGCACCGGACTGCTCAACACGCTTCTGCACACCGTCATCCCGGCATTTGATCCCGACTTCGGCTGGCTGCACTCCTCCATCCTGACCTCGCTCGTGCTCGCCGCGCTCTGGCTCTACGTCGGCTTGAACATGGTCTACTTTCTCGCCGCACTGCAGAACGTTCCCGCCGACCTGATCGAGGCGGCGAGCATCGACGGCGCCACCGCCTGGCAGCGGTTTCGTCACATCGTCCTGCCCGAAATCAAGCCGGTCGCCGGTCTCGTCGTGCTCCTGTCCATCGTCGGCAGCTTCCAGCTCTTCGAGCTGCCCTGGGTGCTGCTCGACAACTCCAGCGGTCCCGACAACGGCGGCCTGACCCTGGTCATGTACCTCTATCAGACCGGTTTCCTGACAGGGGATCTTGGATACGCCAGCGCCATTGGCTGGGTCATCACCCTGGTTCTCGTCACCCTGGCGCTGCTGCACCGGCGGATCATGCGCCGCAGCGAGTGACCGGTGTCCCTCCGATGAAACTCCGTCTCCACCGTTTCGCGCTGATTGGGGTGCACGTCCTGCTCGCGGGCTTCGCCCTTCTCATGCTCCTGCCTTTCGTTTGGATGCTGACGGCCTCGCTCAAGACCAAACTCGATTTCTTTGAATCCCTGTTTTTCCCCGGCGGAAACGGGCTCTTCGGTGTGGCCTGGGATCGCCTGACCCTTGAAAACTACCGGCGCCTGGGGTCGGAGCTGGCCGTGCCCCGGGCGATGCTGAACTCGGTGTTCCTCGCCTCGGTGACCAGTCTGGGCGCCACCCTGACGGCGGCCATGGGGGGCTACGCGCTGGCCAAGTTCTCCTTCCCGGGACGTGAATGGCTGACATCGCTCGTGGTTTCCGCTCTGATCATCCCCGCCCCGCTCCTGCTGGCGCCCGGCTACCAGGTGCTTTTCCAGCTCAACCTGCTGGATTCCTACGCGGGACTCTTCCTCCCAGCGCTGGCTCCTCCCTTTGGAGTTTTTCTCTTTCGCCAGGCCATGCTGCACAGCGTGCCCGCGGAGCTGATCGAGGCGGCCCGCATCGACGGCGCGGGAGAAATCCGGATTTTCTTCGCCCTCGTGCTGCCGCTGGTGCGTCCCATGATCGGCGCGTTTCTCCTGATCACGTTCCTCGGCGTCTGGAACAACTTCATCCAGCCCCAAGTGGTCCTGCAATCGCCGGAACGCCTGCCGCTCTCCGTCGCGATCAACAGTTTGCGTGGGATTTATGGCGCCGACTACGGTCTGATCATGGCGGGCACCCTTGTCTCAATCGCGCCAGTCATGTGCCTCTTTCTCCTGCTCCAGAAGGAGTTCATTTCCGGTTTGACCCAGGGAGCGGTCAAGGGGTGAGGACCGCCGGCGATGGGAGAGATTCCCGATTGCCGTGTGGACAAGGTGGGAGGCTTGCTGCCATGTCTGAACCGTCGTTTTTATTCGGTCCCTCCTCATGCGTTCCATCGTCTTCACCATCGCCAACCAAAAGGGCGGCGTCGGCAAAACCACCACTGCGGTCAATCTGGCGGCGGCACTGGCCGACAAGAAAATCCACACCCTCCTGATCGACCTCGATCCCCAGGCCAATGCCACCAGCGCCGTGGGCGTGGAGAAGCAGGAGGGCATGAGCCTGTATGGACCTCTGCGCGGGGAAGGCACCGCCCTGGAAAAGGTGGTGCCGACTCCGTACGAATGCCTCGCCCTCATACCGAGCGAGGAGGACCTCGCCGCCGCCGAAATCGAAATCGCCACCTCCGAAAACTACCTCAACAAGCTGCGCACCGTACTCAAACCAGTGCGGGACAGTGGGGGCTACCGGGCCATCATCATCGATTGCCCTCCTTCCATGGGCATGCTCTCGATGAACAGCCTGGCGGCGGCGGACTTTCTGCTCATCGCCCTGCAATGCGAGTACCTGGCACTGGAGGGGCTTGGCCAGATTCTCCGCAACGTCGACCGCATCCGGGACGCGGGTGTGAACGGCGGGCTTGAGCTGGGGGGAGTGGTCATGACCATGTTCGACATCCGGACGAATCTCTCGCGGCAGGTCGTCGACGAGGTGAAAAAGCACCTGCCCGACAAGATCTTCAATGCGGTGATTCCCCGCACGGTACGCCTCAGTGAAGCACCCAGTTTCGGCAAGACCATCTTTGCCTACGACCCGCTTTCGCCCGGCGCGGCGGCCTACAAGAACCTGGCCAAGGAAGTAATCTCGCGGTTCAAGTTGAAGGACCCGAGCTGAGATCGGAGGAGCGAACCACGCATGGACAACAACCGAAACGGAAGAGCCGGGGGATCGACTGGGGGCAGCGAGCCACGACCGATCGCCGGCTCCAGGTTGGGGAAAGTCTGATCCATGGCGTCCCTGGCCAAGTACCGTCACGCCTTCCTGATCGGGCTGCAAAGCAACCTGGTTTACCGGTGGAACTTCGCCGTGCGCGCGAGCTTCTCGCTCGTCCACCTCGCCTACGTGTTCATCCTCTGGGGCGCCGCCTTCGCCGGGCAGACCAGCGTGGCCGGCTTCGACCTGCGGCAGACGTTGACCTACTTCATCGTCATGCTGATCCTGCAGTTCTTCATCAGCGCGATGAACGAGGACTACGAGGTGTCGGAGGAAATCCGCAACGGCCTGATCAACCAGTTCCTGCTCAAGCCGATCAACTACTTCGCCTACCGTTTCAGCATCTTCGCGGCGGCGCGGCTCGTGTCGGGCTCGCTCGCCCTCCTACCCATCCTGATCGCATCTCCCTTCCTCCTCGCCTACGTCTCGCTGCCGGCCCCGGGCTGGACCTACGCCGCGGCGGTGCCGGCGCTGCTCATGTCGGCGTGTATCCAGTTTACCCTCGCCTACTGCTTCGGCATGCTGACCTTCTGGTTCCTCGAGATCCAGTCCTTCGTCATCCTGTCCCTGGCGATTGAAACCGTCTTCGGCGGGCAGGTCTTCCCCCTCGACCTGCTGCCGCGCTGGCTCTACGAGCTCTCATCGTACCTGCCCTACTACTACCAGATGTACTTCCCGGCCGCCCTGCTGACGGGCCGGATCGGCACGCCGATGGAGGCCCTGCGCGGGCTGGGGATCCAGTTGTTCTGGGTGTTTGCTCTCTATGGCGTGGCCCAGTTGCTCTGGGTGCGCGGCCTGCGCCGGCACACCGCCGTGGGAGGCTGAGTTTCCCCCATGCGCCTCATTCACTACCTGCGCCTCTGGCTCGCCTGCGTGCGTTACTCCGTGGTGCGCACCCTGATGTTTCGGGGCGACTTCATCATGTGGTCGCTCGTCGAGCTCTTCTGGATGGCGGTCAATCTGGGCCTGATCGGCGTGATCTACCAGCACACCGACAGCATCGCCGGATGGAATCAGTGGGAGATGACACTGCTGGTCGGCACCTCGCTGCTCATCCAGCGCCTGCTCATGGGCTTCTTCTGGACGAATCTCTTCGAGATGGGACGCAATGTCCGCTCCGGGGCGTTCGACTTCTTCGTCGCGCAGCCGGGACAGCTGCTGTTCATGGTGTCGACGCGAAAAATCGACCTGGATGGATTCCTCAATGTGCCGATCGCACTCGGCGTGATCATCTATGCCGCGCGGCAACTGGGACTCGATCCCTCGGCCGCCCAGATCACGGTTTACGCCCTGTTCATATTCTGCGGCCTCGCCATCCACTATGCCACGCTTCTGGTTTTCATCTCCCTCGTGTTCTGGCTGCAGAGCGCCAAGGGGGTCGAGGGTGGCTACTTTGGTTTGAACGAGTTTTCCCGACTGCCGCGGGAAGCGCTGCGCGGGGTGTCGGCGGTGGTCTTTGTCTACGCGCTGCCCGTCACCATCGTGACCAATGTTCCCTCCAGCACGCTGCTGCACGGAATCGAGTGGAGTTCGACACTCTGGCTGGTGGCCGCGGCCGTCTTCTGGCTGGTGCTGGCGGTGACCATGTTCCATGTCGGGGTGCGCCGCTACACCAGCGCCAGCTCATGAGCGCTTCACTTCAGACCCTGCAGGAAAAACTTGGGTACACCTTCCGGGATCCCCGATTGCTGGAGGAGGCGCTCACGCACCCCTCCTACCTGCAGGACGATCCGAAGGTGACGCAGAGCAACCAACGGCTCGAGTTCCTCGGCGACGCGGTGCTGCACCTGGTGCTGACGGACGAGTTGTATCGTCGCTACCCCGACGACCGCGAGGGCAGTCTGACCAAACGGCGGGCGACCCTGACCAAGGGCACGTTTCTCTCCGGTTTGGCCCGCAATTTGGGGCTCGAGGTGCAGTTGCGCCTGGGCAGCGGCGAGGAGTCGACGGGTGGACGCTCCCGCGCCTCTGCCCTGGAGGACGCGATGGAGGCGGTCATCGGGGCGATCTACCGGGATAGCGATCTCGCCACAACCCGGACCACGGTGCTGGCCTGGTACGGCGATGTGGACCGCAGGTTGCTGGACTTGGAATCGGGAGAGAATCCCAAAGGTAGGCTGCAGGAATGGGTCCAGCCCGTCCACGGCAACGGGGCGCTGCGCTACGAGGTAGCCTCCATCGAGGGCAGAGACACCGAGCGCAGCTACGAGGTCGTGGTCAGCTTGAACGACAAACCCCTCGGCCGGGGTCGCGGCCCTTCCAAGAAAGTCGCCGAGGAGGCGGCCGCTCGTGAAGCACTGCGCGCGGTCGAAAGCGCCGGATCTTCACCGGGCTGACTCCTGCGCGCCGCACGGCCAGGACCAGCTCAGATTTGCGCGACCACGATCGACGCGTTCGTGCCACCGAAGCCGAAACTGTTGGCCAGCGCTGCCCGCACGGGTTTGCGGACCGCCTGATTGGCCGCGATGTTCAGACCCAGGGCGGCAATGGCCGGGTCGATCTGGTCCAGATTGATGGTCGGGGGCACCACGCCATCCCGAATCGCCAGCACCGCGGCAAAGGCCCCCATGGCACCCGCCCCACCGAGGAGGTGGCCGACCATCGACTTGGTCGCGCTGACATGCAGGTGGGCTTTGTTCTCGGCGAACACCGTGGCAATGGCCGCGGCCTCCTCGCCGTCGCCCCCCGGCGTCGAGGTGGCGTGTGCCGAGACAAAATCGATGTCGGTCGGTTTCAGGCCGGCGGTGACCAAGGCTCGGCGCATCGACCGCTGGGAGCCTTCGGCACCTTCCGCGAGCGACGACAGATGGTAGGCGTCGGCCGACGCGCCATAACCGCGCAGCTCGGCGTAGATCCGGGCACCGCGGCGCAAGGCGTGTTCGTGGTCTTCCAGCACAAACACGACGGCACCCTCGGAGAGAACAAATCCGTCGCGGTCCGCGTCGTAGGGACGCGACGCCTTTTCCGGCGCATCATTCCGGGTCGACAGGGCTCGCATCTGCGCGAACGCACCGATGGCGAGCGGAGACACCGTGGACTCCGCCCCCCCGGCGATCATAACGTCGGCATCCCCCCGAGCGATGGCTGCCGCCGATTCGCCCAGAGCATGGCCGCTGGTCGCGCAGGCCGAGGCGATCGACATGTTGGGTCCCCGCAAATCGAGCAAAAGGGAGGTCTGCCCGGACAGCAGATTCGGCGCGATCTGGATGATCAGGAACGGTGAGATTTTCCGAAATCCACCCGCCTTGTAGGTATCGTGCATGGCCTCGATTTCCGGCAGCCCGCCGATCCCAACGCCGAGGTTCACCCCCATGCGATCAGAATCGAGCGTGGCGCGATGGCCATCGAGACCGGAATCCGCATAGGCCTCCACCGCCGCCGAGACCCCGAGGTGGGTGAATCGTCCAAACTTCTTCAAGTCCTTGGGTGTAAACGCCGCCAGGACCGGATCCTTGTCCCGCCCCCGCGGATAGAGCGGGGCGGCCAACGGCCTGGCGGGATCGAATCCGCGCACTTCACCCGCAATCCGGGCCGAACAGAGGGCCGCGTCAAACCGGGTGATGGGACCGATTCCGGACCGGCCGTGGATCAGCCCGTCCCAGGTTTCAGGAGCATTCAGGCCCAGGGGGGTGACGGCGCCAATTCCGGTCACCACCACACGACGGCGGACCGCAGGACTGGGAGGAGGTGCGAACGCAGATGAACTCATGTAGAATTGACGACTCTCGGGGACTTCCGGCCGCTCGGCAAGCGATGAGAGTGGTTTGGAAACTCGGGCCGAATCGTCTACCCACCGAATATTTATGCAAATAAATGTCGAAATTCTGCGCCCGGATCACACGTGACGCTTCGCATTACTTCGCTGCGGTGGCAGGCCACTCGCTCGGTCCGACAAATCGGGCGGCAGTCAGACCTTCACCCGGGACATGCGAGCGACGAGCTCGCCCACCAAGGCGTTGGGAAATCGACGACTCGGCGTGATGGCGTAGAAGGTCTCTCGGATCTGGGATATCCGATGGGTCTCCACCAGCACTCCGTCCTCGATCTCGTCTCGGACCACCACCGGCGGCACCAGGGCCAGCCCCTCGCCCTCGCGCGCCAGCAGGCGGAGCATCGCCATGTCGTCGACCTCCGCGAGGATGCGCGGTCGCACACCCGCCGCAGCTGTCATGCGGTCAAAGGCGGCCCGTGAATTGCTCTCCAAGCTGGGCAGAATCACCGGCACGTCGCGAAAGTCGTCCGGGAAGCGCAACCGTCTCTTCTTCCAGGCGGGCACACCCACCAGTCCGACCTGCTGTTCGGCGAGCAGATGGCTGTGCCACGGTGTCTCCGCATCACGCCGAGCCGGCGAGCTCGACAAGACCACGTCCACTTCGTGCGCCTGCAGCGCGACGAGCAGCTCACGCTGCGCGCCCGAGCGGATCACCACCTCCACCTCCGCCCGGTGCAGCGCGGGCCGGAGGAACTCCACCTGGAAGTTCCGCGACAAGGTCGCCACCGCTCCGATACGCAGGATCTGCCGGGCCGCACCGGGCGCCCGGTTGCTCATCACATCCACCAGTTCCTCCCCGGCGCGGCCGATCGTGTCCGCATAGTCAAGCGCCACGCGGCCCGCTTCGGTGAGCTGCAGTCCGCCACGACCGCGCACGAACAGGGACTGACCCAGACTTTCCTCGAGCTGCTTCAGCTGAATGCTCAGGGCCGGCACCGATAGGTTCAGCTTCTCGGCGGCGCGGGTGACACTGAGCTCGCGGGCGATCGTTCGAAAGTACCGCAGGTGGTGATAGTTCAGGAAGGCGGGCATGATACAACTGGTTAAATTTAATCTAACGAATCGTTCAAAACGATGTAATCGCCTAAAAGGCAAGTTCTCGCTAATCTCACCAGCGATGCGCCTGTTTCTTTCTCTCCTGCTGGTGGCCGTTCCGTTCCTCCCGCTGGCTGCCGCCGCGATCACCCGATTCCGCCGGGGGCTTGGAGCGGGTGGCCTGTCGGTGCACGCCGCCTCTGTCGCGACGCTGGCGGCGGTGCTTGCAACCGTGTTGCTGACGCTGCAGGGCCCGTACACCCTGCGCTGGAC
The DNA here is from genome assembly GCA_016794725.1 of Opitutaceae bacterium. Classification (GTDB taxonomy): domain Bacteria; phylum Verrucomicrobiota; class Verrucomicrobiia; order Opitutales; family Opitutaceae; genus UBA6669. Next base: position 2,490 of record JAEUGZ010000541.1, on the reverse strand, counting down.
ACCGTTGGGACCGGATGCCGCCATCGCCTTCGTGCTGCGCCTCGATGCCATCTCCGCCACGATGATCGTTCTGATCACGGGTCTGGGGACGACCATCCTGCAGTTCTCCCGCCGTCACCTGGCCGGCGATACCGGCCAGAACCGCTTTTTTGTCTGGATGAGCCTGACCCTCGCGTCGGTGCTCACCCTTGTGCTCGCCGGTCACCTCGTGCTGCTGGTCGTCGGCTGGATCTCAACCAGCCTTTGCCTGCACCGCCTGCTCCTCCACTATCCCGGTCGCGCGGGCGCGGTCTTCGCGGCGCGAAAGAAATTTGTGATCAGCCGGCTGGGCGACGCCTGCCTGATCGCCGCCACCCTGCTGCTGCAGGCCCGGTACGGCACCCTTGACCTGGAGGTCATCTTCCGGGCCATCGAGGCCGGGCACACCGAAGGCCTGGCGTTGATCGGCGCGCTGCTCGCCGGCAGTGCGATGCTGAAGTCCGCCCAGTTTCCGTTTCACAGCTGGCTGCCGGACACGATGGAGACCCCAACACCGGTCTCGGCCTTCATGCACGCCGGCATCATCAACGCGGGAGGGTTCCTCGTGGTGCGGCTGGCGCCGATCTTTGGAGCTGCCCCAGGTGCCTCACAGGCACTCGTCGTCGTCGGCACGGTCACCGCTGCCTTCGGCGCCGTGGTCATGCTTGCCCAGCCGACGGTCAAGCGGGCGCTCGCCTACTCGACCATCGCTCAAATGGGCTTCATGCTCCTGCAGTGCGGCCTCGGGGCCTACGGCCTTGCCCTGCTTCACCTCGCCGCCCACTCACTTTACAAGGCCCATGCCTTTCTTACCGCCGGCTCGTCCGTGGGGGCGGTGCCGCGGGCCGCCCTGCCGTTGCGGACTCCCGCCCTCACGATCGGCCTCCTCGTGGGCGGCCTGTATGTTGCGCTCGGCGCCACCGCGCTTCGGGTCCTTGCCCCCTCCGGCTCGGCCGCTCACCCTGGTGTCTTTGGTGTCGTCCTCGGCCTCGCCGTGGCCTATGGCGTGGCGCGCACGTGGTCCGCCGGAGGCGGACCGCGACTCACCGCCCGTGGCTTCGTCGCCGGCGCGGCGACCACGATTTTGAGCCTGGCCCTCCACGCCGGCGCCTTGGCCCTGTATGGACCGTGGCCCGACGTGCGCCCGCCGGGACTGCTGCTTGCGCTGGTGGCGGTGGCGTTCCTGGGGCTTTTCCTGTTCCAGGCGTTGCTCTGGCGGTCCAACCGCAGTGCATTCGGACGGCGGCTCTATGTTCACGCCCTGAACGGTCTCTACGTCGGCACGTTGACCAACCGCCTGCTCAACCGGCTCTGGCCCCGTTTCCCGGCGCAGGCCTGAACCGCTCTCTCACCATGTCCTCTCCCGCTCCTGACTCCCTTCATCTGAAACCCGGGCTCGCGCACGCGATTGAAACAGCGCTCTCCCGGATTGCACCTGTCTGGCCGCTGCGGCACGCCGTCGCGGGCAATCCGTTCCTCGGCTTGCAGCACCTTCCGTTTGTCGACGCTCTCGCGCTGCTGGAACGGGTCACGGGTGCCGCACCGGTGCAGCGCGCGGTCGACTACCGCCAGGCCTTTCGCGAAGGACGAATCACCCGTGAGGATCTGGCGGACTCATTGGTGGATCACTGGACCGTCCCCGCGCTCATCGCAGCCCTCGACGAAACCGAGATGGCGGCGTCCCCGGTTCCACTCGCCACGGTAGCCGACCGGCTCGACCGGGGGCACCCACCCGCCCGGTGGTCTCGCTGGGTGGTCGACGAGGTCTCCAAGTGGTGTGCCGTGCAGTTTGATGAAAACCAGACGACGTGGACCTCTCCGTGGAAAGGCACCGGCCTGTACCCTGCGTGGCGTGAGGCCTCTGCGCACGACCACAATCCCGAGGCATTTGGTGTGCGTGGTTTCCGCTCCTTCGTGACCACGCTTCCGGAGGATGCGACCGATGCGATCACCCGTTGTCTGGAGGTGCTCAGTCCCGATTTAGCCGACCTCACCGACTTCTTGCACCGGCAGCTTGCCAGCATCGCCGGCTGGGCCGGCTACATTCAGTATCGGGTGCGCGAAGACGCCCTCCGGGGACGCGCCAATCACGAACTCCGGGACCTTCTCGCCCTACGCCTCGCTTACGACACCGCCTTGTTTCTAGCGTTCGTCGACACCGCGGCATCGCAACCCGCGTGGCCCGCACCCACCCCGCCCGAGACAGCGAAGCGGCGGCTGTCCGCGCTGGCCTGCTGGCAGTTTGCCTACGAGGCCGGCTACCAACGCCGACTCGCCCGCTCCCTCGCCACGCAGTCTTCCAGCCTTCCATCCACCCGGCCCGCCGCGCAGGCTGTCTTCTGCATAGACGTCCGTTCCGAGGTGTTTCGTCGCCACCTGGAAGCCGCTCTGCCGTCGGTGCAGACGCTCGGGTTTGCCGGCTTCTTTGGATTTCCGGTCGCCCACCACTCCGCCGCAGACTCAAGCTCCGCC
>JAEUGZ010000536.1 GCA_016794725.1 Opitutaceae bacterium | reverse complement strand
GCTCCTTCGCGCAAAGGTAGTTCCACAATTTCGCCGGCAACTTCAGGCGAGATCTTCACCTCCACTTCGGGCTGGATCTTACCCGTGGCGGAAACGAGCTGGGTGATCGTCTTGACCACGGCCTTTTCGAAGGTCACGACGGTCGCTTTTTCCATCCCCTTGCGCTTGACGATCACGGCGGCAACGAGGCCCACCAACACCACCGCTATCACTAGGATGATCCACTTGGTTGAAGAGTTCTTACGTGGCGCCGCTTTGGGCGCCACCGACGCTGGAGGAGTCGATGCCATGAAGTGGAATGCGGTTTAGGTAAAAGCCGAGAGGTTGCCGATCACGCGCCGCGAAGCAAGCGAAGGTGGGCGGCACGCCTGGCCGACCCCCAAAAAGCGAGCGCGCCGCAACCTCCGGACATTGTCCAGAGGCTGCGGCAGTTGGATTGAACGGCAAAGCCGGAAAGGCGCACACTCCTTCAACCCGACAACCCGTCCAAAAGTTGCAGCGATCGGGTTAATTCACCGAGGATGCCGCCGTTCCCACGGCCGCCGGCGCCACAGCATAGCCGCTGGCCGGGTTGGAAGCGGACACCGGCACCAGGCGGGCCTGCACGAGGCGATCCTTGAGATCGGGCTCATAGCTCCGGGCCAGTTCGATCGGGGAATCCATCCATTTTTCACCGATGCGGGCCGAGCGGGTCCGGGCCGAGTCATCGACAAAGACGCCACCCGGGGTCTTGAACGCAAACACCGCGTGGCCGGCCACCCGGGTGCCCGTCGCGGCATAGTAGAGGAGAATGCCCGCCTGCTCCATCGTTTCTCCCCTCGCCGCCCGAACCCGGGCCGCGGCCAAGCTCTCAAGAAAGCAGCCGTTCGGGAGGGTCCGGTTCACGGCCGGGACAAAGAGCTCGTCGTCAATGACTTTGAAGCGGCCAAACCCCGGGTTGATTTCCTGAAGGAGGGGCAGGAGATTGGCCCGGTCCTGGTTCACCCGGCCGGTGTAGAGGGAGAGGCTCTGGGTGCCGTCACCGGCGGAATAAAACCAGAGGATCCCATTGAACTCGAAGACGAGCCCATAGGTCTTCTTCGGGTGCACCGTCGTGGGGCGGTCATTGTCGATCCGGATCAGCTGGCTCCACGTTCCGGGTCCGAGCAGAGCCTGGGCGTGACGGACATCTTCGAGCGAGGCCTTGAGAGGGGCTGCGATCAGCAGTGAGACAACAATCAGCAGAAGAAGCGTGGGGCGCATGTCCTCCCTAACACGCAACCTCCCTGCCGCGATGCAGGGAATGCGACGAAATCGGCGGCTTTTGCGGTGAACCCAGTCGGAATTCGGTTCAGGCGCGCCCATTCGCTCTGCAACCGCTGCACCACTACCAGTCCCGGCGTCCCAAGATCGAAACTCGCTCGTCCAGATTCGGGATCACTCAGCCCATTTTCCGCGATGAAACGCGGCACGGAGTCGCCACGATTGGAATTCGTCACGGACATTCCACCTCGTCGCCCTCCTCCGGGGAACCTGGAATTTGGATTCCAAATTCCACCGGCCGCCCAGGTCAGAGCACGTCCTTCATCACCGCCTGCATGCGCTCGTGGTAACTCCGGCTGAGCCGGAGTTTGGTGCCATCGGCCAGGACCACCGCATACTCGCCGGCAAAGGCGGGCGTCAGCTTCCGCACGCGGTCGATGTTCACAATGGTGGAACGATGAATACGAATGAAGCGTTTCGCATCGAGGCGCGCCTCGAGGCGGGCCATGGTCTCGCGCAGCAGGTGGGCGCGTCCCGCGACATGGAACTTCATGTAGTCGCCCTCCGCCTCGATCCAGTCGATCTCGTCGGCCTTGAGGAAGAATATCTCTCCGGACGACTTCAGCAGGATGCGATCCGACCGTTCCTCGCCGTCGGCCGCCGGTGCGTCGCCATTCGTCGCCCCTTCCTTCTCGACAAACTGCAGCAGCTTCGCGAGGCGGGCCGCCAGCACATCCGAACCCCGACCCCGGAGCCCGGTTTTCGCACGCTGCACCGCCGCGAGGAGGCGGACATCCTCGTAGGGCTTGAGCACGTAGTCGACCGCGTTGACGTCGAAGGCCTTCAGGGCGTGCTCGTCGTACGCGGTGACGAACACCACGGCCGCCGGGGCGGCCCCGCCCGCGCGGCGCAGCACCTCGAACCCGTCGAGACCCGGCATCTGCACGTCGAGGAACGCCAGCTCCGGACGTAACCGCTCCATCACTTCAACGGCCTCGATACCGTCCCCGGCCTCGCCGACCACCGAGATGTCGGGATCACGGTCAAGCAGCAGGCGGATGCCGCGGCGGGCCGCGGGTTCATCATCAACGATGACGGCGCGGACGGGCGCGTGGGTGGCGGGGGAGGTTCGATTCGTGCTCATGACGGAGAAAAATCAGCTTTTGAAGGGGAAGGCGATCCAGACCGAGGTGCCCTGGCCGGGCCCGCTTCTGACCGCAAACTCGCACTCGGGGCCGTATCGCTTGGAGAGGCGCTCACGGGTATTGGCCAGGCCAATGCCTTTCCGCAGTCGCGGATTGTCGGGACTGTCCGGGACAAATCCGCAGCCATCATCACGGACCTCGACCTGGATGCGACCGCCCATGACGCGCCCGATCAGCTCCACGGTGCCGGGCTTGGTCTGCGGAGCAATGCCATGAATGATGGCGTTTTCCACCAACGGCTGGAGCAGGAGGTTCGGGATGCGTGCTTCCAGGGCTTGCGGATCAATCCGCGTCCGCACCGTCAGGCGGTCGGCAAAACGCACTTTTTGAATTTCCACGTAACGGTCGATGAACTCCATCTCCTGCCGCAGGGTCACTTCCTGAACCCGGCTCAGGTCGAGCGACATCCGCAGGAGGGCGCTCAATCGGGCCAGCAGGGTGACCGCATCGTCATTTCGTCCTTCCCGCACGAGGACGGCGATCGTGTTCATGGTGTTGAACAGGAAGTGGGGCTGCAGTTGCTGCTTCAGGGCCTTCAGTTCCGTTTCGATCAACCGCGATTCAAGCTGGGCCGCCTTCACTTCCTCATTCTTGAAGCGGCGGTATAACTCCAGCGAATACCCCGCCGCCAGAACCGCCCAGTAGTAGGCCGCGTCGATCAGGTTGCGTCCGAAGAAACTCTGGTGGGCGACCGTCCAGAACTCCTCGAGCGATCCGCTTTCCAGCAACAGCAGCAACGCGATCCGGCCCAGGTAGTAGGCCATCATGAGCGCGAGACTGACCACGAGATGGAAAGACACGCCAAAAGCGAACCGGCCGCGGCTGAGCGGCACTTTGACGCGCAGCCAGAGGACCAGCGGCGCCATGATCGCCCAAAGCAGCGCCCGCGCGTACTGCGCCTGGGCCACTTCAAAAAAGGATACGTCCGAGCGGGAAACGCGGAGGTTGAAGTAGACCTCGGTGGACAGCACAAAGCCGACAAAGGCCCAAAGGCCAAGGATCCCCAGCCATTTGGCGGTCGGCTTACTCATAGGTCTAACGAACGGCGTCGATGGGCACACGGATACGCGCGTTTCGAAAGCCTCTTTCGACGAACGGCCATCATTCCACGACGAACCACAACCCGGGAGCGCCCGTTCCGCACGAGCACGGCCAACCCACCGGTCTCCTGCGACGAACGCAATTTCGTCGCATTCCCCTCTTGGCTTCGCGTCCAACGCACTGCGTCGCGCCCCGTCGCAAGCCCCGGCCGGTCCTGGCGGCACACGCACTAAGAGGTTGCCTCTCCCCCTCGTTTTCGCGGAGCTGTAGCCTGTGGCCCGCGTCACCCGGAAAGTATCGCAAACTCAACTGGCAGAAGAGTTGGGAATCTCACAAGCCCTGGTTTCACTGGTGCTGAACGGTCGCCGGCAGGGCATCAGCCCCGAGACGTACGAGCGGATCTGGGAACACGCGATCAAGCGGGGCTATCATCCGAAGGGCATGCGGCTGGCGTCCTCACCGAGCGTCAACCAACCGCGCCAGGTCGGATTCATTCTGCGCTCACCGATGCGGCTGCACACGCTGAGTCACTACTTTGCCCACGTGCAGCACGGGCTGCACACGGTGCTCGAAGCCCAGGGATTGACGACCACGTTCCTCGGATCGGAAGATTTGCTCGACCGGGACAAACTGATCCGGATCTTTCCCGCCGGTCACTCGCTCCGGGGCGTCGTCCTGCTGGGTGAGGTGGCGCGGCCGTTCCTCGATGAGGTGCGGCGCTTTGAACGCCGCATCGTGGCGGTGTCCGCCAAATACTCCGGACTTTGCCACTCCGTGCTCGGCAATGAGCCCCATGCACTCGTGTCCCTGGTGCAACACCTGTACAGCCTCGGCCACCGGCGGATCGGGTGGCTCGGCGGCAACGCCGGTCTCGGCCGCCATGAAATGCGGTTGGATTCATTCAAGACCGCGATGCAGCAGCAGGGTCTGTCCCTCGACAAACGTTACACTGTGGTGCTTCAGGAGGCCGATCGGGCCGAAGGGGGTGAAGCGATCCATGCCATGCTGGCCGACAGCCAGCGACGGGATTTTCCGACCGCGTTCGTCGCCTACAACTGCCTCATGGCCGCCGGTGCCATCAAGGTGCTGCAACGCGAGGGTTGGCAGGTCCCCACGGATCTCAGTGTGGTCGGCGCCGACGCACCGCGCGCCCAAACGGGCGACGCCCTGAGCGTCACGGGCGCCGGCACCGATCCCGCAAAGCTCGGCGAAGCCGCCGCCCGCCTGATGCTCGGAAGCACCGGGGCGGACGACGAAAGCTTCGCCGACCTCATGCTGCCCTCTCAACTCGTGATCGGGGACTCCAGCGGGCCCGTTCCCTCGTTGGAGCGGTGAACCTTCGCCGTCGATCGGCTCACCGCGCCTCCACCAGCTCGGTCCACAGGCGCTCCGCATCGGGCTGCGACCGGAGCTTTTTTAAGGCAGCCAGTCGCAGCTGTCCGGCGCGCGCCACCGTGACGCCGAGCTCCTTTGCCACATCGTCCAACGTCTTATCTTCCAAGAGTGTACGCGCCACGGCAACGCGCTGCCCAGGGGTCAGCACCGCCAGCAGGGCACGAACCTGGACCTGACGCTCCAAACGGGTGGCATCCTCCAGTGGGGTGGTGGCATCCGATGCCAAGCCCGCCAGCACCGCCTCCCCGTCCGCCACCGCCGTCGCCGCTTCGGCTCGGGACAAGGCGGCCGCGAGGCGGTTCGGAGGCTCCTGCAGGCGTTCCGCCACTTCGAAGAGAGTAGGCTCGCGCCCCAGGGTTGCTTCCAGGGACTCCGCCACCTGACGGTAGCGTCGCACCAGCGCCCGCGCGCGGCGTCCCGCCCCATCCGACCGGCGGAGTTCGTCTCGCAACGCACCCGCCACCCGGCGCAGCAGAAAGGCCCGGGCTTCACCCTCGACGCGCGGTGCACGAGGAAAAGCTTGAACCAAAGCAAGATAACCCGCCGACGAGAGGTCGTCGCGATCGACATGCGCGGGCAGACGTCGCCCCACCGCGGCCACCGCCGTGGGTACGAGGTCGAGCAGGTCGGTCAATTCGAAGGACCGGGGGTCTGTCAGTTGGGCTTGCATGGTGGGAAAAGGAGTGCGCAGGCCGTGCGGCCCGCGCGTTCGCCCCGGTGAGTCCTTTTGTCGATGGCAACCTCCCGTGAATCGAAGGCGATTCAGCTAATATACTGTGATGGAGGAGGAAGCGTTGCAGCTTCTCCGCCCCGCTCCCGTGCCGGGGATGGAGAGGCCACCGCCCGACACGGGACAAGTTTTTCCTGCCTGGCTCGAAGATCGGAGGCGTCACGCTCATCCGTTGTTCTCGGCAACGGCCGACCTTGTCACCACGTTCGCACCCTGGGGAAACGAACCGGAGAGTCCGCGTTCACGAGAAAAAACGCGGCCGGGACAGGAAAGTGAAGAAATTCAAAAGCCGGATTTGGTTTATATAACTAGCTATACACCAGACGGTAAGGCGGATCACTTCCGGCCGAAGCCCGGGTTCATGATCACCGGGTTTCAAATTTCTCAAAAAAAGCAGCGGTATTTTTGAGCGAAAATACCCGATCCACGTCTACCTCTGTGTAGTTCATTAGGTTTGTTGGTGTTAGGTCATTAAAACCCGCCTGGGGTAGGCGGGTTTTTTCTTGCCCGGATCCGACGCACACGGACCGGTCAGACAGACCAGAACCCACCCGCAGGCGGGAAAGTAAAACCGCGGTTTCAGGTCGCTCAGCGCCGGAAGACTTCTCCGTGCGTCTGCCCTCAATGACCGCGGGTGATGGGATGCGCGAAACGTCCGATGGGACGCTCCGGCAAAGGGGAAAGGGTGTCGGACGGCACCAGGTCGCTCACGGGCCGGTTGCGGCGGGAAACCCCGTACGTCCTGACCAGCGTGCCCTCATTGACCGTCCGAAAATGGGCTCATCCTCAGGCCGGCGTCGCCGTTGAACGCTCTCGGAGCGCACCTGAACATGAGAATGCCGGAAACCAAGCCTCCGGCAGGCATCTCACTCGGAAACCCATTTCAAAATCGGGTTCCGAGCCTTTCGACAAAAGAACTCACCTGCATCCCTCTCACGCGCAGCGTGCGTCGTGGTTTGGAAGGCCGCGGGCTTTGATGCGGACCTTGGCTGATTGCGACTGGGCTCAGCGGTGAAGCCACAAAGGAATCTGAAAGTGAAACGAGCGCGTGGCTCGGATTCCGGAGGTGGCGTTGGGATGTCATGGACAACAAAAAACCCACTTCCGGGAGGGAAGCGGGTTCAACCGTGCGAATAAAATGCGGTGTGAACTCAGCTTCCCGGTGCGGGACGGACGTAATCCGCCATAAAACGAGCCAATTTCGTTGTGGTCGCGGAACAGTCGGACGTCACCGGTCGAATGGTCGTGCTTTGACCTCGCGACGTCTCCGTCCGCCACGTGTTTCGGTGGCTCTGCTGGACTTGAAGGGAGTGTACGAGGGTCATGGAAGGTGAAGACGGAAGCCGTCGTCGCAGGTTACAACGGCAACAGCCTGGAGAAAAAATAGAGGGGGTGACCATCTTTTTTCAGAATTCTGTGGCCGGGATGGGCGCAAGGCCGCGGTGCTCCCCCCATAAACCGCACCGCTTCATGAAGAAACAGCGGTTCTCCAGCCGGCCCACCGTCGCAGGCGCAGTGTGAAATCGGAAAGTCCAGCCGCTGCGCCCAGGCGTCGAACGTCGCCGGCGGCAATCTCACGGAGTCTGGTGGAGGTGGGGTCGACGACCCCGCGGGGATTGGCGTCGCGTGAAAAAATCGGGCGGCGGAGGCGGGACCGTCGGTCCCGTCGCGGCCTCACCGAGGCCACCTCCAACTGAAATGCTTCCCACGCCCCTTCCGGGGTCGCCCCTGCGCACGGCCGTACGTCCCCCACGGGCAACGGCCTTGTATCGTAATTTCCGTGACAGGTCGCGCCCGTCACATTCCCCACCCCAAACCGGCCGCCTCAGCCCGTCGTCACCGCCGTGGGCGCGAGAAATTTCTTCAAGCCGGCCGGGATGATGCCGGCGGCCATCAACTGATCCTCGATGTCCGACGATGCCGATGACACTTGATCGGCAAAGTCCGCAATGGGCCTGAGATTCGCGATGATGCGCGCCTCGTCGAGCGCGCCGCGCGCCACTTCAACCGTCGCCCTGGCCTTGTGGCTGGCAATCACGATGGTGATGTCCTCGTCTGTAATGTCCCAAAAATCGCTCATGGTAGGAAGGGGTCGGGTGTAGGCGCTCCGCGTTGACGCCCCGGTATCGACGCAAAGCCCGGCGGCTTGAATCAGCCGGGGCATTTTCGCAGCCGGAAGCCCATGTTCTCGGAAAATCGCCGAGATCAGGGGGTTGTCACACCTGCTCCGGTGCCGGTCACCCTCCGGTAAACACCCCACATACCGTAGTGACTTTCAACTACTCCAGGGCGACGAGCTCCGGAATCACGCTACTTTGGATCCTCGGTTGAGATCACTGTCGGGGCGCCGATCTCGACCGTTCCCTCCCGGACCGTCCGCTTGCTGAGGATGGCGGACTCCTTCATGTCGCGCCCGAAGTAAACCGAACCCGCCTGCACCAGGACCGGCAGGGTCTGGGGCTGGGAAACTCCCTGCGTCGACACCGTCATGCGGGTCCGCCAGAGGAGCACTTTTTTGGGTGTGCCCGCCGAACGGTAGTCGTAGGCGGACGCCACGAGGTCATAAACCGAGTCCGACGTCTGATCGAGGAGGAAGGCATTGCGCACCGACTTGGAGCGGAAGAGGCTGACCGGATTGGCAAACTGCATCATGCCAGGATCAAAGACGGGCTGGCCACCGGGCGGAGTCGGCACCCCCGCCGCGGCCTGCTGGGTGTCCGCGTCTTTCATGAGCTTGAGCAGCTCGCGGGCAAAACCATCACCACCCACCAACGCAGCCCGCTCAAGGAGGTTCCGGGCCATCCGATCGCTCGAGATCGAGGGGTTCTCTTCGTCTCCCTCCACGAGTCGATTGTGTGAACCCCAGGTATAGAGAATCAGGAGCGACGGCTCATGCTCGGGACGCTTCGCCGGCAGGTAGCCATTGTGGGTGAGCGATTTCACCAGCAGCGGCTCCATCTGTTCCACCGTCAGAGTGCGCTCTTCACCCGGAGCGTCACCCAGTTGGCGATAGCCGGCCGAAAACAGCTCGTAGTAGGCAGGCTTGTCGGGAGTCACCAGCGGCAGTTTGCGTCCCGCCGCGGTCATCTCGGTGATCACTGTGTAGTCGAGCCGCGGGTCCTTCTGCATCGATTTCGGAAGCAGAGAAAACACCCACTTCGGCTCCTTGAACTCTGCGGGGGGCGCAGGCACCTCGGATTTGGACGCCTTTTCCGCCTCGGGCGCCGCGCCGGCCACGGCAAGGCCCAGCGCCGCAAAGCCGAGGCTGAGGGACCACGCACGCGAAGCGGTCAGTGTCATAGGGGTGGAATGGGCCAATCAGTCCCACCGGCAAAGAGCAAACCCCCAGCGATTCGGACCGTCGGACTACCGAGGGCTGACGCGCAACACGCCTTTCATGATCACCGAGTGACCAGGAAAGCTGCAGATGTAGTCATAGTCACCCGGCGTCTCTGGGACCGTGAAGAAGATCCGGTCCGTGGTCTCCGGTGAAAGCAGTGACGTGTGCACGAGAACGTCCGGCAGGTCCGGCACATAGCCACGGGCTGCACCTTCGACGCCCAGAGCCAGGGCGGCGGCCCCGACCGCCTGTCCCCGACCGGGCGCGCAAAGCACAAAGTTGTGCAGCATGTCATCCTTGTTGTGGAAGACGATCAGGAGCTTCTCGCCGGCCTTTGCCGTGATCAACTCCTGATCAAACTTCAGGCCCGGCAGGGTGCCGAGCAGGATCTGGCGGTCGCCTTCCTTGTTCTTCCAATCCGCCGGCGCGGACGCCGGGCGCTTGGGCGACGGAGCCATCGCCACGACCGGCACCGCCTGCTGGCACCACTCGCGGTCCGCCGGATCAACCGGGATGATCCGCGGCCCCACCGGAATGCGGTTCAGCGTGTAGTAGGCAACTGGATGCAGCACGGTTTCCTTGCCATCCCGGGAGCGAACCCCGGTCATCTTGATCTCGTGCACATAACCTTCCCGCAGGCAGGCCCCGGCCAGACGCACGGTGAGGCCGTCGGCCGACACCTCGACCTTGCGAATCGGGCAGGCCAGCCGCTCGATCGGAGCGCTGCCATAGGTGCCGTGGTACTTGTAGGTGAAGCCGGCGATGGCATAACTCGAGGCCTGTTCAGCCGTTGCCCGGTCCACCGGCTGCGTGAACCGGAGG
>JAEUGZ010000510.1 GCA_016794725.1 Opitutaceae bacterium | reverse complement strand
TGCCCGGAGATCAGGGTGATCACCTCCGGGGAATTGACGAGGAGCGTGCCCTGACTTTTTCCGAGATCGAGCTTTCCCAGATCCGCCCGCGTTGGGGCGTCGAGGGCCCCCCCTCTGAAAAAAAGCACCCGGCCCGCCACGAGGTCCATGCCGCGATCCTCCTCCTGCGAATCGCCAAACAGCGCCGGCGCCGGGGCCCGGCTACGGAGCCGAATCTGGGGGGCAATCAGTGCGAGGGTTTGTGACGCGGCCGTATTGCTCAGCGTCATGATCTGATCGGCGAAAATGACCAGGTTGCCGTCACGCACCGCGAGGCGCTCAAATGGCTGCAGGGTCACATTCGCACCGGCGATCAGCAGATCCCCGGTGTTAGCCTTGAAAATCGAGGATCGCAGGGGCGGGGCCGTCTTGTCGTCTGAGGCGTCCGCCGGGGTGAGCGCTCCGCTGCCCAGAACCACGCTGCCGGTCTCCGAATCGAGGACCGAACCGCGGATTTCGAGGTAGGGATTGGCTGCCGTGCCACTGCCCGCACCGGTGCCGATTTCGAGCGCCAACGTGTCGGTGGTCCAGACATTGTTCACCAGGAGGTCCCTCCCGCTGAGTTGCACGGTTTTCAGGCGTGCTGCCACTCCGCCGAGGTCCCCGACCGCGGAGATCAGACCATTGGCCGCGCTGCCGGTGAGGTTGCGTCCCCCACCCTGTGCACCGAGTCCGAGGTTGATGTTGCCGGTGGTGGAAATTACGGAAAGATCGGAACCCAGGGTGAGCGCTCTCGCGTACCGCTGATCGCCGGTCGTGGCGGCTACGAGCGCCGGTGCGCCTTCAAAGGTGACGTCATCGGCAAAATCCAGTGACGTCGCTGTCACATTGGCTCGAACGGACGTCGCACCGCCTGCGTCCGTCGAAAGGGTGCCGATCCGTCGCAACTGTCCCACGGGTGCAAGGAAACTGACCGTTCCGGGGGAAGTCACCTGAAGCGAGCCTGTCGCCGAGGGCGCGGAATCGAGGGTGCTTTGAAAGGTCACTGCCGAACCGGCCACCTCAGTTTTACCTCCGAGCAGGACAGGGTCGGCATACGTCTGTGCCCCTACGGTCACCAAGCGGTCTCCACTGAGGCGGGTGCTCCCGCCCGCATCGGTCGTGAGTGAGCTCAGGCGTCTGCCTCCGTCGCCCACCGAACCGAGGAACTGGGTTTCACCGGATACGGCTAGGTTCAAGGCGGCGCCGCCGTCTTTGCCTGCGACCACGGAAGAACCAAAGGTCAGTGAACCGGCGGAAAGGGTGCTGTCGGTCAGCAGTGTGACGGTGTCGCCAAAAGTGAGGCTCCCCGTCACCCGGACACGTCCCGACCCCAGTTCGGTCCCCCCCTGGGGCGAGGTGGTCATCGAGCCCAAAGGCACGCGATCTCCGACCGCGCCACCGAGGCGAGTCAGTCCGTCGGTGCGCAAAGTCACGTCAGCGGACGTCCCCGGCTGTCCATCCACACTCGAGGAAAAGACCAAATCTCCCGCACGGGTGCTCTCGATCACGATGGGTCCACTGACCTCCACGGGCGAATGGACGGTGAGGGAATTGGCCGCCGATACCAAGGGAGTCTTCGCGTCCGAGCCTGCCATCCCCACGACTCCTCCCGGAGCGGCGCCGAGGCTGATGGTTCCGTTCGAACTGCCGATGGCCGGTGAGGCGGTGCCCGTGCCTCCCGCCACCAGCAGCGAAGACCCGGAGGGAGCCTGACTTGAAGCCGAAAGGGATACGGCGCCGGTGGCCTGGATACGGCCGCCGGACAACACCTCGATCGCCACGGGGCCGGAAGTCCCGGTGGCACCGGGTCCGGACCACGCAGCGCCTGTGACGGTCAGGCTACCTGCCGAGGTCAGCGAACCAGATGCTTCGACTCTGACGCCGCCTGGACCCGCCTCCTGGGTTCGGGTGGCTCCGTCCGCATCCGCCGTCACCACAAGATCGGTACCCTGGATCGGAGCCGCGATGCGTACGTTCTGGTCCGCTTCGACGCGGCTGACGCCAGCCAGCGGCGCCAGCACCACAGTATCGGTGCCATAGGACGCGCGCTCAGCCCCGGATAGGACCACCTGCGTGCCCGCCGCGACCTCGATCCGGCCGCGGCCGTTGGCATCACTTTGAACAGTGACGCCCTGCAAGTCCAAGTCACCCGCCGACTGCAGATCGCCTGCAAGCCGCACCGACTTGAGCGTCATGCTTCCCGCGGCGATGGCTCCCGGCTCCACCGTGGTGCCGCTGCCTAGTACCATCGCCCCCTGAGCAACGGTTGCTCCGGTGGTCACCGTCGATCCAGGCGCGAGCGTCACTGAGCCTTCGCGCGTGGTCAATGCGATGACTCGACCCGGGTCGCTTCCGGTGCTGCTGAGTCCGCCGCGATCAGACTGGTCGGTCAGGGTTTGTTTCCCTCCTTCGATCAGTGTCCGATTGACGGAAATCGCTCCGACCGATCCCACGGTCACGGCGTCCTTCTCTAGAAGGTACAGACTCCCACCGGCCACGGCCTCCACCTGCTGCACTGCCAGATCGACCCTGTCTCCCGCGCCGCCAATCGATCCCTTCGTCGCCACCAGCCTCACCCGCGAGGCACTGAAATTCAACGCGTCGCCATTCGCATCTGCTATGGACGTGCCTGCCCGCGCCAGGATGGCACCGGTTCCAGCCGTCAGCTCGCCGACCTGCAGCCCTTCGGCTGCCTCGTATCGAATATCACCACCGGAAGTCGCTCCGGTTGATCCGGGAGCCATGAGTACGGATGCGCTGCGGGAGGCGACATCCAAGGTTCCGCCCGCAGTCAACGCCGCTGCCTGGGAAACCGTCCCGGTAGCCACCACCGACAGGTCCGAGCCCGCGGTCACCGGGGAGTTGAGTGTCAGGTCGCCCGCGCCCGCCGCGAGGAGCACGCTTCCCCCCGCCGTGACCGGGCGGTCCACCGTGAGCGTTCCTCCGCTGGCCGCACTCGTGGCAAGGCGGAGGTCTCCCGTGGCAGCAAGTCCCGAAAGGCTTGCATCGGTGATCGTGGTGGGGCCCTGGCCGGCGACGGCTCGGGACCAGGTTTGGTCCGGTATCTGGGTTACGCTGACGCCGTCTTTTTCCTCGAGATAAAGTCCCGCCCCTGCCTTTGCCGCCAGTCGCTGGGTGGCGAGATAGAAGCGATTGTCACCGGACCCAATCGAGGTTCCCGCCTCCAGCCGAACGTCCGTCGCAGTGATCGAGGGAACGGCCGTGGCACCGGCTCCATCTGCGATCGCACCCCCTGCGACCAGGCTGACGGTATCCGCCTGGAGCCGGCTGATCGAGAGATCGGCCCCCGCGGCAATCCGGGTCTTGGAAGCAGACAAGAGTGTCCCGGGGTCCGATGCGAAAGAACCCGTCGTCGCCTCGATATCGAGGGTACCCTTGGCCGTGACATCGGCCCGGGTTCGGACCGTCCCGCCTGCGACCAAAACCACATTCTCCCCCGAAACCAACGCGGGGGTGACGGACAGGTCGCCCTCTGCCGCCATGAGAACCACCTGACCCTGGGCCTGCAGCACGCCGGACGCTGCACCGCTCACGGTCAGTGAGCCTCGTGCGGCGATCTGCAGATCACCGGGTACCGGTTGCGGCGCGAGGCTGACGTCCGATACCGCCGTCAGTGCTCCGTCTTCGCCAACTCGCTGCACCACCAGAGGGGCCGAGGTGCCGAAATCAAGGTCCGAGGTTTCAGCGACAAAAACGCTTTCACCACTGGAAGCCGCGAGACGCGCAAGGTCCGTCTCCAGCGCATTTGTGGCCGATCCGATCGATCCCAACCCCGCCTGAACCCGCGCCGCAGAACCGCGCAGGTTGATCGCCGCGGCGTTTGCGTCCAAAATGCCGCCGCCCGCCACCAGCGAAATCGAACCATCGCCGGCATCAAGTTCGCCCGCGACAATGTCCGCGGTTGCGGCGTAGCGGATGGTGCCGCCGGCCGCGCGCGACACGGCGTCGGCCGCAAAGGTGATCGAGCCGGCCAGGGCCTCTACATCGAGGGTGCCCTGCGCGTCGACCACACCCACTTCGACGCGATTCGACTGCTGCACGCGCGCCGCCTTGACCGTGGCATTCCGGCCGGTCGAGATGGGCTCCTCGATCAGCAACTCACCGCCGTCCGCTTCGAGGCGGAGGTCGCCCCCCACCTTCAGTCCCGCCAGGCCTTCAACCCGCCCGATGGAGAATCCGCCGTTGTTGCGAAACACCAGCGTTCCTCCCAGCGCGGCCGCAATCGTGGTCACTTCATTTGCCGGATTCGTCACCCGGAAGCCCCCGGCCCCCGTCGCGCCAAATCGAACCGAAGGGGCGATGAGGGGACCGCTCAAGGTCACCAGCGAGTCCGTGGCATTCTCGAGCACGACGGTGGCGCCTTCTCCGGCGATCTTGCCGGTGACATCCCCGGAACCGCTCGTGAAGGTGATGGTATCCGTAGCGGAGCCTCCGGTCTGCAACGTGGCAAACTGGTCGAACGCCACGCCCTGCACGGAGCCGCGATTCACCCCGTCGATCGTCCAGGACTCCGCGGCCGCGGTGCCCTGCAGGGTGTTGGCCCCCCCGGCCCCGTCGATCGCTTCAAAACTGACCAGCGTCAGGTCGTCCACGAGCACCCGACCGGGTCCAGCCAGCGTGACCACGTCATCCTTGGGCAGCAGTTCAATGCGGTCCACGCCCGCGCTGCCGTCGATGGTCTGGACCGAAAGGAATGTGATCTCGGAGCTGGTGATCGAGCGCTCGCCCAGCACGCGGACCATGTCATCGCCTCCTGTCAACCGTACTGTATTGGTGCCGCCGGCAGCATCGACCGTTTCCAGATTGGCAAAGGCGACTGCAATGGCGGTGGCCGCCTTCACGCCGGTAACGAGGACGGTGTCGGCTGCCGGGGTGAGGGTCAGGGTGTCACGACCTCCCATGGCATCCACCGCATCCACCCGCGACAGCGAGAGTCCCCAGGTGCTGAGTCGTCGTGTATCCAATGCGGTCACCGCATCGTCATTTCCGGTCAGGTCCAGGCGATTGAATCCGGCACCTGCATCGACGGTCTCGACCGCCCGGAAGGTGATGGACTGGGCCGAAAACGAGTTGAGGCCACGGATCGCCAGCAGGTCATCGCCGGCTGTAAGCAGCACGGCATCCACACCCGTCCCCCCGTCAACCCCGTCCATCGCGGTGAAGGCGAGACCGTAGGTGCTGAACGCCCGGTTTCCGTCGACCGCAACGGTGTCATCGCCGGCGGTCAGCGCCACCTGATTGACTCCGCCCGCGCCGTCCACTGACTCAACTGCGGTGAGTCGCAGGCCCGGGAGATCGATCGCACGTTCTCCCACGATCACCGTTCGATCGTCGCCCGCCGTGAGAGTAATCCGATCGGATCCCTCTCCACCGTCCACCTGTGCGACAGCGGAAAAGGCCACGCCAAAGGTCTCAAAGGAGGACTCACCTGTGACGAGGAGCGAATCGTCGCCTGCGGTGAGGCGCACCCGGTCACGTCCTCCGCCGCCAGCCACGGTTTCGATGTCCTGGAGCGACAGTCCGTCCAGCGACAGTCGGTTGGGTCCCGCAAGCGCAACCTCGTCATCGCCCGGGGTCAACGTCAGTACGTCGTTGCCGCCACCGGCGTGGACCGCTTCAAAGTCGAAGAAGGAGAGTCCTGCCGTCGCAAAAACGCCGCCGCCCTTGTACTGAATCGCATCCGGTTCACCGGTGAGCTGGGCCAGGTCCTGCCCCTCCCCACCCTTGATCGATTCGATCCGCGTGAAAGCAATGCCCTGAGTGAGCAGGCTGCCCTCTCCCTTGACGGAGACCGTGTCATCGCCCGCGGTCAGGAGAATCGTGTCGCTTCCAGCCCCTGCATCGACGGCGTCAAATTCCGAGAAGGCAATCTGGTAGGCGGAGAACGCCTTGGAGCCATTCAAGGCGAGTGTCTCGTCCTTGTCGGTCAGCACCACGGTGTCCACCCCACCTCCGCCCGCCACCGCAGTGAAGGCCGAAAACTGAACGCCACCGGTCTGAAAGGCCTGCGGGTCCGACACGGTGAGGGTGTCATCCGCATCCAGCAGCGTCAGCGCATTCTGGCCTCCCGCTCCGTCCACGACCTCGAGTCCCTGCAACTCAAGTTCAGAGGTGCTCACGCGCTGTTTGCCCAGCAGCCGGACGGCGTCGTCACCCGCGGTCAGTATCGCCCGATCCATACCTCCGATACCGGCATCGACCACCTCAAACTGACCGAAACGGACATCGGACGTCCGGAGTGATTTCGGACCGTCGATGTAAAGATCGTCGCTGGCCACCGGCAATTGCAGGGTGTCCCTGCCTCCACCGCCGTCGACGGTGCTGAAAGCCGTAAACGCCAGTCCCGAAGTCGCGAAGGCACGCGGCCCGGAAACGGTGACAAGGTCGTCGGACGC
>JAEUGZ010000491.1 GCA_016794725.1 Opitutaceae bacterium | reverse complement strand
GTCGCTCCGTCGACGCCGGGGGGACGAGCCCTGCACCTCGACGTCCGTACGTTTTTGGTAAACGCAACGCGCAACCGGCGTCGACGGAGCGACGCCCTCCATCGATCCAACGCACACCGAGGGGGTCTCCACCTCGTCCTTCCTCAAACTGAACGCTGATGGGTCGGCGACCCCGCCTCCAACAGGATCCCGTCCTCTTTGGTCAGCGTCACCCTTCTCGTCGCCCCTTACGTTGACGCGCCTGCACGGCCCCGTGATCCGTGGTTCAATCGCAGGTTTTAGGATCTACCGACGAGCGACTCACTCTGCGGGTGAGCCACCCTGGTGCTGAATTTTCTGGGCTTTCACTCTGTGCTCCCTGCGTTCTCTGTGGCTAAACTGCTGAATCAAGGATGAGCGAAGTTCCCGCCGCCGTCGAAAAGGACCTGTCAGCGTCAGGGTTTTCGCATGCCTTTGATGTCCCGGCCTCCCTGATGGAGCACGAGGTGGGAGACCGCTCCGGCCGCGTCCGTCACAAATTCGATTTGCGCATCGACGACTTTCAGAAAGAACGCGCGTTCAGACTCGGGGAAAATCGGCGCCGGACCCTGGCCGGTGGCCTGGCTGATCAGTTGATTCCCTTCGAGGCGAATCACCAGATCGAACCCCGGCTTGAGCTCGTAGGAGCCCACGTAGCGCTCGAGCGTCGCCTGCGGAACGAGGACCGCTTTGCGCTCCACCACCGCGTCGCTGATGCGTTCGGCCTTCTGGGTCCTGCCTCCCTGGGTCTGCAGGAGGTGCGTGACCTTGCCCTGGCCGTCGGCGACGAACTCCACCTGGGCATCGACCACTTTCAGGAAGAACTTTGTCTCTGACTCGGGAAAGATCGGGTACGCCGCCTGCCCGGAAAGCTGGACGGTCAGGCCTCCATCGGTCAACCGCACGGTGTTGGTGATCCTGGGATTGAGCTGGTAGACGCCCACGTACCGCTGGAGCGTCGCGGCGGGCACCTCGACGACTTTGCGTTCCGCGGAAAGGGTGACGCTCTCACCAAATGCGAGCGCGCCCAATTGCGCCGCCAGTTCGCCGAAGGCGGGTCCGTTGACATTGGCAAGCACCACGACGGTGGTCTTGCTGTCAGGGTAGTGTGCCAGCTGCGCATTGAAACCTTCGATACCGCCGCCGTGCTGAATGACCTTGCGATCCTTCACGGTCATGATGCCAAGACCGTAGGCGTAGCCACTCTTGACCGGGGTGATCATCTTTTCCAGCGAGGCGGCGGAGAGAAGTTTGCCGCCGAAGAGCCCCTGGGTCCATTTCACCAGGTCACCTGTGGTTGAATACAAAGCCCCGGCACCATGCGGCACATGCATGTCGACATAGGGCGCGTTGTTCAGGCCCGCGGGACCGGGGACATATCCGGCCGCACGCTGAGGGAGGATCGTGGCGCTCGTGTCGTAGCCGCTGTCACTCATGCCCAGCGGTGTGAAGAGATTCTCGCGCAGAAAGGCCTCGTAGGTCTGGCCGGAGACAAGCTCGATGATCCAGCCCAGCAGCGTAAAGCCGGTGTTGCTGTACTTGAATTTCTCCCCTGGTGCGAAGTCGAGCGGCAGGTCCCGGATGTGCGCCAGCGTCTGAGCCGGGGTCTCCGGCAGCAGCGCCCATTTCTTGAAGTCGGGTTGGTCGGTGAAGCTCGGCACCCCCGAGGTGTGCGACAACAGCTGATGCACGGTCACCGCCTTCCAGGCCTCCGGCATGGTCGGAATGTACTTGGAGACGGGATCCTCGACCTTGAGCTTGCCCCGTTCTTCGAGCAGGAGGATGGCGGCCGCCGTGAACTGTTTGGTCACGGATCCAATGCGGAACTTGCTCGCGGGCGTGTGGGGCACCTTCCACTCGAGATTCGCCCAGCCATAGCTGCCGGAAAAGAGGGTCACGCCGTCGCGGGCCACCAGCACGTTGCCCATGTAGCGATCTCCCGCCGCCTGGGCCTTGGCCACCGCGTCCATCCGAGCGGTGTCCTGGGCGCAGGCCACCACCGCTGAAACCAACCACACCAGCCACATCCGTGAATTCATGGCGGGCCAGCCTACAGGCCGAAAGCCATCAGGCGAGCGGGAAGCGACCGCGGCCTGGGGAGGTCGATGGGGGCCGACCGGGGTGGCCTCGGCGAGGCCGCGACGGGACCGACCGGTCCCGCCTCCGTTGTCCGAACTCTACGTACAACGCCAATCCCCGCGGGGTCGCGACCCATGAGCGTTAACTTTAGAAGCAGGTGGAGCCCTCAGTTCGACCGAGGATATGCCTGCAGGATTGGTTCGGGTGGAGGGCGTCGCTCCGTCGACGCCGGGGGACGAACCCTGCACCTCTACGTCGGTGCGTCTTTGGTGAACGCAACGCGCCACCGGCGTCGACGGAGCGACGCCCTCCATCAATCCAACGCACACAGAGGGGTCTCCGCCTCGTCGTTCCTCAAAGTTAACGCTTATGGGTCGGCGACCCCACCTCCAACGGAGCATCTCACCCTTCCCGCGACCACCGGAGGGCGCAGGACGCGCCATCCGGTGCGCTTGACCTCTTACGGCGACGGGGGATTGACCACCACGCTCGTGGTCACATCGCTGCCCGAGGTTTCAAATTTCGCCTTGTTGATCTGGGCGGCTTCGGCCCGGCCGTGGGAGTCCGTGCCGTTGCCCATGATCACCTTGTTCACGCCGCGAAGCTCGATCGCCTTGGCATTCGCCTGCTCCAGGTCTCCTCCATTGATCCGCAGTCCGTTCTCGGCATTCGGTGTCGCACCGAACACCAGCACCGGAAGGGCGGTATCAAAGGCCCGGATATCATTGATGCGGATATTGCCACGGACGGTGACGCCCGGCGCATATACACCCGTCACCCCGCTGGTATCGCTGAAGGCACCGTTGCCCATGAAGAGGCCGCCGAATTCCCCCGTGGGGCTCTGGATGGCAAGCCGGGCCAGGTCCGCGTGACCGTCGTAAGTCACGTCACCCTTGAACAGCGCCTGGTTTACCGCGGTGAGCGACCCCACCGAAAACGCCGAGAAGAAGGTGTTCGCGCCCGCCCCCTGGATCAGCACGGTGGGGTGGCCCCGCATGTACTCCACCGCTTGGTTGTACTTGGTCGGCAGCGCCGGACCGGAAGGATTGTCCAGCGTGATGGTCATCGATCCGGGTCCCGAGAACTCAAGCTGGATGATGTCATCTTGAAGATCGATGAACGAAATGCGCGTGACCTTGCCGGCGTCAGCCGTGACGGTCGCCGCTGCCCCGGTCAGGAGAATCTGGGTGTAAAGATTGCCATTCGGATGCTGGAGCGATCTCCAGGCCGGGTCGGAGAATGCGGTTCCGACAAACAGGTCCGTGGTTGAAACCGAGACCGGCACTGCCGTGCTGGTGACAGAGCCGGCGGCATTGGTGGCAACGACCGAGTAAACCCCAGCGTTGGCCGGCTGGACGTTGGTCAACGACAGCGTAGCCGAGGTCGCGCCGGTCACGACCCGGCCATTCCGGTACCACTGATAGGTGGGGGTCGGTGTACCCGCGGCGGTGACCGAGAGTGTCACGCTGCCACCGACCGCCGTGGATTGAGCCGTCGGCTGGGCCGACACCGTGGGAGCAACATCGGGCGTACCCCCGGTCACAATGATGGTGTAGGTGTAAACCTGGGTGTCTCCACCAATTGCGTCATTGCCCTGGACGGTGAAGTTGAAGGTGCCGGCGACAGTCGGTTTTCCCGACAGAATCAGTGGTGTGTTTTCACCTCCGGAAAACGTCAGCCCCGGCGGAACGGATCCGCCTGTCGTCCAGCGATCGGCGGCCGAGACGGTGCCGGTGATGGCGAAACCCACCTGAACCGTGGCGCCCACCGTGGTCGTCAGCGGACTGGGTGAGGTGGTGGCGAGTTCAGTTGCGCCCGCCAGGGCGTGCACTACGCCCAGCGAGGCCACACTCGTGAAGGCGGATCTCAGAATGGACGAGATCGGCGAGAGGTGTGTCACCACTCCCGTCGGAACCGCCAGCTTCAGCAAGGGAGTCCGCTGCAGGAGCGTGAGCAGCATCACAGAAGGCAGGTTGAGCCACCACAGGGGCCGGCGCGGAAGGGAGGAGAGCTTCATGGCAAGGGTGCGGGTTACAGGCTCCGGTGCGGGGACCGGAGCTGTGCGCAGTCTCGCCGGGGAAGGCCCGTTGAAAAGCCAACTACCGTAACAGGGCTGTTACGGCCTGCGCTCCGTTCCTCAAGGAGCGCGAGTTGCAACAGTTCCCTGGTCGATCGTTGCCTTGTTCCCTTACCACGGACCGGCCCCGCCTCAAAACCGGAGGGTCGCCTGCGAGGAAAGCGTGTGCACGGTGCGCGTGGCCGTGGTGTCACGCCGCTCGACGCTGTACTGGACTTTCAGTTGGAGGTGGGCGCTAAACCGGTAGGTCGGCGCGAAATCGAGCCTCCAGAGTTCCCGACCCCACTTGACCTGCTGACCCCGCGCATCCGTCAGGCGTCCGAAGATCTGACGGTTGAGGCGCGCGGCGACGGACCACTGGGGCGCCAATTTCCGCTTCACCTCCACAAATCCAGCGGCGGTATCGGCATTGCCCACACCCGCAAGCTGAAATCGGGTGGCCACCCACTCCGTCCAAACTTCCCAGCGCCGGGACGCGAACGACAGATCGGCCGCGAGCAGGGTCTGGCGGTAGTCGGACAGGCTGCGTCCCGGCGGCAGGAATCGCGCCGCCAGGGGATCCAGGAACGCGCCCGTGCTGGCGGAAAGGCCTCCCTCCCACATCACATTCGGCCGGTAACCCAGCCGGGCGCTCAGGGTGGGATGCCGCCACCGCGCGCGATCGAGATCCCAGGCTTCGGGGCGGGAGGAGAGCGCCGCGTTTTTGACTTCAACCGCGAGGTCGAACGGACCCCAGTCCCCAATCGCCGCCACGCCATGGGCGTAACTCGGACCCCAGATCATGGGCAGACGCAGGTGCTTGTCCGTGAACTCATCCGGCACCGACGGAAAGGGCCGCACATGGGCCCAGGCCAGCAAGACCTCGGTCGTGCGGGGCGCGGCGGAATCCCAGACGCCGGTCAGGTTTTCGTAGGCCAGCGGGGCGGTGACAAACGGCTGTTCCCACGAGCCGTGGCGCCGCACCCACCGGCCCACCACCGTGGCGAATCGCCCCGCCTGCAGGCCCAGTCGTCCATTCTTGAGTACCGCAAAACGCACCGCGTACTCATCGATCCGCGCCTGTGGATTGCCTGCGGCCGGATCAAATCCACGATCTACGCGGCCCTGCGCGAACACGTAAGTGCGCTCACCCCACTGGGCGTCGACATAGAGCGAAAGCCTCGGATTGAAGAGGGTGTTGCCCGAAGCAAACACCAGCCCCGGGGCGGGGTGAGGAAACACATAATGTTCGAGATCGAGCGTGCCGCTCAGCCGCGCCGCACCGGCGCCACCGGGGGACACAAGCGTCAGGCTCTCACCGAGTCGATCGAAGAAGTCATCCGCCGCGCGGGACGAGACCGCCAGCAGCGCGAGGAGAAGAGGAACTCCGAATACCCACCTCATGCGTGTGTCCTCGCCACCGACGTCTCGACGGGAGCGGCGCGCAGCCGCCACTCGAACTCGGTCCAGTCATCGCCCGAACTCAACAGCCGCAGCTCGCCCTGATGCAATCGGGCGAGTTCACGGGCCAGGTTGAGGCCGAGACCATAACCCGGAACGTTCTCGCCCACTCCGCCGCGATGAAAGCGCTCAAAGATGTGCGCCTGCGACGCCGGGGCGATGCCCCGCCCGGTGTTTCCAATGCGCACCACCACGCCCCCGTCCTCGATTGACGCCTGGATCCGGATGCGTCCCCCGGGGCGATTGTACTTGCGCGCATTCTCGAGCAGATTCTGCAGGATGATGCCGAGGTAATGCTCGTCGCCGCCGACACGGAGCGACTCGGGAATCTCGGTCTCGACCGCGAATGTGTCGGCATCCGGGTGCACGCCGAGGTCATCGAGCGCCGCGTCAATCAGCCGCGTCAGCTCGATCGGCGCCACCGAGAGCTTGAGTCGGCCGGCATCGAGCCGCGAGAGCAGCAGCAGATCGTCGATGACACCGGAGAGCCGGTAGGTCTGGTGCACGAGCCGCGAGATCTCCTCGTTGGTCTCGGAACTGAAGCGTCCGGACGCGCGCAGCTCCTCCAGTCCGGCGCGCAGCACGGCGACGGGTGTTTTCAATTGATGTGAGGCGTCGGCGGAGAAACGGGCCGCCCGCTGCAGTTCAACGCTGGTCGACTCAAGGGCGGCCTCGGCCCGGGCGCGCTGCAGGCGGGCCTCCGCGGTGTCGACCTCCAGCTTCTCCACCGGAACGGAGAGTCGTCCGGAGGCGAAATGGCTCGCGATCAGGCCGGCCAGCAGCACCAGCCCGCCCGCGCCGATGACTTTCCAGCGGATCGCCTGGCGTCGAAGCATGAGCGGGGTGAGCGGATACACGCAGACCTCGTGGGCGGGCGGATAGAGCGACCCCTCGTTGAGCTGCTGGCTGAAAACGCGAAACGGCGCGCCATCGAGGTCCAGCGCGCCGCCCTCGC
Organism: Opitutaceae bacterium; assembly: GCA_016794725.1. GTDB lineage: Bacteria > Verrucomicrobiota > Verrucomicrobiia > Opitutales > Opitutaceae > UBA6669. The sequence continues at coordinate 1,272 of JAEUGZ010000491.1, read as the reverse complement.
GCAAGGGCCCATCACCCGCCACCCGGGCGCGCAGGTGTGCGGCCAGCTGCGTCCGCGCGGCGGGGGTAAGTCCGTTCATGTGCAGCTTCCCCTCCAGCCAAACTCCCCGCTCAAGGTCGGCATTGCGTCCTGCCGCACCGGCCGCCTCAAACCGGAAGCCGAGGACCAGGGCGGCAATGACGGCATCGGTCTCCTGGGAGAAGATCGGCATCGCCACCACCTCGGAGATGACCTCGGAACCGTCCGTCCCCCGACGCACCAGGTATCCAATCTGTTGTGAATCCGACAATGCAGGCAGACCAAGCCGGGGCTCCTCGTCCGGACCCAGCCGGCCCGCCTCACCCGTGTTGCCGGTTGAAATCACGGCTCCGCGCCGGTCGATGAACCGGTAAAACTCCGCCCGCAGCACGGAGGCTTGGGCCGGTTCCGAGGGGGACATCACGTCGCGCAGTTCGTCCCGGGCGCTGGGATAGAGCAGGTCAAGCGCATCGTCTTCAAAGGCGGCGTGAATCCGTGGCCGGCGCACCAGTGTCCGGCAGCGTTCAAGCAGGGCGGCCTGGCGCAGGGCCTGCAGGTGGTGCACGGTTTCGAGTTCCGACTGAAACTCACGCTGCAGCTCATTTTCGACGCTGGTCACCAGGTTGCGTTCGGCGATGTAGAGGACGACTCCGGTGGCCGCGGTGACGACCACCATCATGGTCACCCGCAGCTTGGCACGGAATCCCCGCGCCTGGAACGCTCCCTGGGCCGGCGGCGGATTCACGGGAAGTTCACCTCGAGCACGCCATCGTCCGTCAACACCACCGGCTGCTCGCGCACCATGCGGCTGTTGAGCCAGGCCTTGAGAACATAGGAACCGACCGGCAATCCCTCGAGCCGGAAACGTCCCGCTTCATCGGTCACGACAAAATGCGGGGTGTCGAGCACGAGAATGAGGGCCCGCATGTGTTCATGAATGTCGCACCGCAGCGTCACCAGCCCCGGCAGGTCGAAGACCTGCGAGGGAATCGGGCGTTCGTCGGGCCGGTAGCGGCCCAGGTCGAACCGCTTGGCGGCGGAGTAGGAAAAGATATTGTGGTACGTGTCGTCGAGATTGGGAAACTCCACGCGTGTCCCCACCCGGATGGGCAGCAACGCGGGCGAGAAGAGCAGGTCCTTCTGCACCACCCGGGCCAGCGCCGGTTCGCGGGCGGGCTCGAACTTGCCTTCGAGGTACACCACCGCGAGCGGCGGACTGAGTGCGAGCACGCCTCCTTTGGCCACGACCTCGTA
>JAEUGZ010000448.1 GCA_016794725.1 Opitutaceae bacterium | reverse complement strand
CAGCTTGCGGTTGAGGAAGTAGCTCTGCCAGATGGCGGAGGTGCTCTTGGTCTTGTTGAAGGACCGGCTGGCCTGGGAGTAGAGCTTGTCCAGATTCGTTTCCGGATCGAGCACGCTGACCGGGGCGCGGACCCAGACGTCGGTGCGGTTGTCGAACAGCAGGGCGGTGCCGGTCGCCTGGGGTGTGTGCAGGGCGGTCAGACCCTGGATGTTGGCTCCGGCCGGGGAGGAGAGATTGGCGATGGAGTTGCCAAGGTAGTGGATGGCCACATACCCAGGATAGGACAGGGTGGCGGGGTTGTCGGCGTAGACATTCTGATCGAGGGTGTAGACGTAGCCCTGGTGCGTGCGGGAGAGGCGGGTGCTCTCCTGGTCGCTGTAAACCCCGGTGAACACGTGCCGCCCGAGGTGCCGGAGCAGGCTGGTGCGCTTGGTCAGATCAATCGTGCCGTAGGCGGTGGCACGGAACGCCTCGCGGTCGGTGTCCACCATGTAGTTGCCGATCGAGTCGGAGGCAAAGTACGGGCGGCCGAAGTTGGGATTGGGCGAGCCGTCGACGAGTTTGTTCTGCATGTCGACGTGGATCGTGGCCGCATCGAAGCCGATCAGGCTGCGATTGCGCCGCGAGTGATCCTGCTTGTCGTACGCCAGTTCCACCCCCACCAGATCATTGAGAAAGGTCTGCCGCGCCACCACGTTGAGGGCGTTGAAATCGGCGAATTCACGCTTGTTCGGTCCGTCGAGCAGGGAGTCGTAGAAGTTGAACACGCTTGGGTCGCGGATTTCCTGGTACTTCCAGAGTCCGGCGTAGGCCTGGCCGGCCGGAGCGAACTGCTGGTTGAGGAAGAACAGCGGGTTGTTGCCCTGGGTGGTGTAGTTGCCGACTCCGAACCATTGGGTGAAGGGCGTGCCGCCCCGGCTCATCATGAAGGGGGGCACACCGTTGCCGCCCTGGGCGGCGGAGGCCGGGTCGGTGAAGACCGCGCCGACCTGACCAAACCAGCGTCCGGCCGCTCCGAGGTGGGCGGCAAGCAGCGGATTGTTGGTGACGGAGGTGGGGTTGGTGGGGTCGAGCGACACCTTGTTGAGCACACCGAACCAGACCGAAAGCCCGTCCATCGGCGGGGTCACGCGCGGGCGGTTGGCCTTGATGTTCCCGTCCTCGTAGCTGACCTGGATTTGGGTGAGACCGCCCTTGACGAGCTTGGGCTCCCAGCGAAGCGCTGCGTAGAGACGCCGGTCATCCTCGAAGGCGGGCTTCTGTCGGAATTTTTCTTCGTCGTTGAGGCCGATGACGCGCACGCTCAGACGGTCCTTGGCGATCATCTGGGTGACGTCGAGAATCTCGCGGTGCGAGCCATAGCGGCTGACGTTCTGCACATAGCTGATGCTGTTTTTGCGCAGATTCGGCATCTTCAGCTGATTGTTGATGATGCCGGCCGGGCTCCCCAGCCCGAACAGGATGGCGTTCGCACCGCGCGAGATGTCGACGCGTTCGGTGTTGTAGGAATCCATGCCGATGTCGGTCGAAAAGAAATCACGGGTCAGATCGGCGCCGCTCAATCCGCGGACACGGGTGGATTGATTCGGGCTGACGAGGCCGTCCTCCGCATTGGAGAAATTGTTGCCGGTGCTCACACCCGAGTAGTTGCCACCCATGCCGGCGGCCTCCGTGCCGGTCGTGTAGACGAGCAGGTCTTTCGCATTGGTCGAGGCGGTGTCGGCCAGAAACTGAGCATTGACCACCGAAATGGCGGCACCGACGTCGCGCAATTCCGTCCGCAGGCGGGTGCCGGCAAGCGTGGCGGTGGACTGGTAGCCACGGTCCGCGTCGGTCGCGACGACAAAGGGCGACAGCTCCAGCACCTCCTCCGCGGGAGTCGCCTCGACCGTGGGCACCGGCTTCTTCACGGAGTCGGGAGCAGGCACCGGTGCGGGCGCAACCGATTGCGCCTGTGCGCCGGCCACGATGACCAGGAGGCAGACTCCGAGCCGGGCAAAGGGCACAGGTACGAATCGGGATCGTGAGGGAAGGACGGGGGTTTCAGGTTGGCTAGTCATGGTGTCGGAAGGTGGAAACGGAGTTCCACGGTGGTGAACCGCGAACGAACGTCCAACGACGGAGCGAGGCGCCTTCCGGACAGAAACGACGATTCTGCCGCGAAAGAAAGGGGTACGCACAGCCGCTGGAATCGACGAGCGTTCGAGACGGAGCGAAACTGTCAACCGCCGTTCTTGTCCGGAATCCGCTCAGTACTTCGACTTCCGCAAGGAATTAACGAATCAGCACGATGGCGCTGGCCGGGGCCGTCCTGGGTGACGGGATGAATTTTCAGCAAGCGAATATTCATCGATCCGTTCCGGATGACACGGTGAGTTCTCGTCCGGAACCAGTTGGTTGCCGGTCGGTGAGCCGGCAGGTAAGTGAAGACCGGTTACAGTGCCGAGCCTATCGGGGTGGCGTCGGGGCGGCGGCGGCGCGGTTCAGGTCGTCCAGGCCCTTCCGGGCGGCCTCGTGCGAGGGGTTGAGGGCGAGCGCGGCCTCGAAACGCCGGCGCGCTTCTTCGGGACGATTGAGTTTCACCAACATGCGTCCGCAGGCGGCCTGCGCGCCCGCGTGGCTGGGATTTGCAGTGCAGGCGGCTTCGTAGTGAACGAGCGACTCGGCCGGCTGGGCGGCCTTTTCCGCCAGCCGGCCGAGCTCGACCGCGCCGAGGAACGGATTGAGACCCTGCACCCGCTCCGCGTACTCGCGTGCCTTGACCGGACTGCCGCCGGCGATTTCCGGCGCGCTGGAGAAGTAGCGGGTCAGGCCGATCAGTCCGTCGAGACTGTTGGGATCGAGTTTGACGCACTGTTCGTAGGCTTTGCGCAGCTTTCCCGACATCATGGCCTGCTGCATGAAGGAGACCTCGCCGATGCGGACGCTGTAGGCGTAGCCGAGTTGGGAGAAGTACGCGGCCTGGGTGGGATCGGCGGCGGTGGCACGCTCGGCGAAGGCGACGGCCTCCTTGGATTGCTTTTGCGCCAGACGCAGCTGGCTGAGCAGGTTCAGGGCGGACGCCTCCGGCTTTTCGGCGGTGGCGTACGGAGCGAGGGCCGATTCGGCGGCGGCGAGGTCGCCGGCCTTGAGGGCGGCGGCGGCGCTGTCCAGCGGCGTCGCCGCGAGGAGCGCGCCGGGAAGGGACAGCGCGACCACGAGGAACAGGGAACGAAGGGAGGCGGATGACGTGTGCATGGGAAAAAAGGGATCGATCCGTGTCATTCGGATTGAAGGGCGCGGGCGGGATCGAGTCGCGCGGCACCGGCGGCGGGCGCGGCGCAGGCGAACAAAGCGGCAAACGGGAGGAGAGCGGAGAGGGACAGGAGCACCCAGGGTTCAGCCGCGAGCGCGCCGTCGAGGGTGCCCCGGAGGATCTGAGACAGGGCCAGGGAAAGGAGCAATCCCAGCCCAACCCCCAGACCGGCCAGTCGTGCGGCACGCCCCAGCACTTGCCGGAACACGGTTCCCGGCGTTGCGCCCAGCGCCATGCGCACCCCGATTTCGCGCACCTGCTGCCGCACGCCGAAGGCCATGCTGGCGTAGATGCCAAGCAGGGATAGACCCAGGGCCGCCGCACCGAAGCAGGCGAAGAGGAAGGTGCGCAGCCGTGGCACCAGGGTCGTGCGCGCAATGTTCTCGTCGAGGGAGCGAAGCGTAAACGAGGCGGTGGGATCGACCCGCTGGAGCGCGGCCTGAAGGGAGCGTGACATCGCCATGCCACCCTGGGCACGCACAAGCAGCGTGCTGAAGAACCAGGGGGACTGTGCCTGCGGAACGTAGATCTGCGCGGGAGGCGGGTCGGCGAGGTTGTCCTGGCGCGTGTCGCCCACCACGCCGACGATTTCACGGTAGTCGGAAAGCAACCACGGCACAATGCGGACGCGGCGTCCGATTGGATCGCTGTCACCGAACAGGCGCGTGGCGAGCGCCTGGTTGACCAGGCACACCTTTACGGTGGTGGAAACGTCGCTGTCGCGCAGGTCGCGTCCCCGCAGCAGCGGCAGCCGCAGCGCCTGCACGTAACCCGGGCTGACGGCGTTGAAGACCGCCTCGTCCGGGGTGGCCTCCGGCCGGGTGTCGCGTTCCACGGTGAGTGGATAACGCAGCGAGATCCCGCAGAGCGGCGCGCTTGAGTTGACGGCGGCGGAGCTGACTCCGGGCAGGCGCAGGACCTCGTTCAGAACACGTTCGTAGGTCGCGGCCAATTCGAGCGGCGTCTCCCAGCGGGTCGGAGGCGGGGCGAGCCGCACCGCGAGCACGTCGCGCGGATCGAATCCCGGTGGGGTTGTCTCCAGGCTGAGCAGGCTGCGCGTCAGCATCGCCGCGGACGACAGCACGATCAGGGTCAGGGCGACTTGTCCCACCACCAGGGCGGACTGGGCGCGGCGGGTGAAGCGATTGCCGCCCGCCCGGCCGCCACCGCCCTTGAGCAGGCTGTTGACGGGTGTGCGGCCGGCCTGCCAGGCGGGCAGGAGACCGAAAATCAGGCCGGTGAGCACGGTGACCCCGGCGGCGACGGCGAGGGCGGGTCCGTGAACGGCCACGGTGTGGGAGCGCGGCACCAGGCCGGGCGGAAGCTGCTGAACCAGCAGAGGCACGCCGACGGCGGCCAGGAGCACGCCGAGGCCACCCCCCACGATTGCGAGCAGCCCGCTTTCGACCAGAACCGTGCGGGCCAGGGCGGAGGGAGAGGCGCCCAGGGCGAGTCGGACCGCAAACTCCGGGAGGCGGGAGACCCCGCGGGCGAGGAAGAGGTTGGCGAGGTTGGCGCAGGCCAGCAGCAGCACCAGTCCGACCGCGCCGAGCAGGAGCACCAGGGTGCCGCGCACGTCGCCCACCCGCAGATCGAGGAGCGGACGCACCGTGATGGACCAGCCGTGATTAATTGCTGGATACTCGTGGGCGAGCGTTGCGGCGATAACCTGCGCCTCCGCGGCGGCGGCGGCGGTGCTGACGCCCGGCTTGAGCCGGCCGACCGTGCTCCAGAAGCGGGAGTCACGGGCGAGGTTTTCGGGGGACTCGCTCGGAAAGGGAAGCCACACGTCGACAAAGTCGGGTTCACGAAAGTGGTCCGGCATGACTCCGATGAGCGTGGTCGGGGTATCGTCGATCGTCAGCGTCCGGCCGATGACGTCGCGGCTGCCGCCAAAGTGCCGCTGCCAGGCGGCGTGACTGATGAGAGCGACCCGGGGTCCCGAGACCGAGAAGGCCTCGGGGCGTGGGACGAGACCGAGTTGGGGAGAGATTCCGAACGTGGGGAAGAACTCCTCGGTCACCAGGGCCACCACCAGCTGCACCGGCTCACCTCCGGCGGGAGCGTAGGAGGCGAAGCCCGGACGATAGGCGGCGAGTGTCGCATAGGACTTGGCCCGCTCGTGAACATCGCGAAAATCACTGGCCGAGAGTGCCGGCATGGCCAGACCCTTGGCCGCATGGCGCGAGGTCAGTCCCACCAGGCGGTCCGCTTCCGGGTAAGGCAGGGGACGCAGCACGATGGAGTGGAGCAACGAGTACACCGCGACGGTGGCGCCGATGCCGGCGGCGAGCAGCGCCAGCGAGAAGCCGGTGAACCCCGGTGAACGTCGGAGTGACTTCAGGGCGGAGCGAAGTTCGTTCGGCAGGGAGTTCATGGTGTGGCTCGACCCACAGCCTACCAGATCCGCGGGTCGCTCCGCATCGCCTGGAAGTCAGGGTGGGGTCATGGTCAACCGTGACCAAGGTCATGCGGTCCGCCCCGGCATTCCTCAACCTCACCGGATCCTTGAGTCCAAGAACCTCGGAGGAATGCGGAATCCGAGATCGCGGCAGCCGGCTCGATTCAACCCATCTTCCGCAGTTGAAGACAGTCGATCCGTTCATAAACCACGGATGGACACAGATAAACTCGGATTCGGAGTACAAGCAGTTCTTCACCTGCGACGTGGAGTGCCCACTTTGGCTCAACTCGTTTGTATCCGTGTTGATCCGTGTTCATCCGTGGTTCAATCGCGGTTTTTAGGTTCAAATCAGGCCGAGTTCGCGGGCCCGCAGGGCGGCCTGGGTACGATCGAGGGCCTGCAGCTTGCCGAGCACATTGGTCATGTGATTTTTCACGGTGCCTTCGGCGATGGCCAGCCGGGAGCCGATTTCCTTGTTGCTGCAGCCGGCGGCGAGCAGCCGAAGCACATCGAGTTCGCGTTCGGACAGCGGTTCAGCGAGGACGGTGGCGGGCTTGCGCGTGGCGTTCTGGCTGAGGCGGTTCAATTCGCCCATGATTTTGGCCGCGATCGACGGTTCGAGGACGAAGGTGTTGCGTGCGCTGGCCCGAACGGCCTCGTAAAGTTTGTCCGCCGAGCAGGCTTTCAGCAGGTAACCCAGGGCGCCGGCCCGCATCGCGTCGATGATCTCGGCGTCGTCGTCGAATGTGGTGAGCACGACGACGCGCGACTGTGGTGCGTGCTGACCCATCCGCCGCGTGGCCTCCACTCCTCCCATCACCGGCATGCGGAGGTCCATGAGGATCACGTCCGGCTGGTGCTGTTGTGCCAGCGTGAGGGCGCGTTGTCCGTTTTCCGCCTCGGCCACCACCTCGAAGTCGGACTGCAGCGACAGCAGGGTGCGCAGGGCTTCACGGAACAAGGACTGGTCATCGACCAGCAGGAGTCGAATGCGCTTCATGCCGGAACCTCGACGCGCAGGCGGAAACCGCCGTCCGGTCCGGGGCCGGCCTCGACCTGACCGCCTAGCAGTTCGATGCGTTCACGCAGGCCGATCAGGCCGAAGCCACCAGAGGCAGTGGTGCCCGGACCGCGCCCGTCGTCGGCGACTTCGAGGCCCACGCGGCCGGGCGCGCGGTAGTCGAGGACCACCGAGGCCTGCCGCGCGCCGGCGTGTTTGCGGACATTGGTCAGGGCCTCCTGGGCGGCCCGGAAAAGCGCGTGTTCCACCGCGCTGGGCAGGGCGCGGGTTTCCCCCTCGATCGTGAGGCTTGGCACCGGCTCCCCGTGTCGGGCGAGGTCGGTCAGGGCGTCTGCGAGGGCCGGACGCGCGGCGTCGGCGCGAAGGGTGCCCACGGAGCGACGCACATCGTCGAGGGCCTCGGCAGTCAGTTTGGCTGCGGATCCAATGACTTCGCGGGCTCGTTCTGGTTGCGTCGGAATCAGGGCAGCGGCCGCGTCAAGTTGGGTTTTCACGACGGTAAGGTAGTGGCCGACGCCATCGTGAATTTCCCGCGCGAGCCGGTTGCGTTCCCGGGTGGTGGCCAGTTCTGCAGTCTGGGCGGCGCTGGCCTGAAGTTTCTGGTGGGCGCGTTCCAGGTCTTCGCGCAGCGCCCGTTCCCGTTCGCGGCTGGCGAGCGCGTGACGTGTGACCAGCGTAAAGGCGATGGTGAAGCCGAAGGCTGCGGCGTAGCTGAAGACGGCCGACAGCACGGCGGAGGCGCCGTAGGGAACCATCCACACCAGAATTGTCTGCAGGAAGAGGTACGCGCCCACGACGATGGCGTTGCGTGGCCGGAGTTCGAAGATGGCCTCGCTGACAATGGGCAGCACGATGATGGCGAACGAACCCCGCAGCGGGCTGAGCCAGATCAGCGCGGTGAGGATCGCACACTGCAGAACGAAGTAGAGCGCCTTGCCCGACCCGCCACCCAGACGGTGCAGGGCGGAGCCAAGGATTCCCAGCGCGCCGGAGATCGCCCCGAGTGCGAAGGTGACCG
>JAEUGZ010000415.1 GCA_016794725.1 Opitutaceae bacterium | reverse complement strand
TTTCCTTGATCTCCGCCTCGATTTTCTTGATCGCCTCGTCGGCCTGAAACCGGTTGTAGGCGGAAATGCGTTTGATCCGGATTTCGGTCAGGCGGGTGATGTCCTCCGTGGTCACCTCCCGGCGCAACCCCTTGAGGAAGGGCTTCAGCCCGGTGCGGATTTCCTCGAGCACGCTCTCCCAGGTCTGAGACTTCTCAATCCGTCGATACACCCGTTCCTCGATGAAGATGCGTTCCAATGAGTCCCAATGCCATTGCTGCTCCAGCTCCTCCAGGCGGATCTCCAGCTCGCGCTTGAGCAACTGCACCGTCTTGTCGACAGAGCGACGCAGGATCTCTGATACACCGAGGAACAGCGGTTTGTCCTTGTCGATGACACATGCGGCCGGGGCGATCGAAACCTCGCAGTCGGAAAAGACATAGAGCTGGCGGATAACCTGATCGGTGTCCGCCCCCTGCGGCAGGTGCACGAGGATTTCGACGTTCTCCGAGGTAATGTCGTCGACGTGTTTGACCTTGAGCTTGCCCTTGGCGTTGGCGGCCAGGATCGACTCGATCAGTGCTTCGGTGGTGCGACCGAACGGCAGTTCCGTGATCGCGAGCAGGTACTTGGACCGCACTTCGATCTTGGCCCGCACTTTGACCCGCCCTCCCCGCTCGCCGTCATTGTACTCCGAAAAGTCAGCGATGCCGCCCGTCGGAAAATCCGGCATGATGCGGAACCGCTTTCCCTGCAGATGATTGATGGCGGCCCGGCACAGGTCGTTGAAATTGTGCGGCAGAATGCGGGTCGAGAGACCGACCGCGATGCCTTCGGCGCCATCGAGCAGCACGAGCGGAAACTTGGCCGGGAGCGTCACCGGCTCCTTGGCCCGCCCGTCGTAGCTGAGCTGCCAGACCGTGGTCTTTGGATTGAACACCACCTCGCGGGCAAACGCCGTCAGGCGCGCCTCGATGTAACGCGGCGCGGCCGCCTCGTCGCCCGTCAGCATGTTGCCGAAGTTGCCCTGGGGCTCGACCAGGAATCCACGCTGGCCCATGCCCACGAGGGCGGCGCCGATGGAGGCGTCACCGTGGGGATGAAAACGCATGCACGCGCCGACAATATTGGCCACCTTGTGAAAGCGACCATCGTCCTGCTCCCAGAACGTGTGAAGGATGCGTCGCTGGACCGGCTTCAGTCCGTCGTCGATGTGCGGCACCGCGCGATCGAGGATCACGTAGCTGGCGTAGTCGAGAAACCACTGCCGGTACGACTTCGCCAACGGGGCTTCCGGACCATTGCTCGGGGGAGAACCGTTGAACGGTTCGGCCGGTGGCGGTGGAAGTGACGGTGTCGCCGGCGCCGCCGGCGGAGCTTCCGCGGGGGCGGAGGCGGGAGTCTCTGGCGCGGCGGCGCTCAGCGGCAGTTCCGGTTGGTCGTCCTTGGGGGTCTTGCGAGGTGACATGCCAAAAGGGAATCAAACAGGTTCGAGCTCAGGCCTCCACCAGGTCCTTTTCGACCTTGAGGTGCTCAATGATGAAGTCCTGCCGCTCCGGGGTGTTCTTCCCCATGAAGAAGCTGAGGAGTTGATTGCTGTTATGGAGGTGAGTGAGACTGACCGGCTCCGCTCGCATGCCCTCGCCGATGAAATCCTTGAACTCGGAGGGCGACACCTCGCCCAATCCCTTGAAACGGGTGATCTCCGCGGTCTGTCCGAGCTTGTGCAGCGCCGCCTGTTTCTCCGCCTCCGAATAGCAGTAGATCGTCTGTTTCTTGTTGCGCACCCGGAACAGGGGCGTTTCGAGGATGAAGAGGTGTCCCTGGGTGATCAGCTCGGGGAAGAACTGGAGGAAGAATGACAGGAGCAACAAACGGATGTGCATGCCGTCGACGTCGGCATCGGTCGCCACCACCACCCGGTTGTACCGCAGTCCGTCCAGTCCCTCCTCGATGTTCAATGCGCTCTGCAGCAGGTGAAACTCCTCGTTTTCATAGATCACCTTTTTTGTCAGGCCAAACGTGTTGAGCGGTTTGCCCTTCAACGCGAAGACGGCCTGTGACTGCACGTCGCGGCAGGCGGTGAGCGAACCCGCCGCACTGTCACCCTCAACGATGAAGAGGGTGCTCTCCTCGGCCCGCTTGTCCTTGGAATCCAGATGCACGCGACAGTCACGCAGCTTGCGGTTGTGCAGCGATGCCTTCTTGGCGCGCTCGCGGGCGAGATTGCGGATACCCGACAGCTCCTTGCGCTCGCGCTCGGAATCCTCGATTTTGCGTTTCAAGGCCTCGGCGGCCTCGGGGTTCCGGTGGAGCCAGTTGTCGAGGTGCTGTTGGAGAAAGTTCCCGACGAACTGGCGGATCGAAGGCCCCTTCGGCCCAATGTCATTCGAGCCCAGCTTGGTTTTGGTTTGGGATTCGAACACCGGCTCGATCACCCGCACGCTGACCGCCGCGACAATCGACTGGCGGATATCGGCGGCGTCGTAGTCCTTCTTGAAGAAATTGCGCATGGTCTGGACCAGGCCCTCGCGGAAGGCCGACAGGTGCGTGCCTCCCATGGTGGTATGCTGGCCGTTGACGAACGAATAGTACTCTTCGCCATAGTGCCCGCCGTGGGTCATCGCCACCTCGATGTCGTCCGCCTCGATGTGGATGATCGGATACAGGGTCTCGCCCGTCAGTTTACGGGTCAGCAAATCCTTGAGCCCGTTCTCCGAGCGGAAGGACTTGCCGTTGAAAGTCAGGGTCAGTCCCCGATTGAGGAACGCGTAGTTCCACAGCATGTCCTCGATGAACTCGGGGCGGAACTTGAAGTCTTTGCCAAAAAGCGCCTCGTCCGGTGTGAAATCGATGATTGTCCCGTTGCGCTCATCGGTTTTGGCGACGCGGTGGTCCTTCTTAAGCTTGCCCTGCACGAACTCGACCACCTTGGACTCTCCCTCCCGCACCGCCTGGGCCCGGTAGCTGAACGAAAGGGCGTTGACCGCCTTCTGACCCACGCCGTTCAGTCCCACGGCTTTCTGGAAGGTCTCACTGTCGTACTTGGCGCCCGTGTTGATGATCGAAACGCAATCGATGAGTTTGCCGAGGGGAATACCCCGCCCGTAGTCACGCACCCGCACCGTGCGGTCGTTCAGCTCAATCTCGATCTTCTTGCCGAACCCCATCGTGAATTCGTCGATCGAGTTGTCGATCGTCTCCTTGAGCAGCACATAGATGCCATCTTCGGCATGGGTCCCGCTGCCGAGCCTTCCGATGTACATGCCGGGGCGCAGGCGGATATGCTCGAGGGGCGAGAGGGTCTTGATGCTGGCTTCTGTGTAGGCGTTGGCCATGGAACGGTGAAACGAGGTGTGTCGCGCTACCAATTGGGCGCACGCCTTGGGCGCAAGCCACATTTTGAACGGAGAGCTCCAGGCACCCAGGAAAGCCTTCCACTCCGCACGACCCGGACTCCTCAACGCACCAATTATTGCTATTTATATACATTAAACACCATCAGGAGAATTCGCCCGTTGACACCACCGGTGGGATCCCTTTCGTTCTCGCCTCTTTTCCATGAGCACCAACGAACAGACCCAGCGCAGCCTCACTCCGCCGGAGATTCCTTTCACCACTCCGCAGATGATGGTTCGCTACGTCACGGACACGGGTAAGATCCTCCCCCGCAAGTACACCGGTTTTTCCGCGAAGCATCAACGCGCGGTCACCCGCACGATCAAGCACTCGCGCGCGAATCTTCTGACGCACTGAGTGCGTCGGGGTCTCGCTCCCTGATTTCGAAACGCCGCTCACGTGAGCGGCGTTTTTTTTGGATGGGTTCGGAGGGTCGGGGTTGTCTCGGCCCCCTCACCTAAGCCAATCATTCAGACGAGTAACCACGATTGGACCCGAATCCGGAGTGAGATACGAAGAGTCGAGCACCTGAATTTTCCTCACCACAGAGTGAACCAATGCCTCGCAACTCCTGGTCCCTGTTTTCATTCGTGTAGATTCGTGTCAATTCGTGGTTCAACGGCATGGTTTGGCTAAGGTAAACGTTCGCGCGACCATGAAAATTGACGGTGTCCCCTATCGCACGATCTGGCTCGACCCCGATGGCTGGACGGTCTGCCTGATCGACCAGACGTTCCTCCCCCACGCGTTCACGATCGCACGGACGCGCACCGCGGACGCAATCGCACAGGCCATTGTGACCATGCAGGTCCGGGGCGCTCCTTTGATCGGTATCGCCGGAGCGTACGGACTGGCCCTCGCCCTCCGCCAGGATCCAGGCGACGACGCCCTGAACGCGGCCGCCCATCAGCTCATTGCCACGCGTCCAACGGGCGCGAACCTCCGCTGGGCGGTGGAAAAGGTTCGCTCCGGCGTGTCGGCACTCCCTCCCAAACAACGCGCCGCCGAGGCCTACCGGCTGGCCGGTCTGCTGGCCGATGAGGACGTAGCAATCAACCGTGCCATCGGCGAACACGGGCTCCCCCTGTTTCGCGCGCTGGCATCTCGCAAGCCACCGGGTGAACGTCTCAACGTCCTCACCCACTGCAACGCAGGCTGGCTGGCGACGGTCGACTGGGGGACTGCCCTGGCCCCGCTCTTTTTCGCCCATGACTCCGGCCTACCCCTGCACATCTGGGTGGACGAAACCCGCCCGCGCAACCAGGGAGCCGCCCTGACGGCCTGGGAACTGGCGCGACATGGAATTCCGCATACCGTTGTCGCCGACAATGCCGGGGGACACCTGATGCAGCACGGCCAGGTCGACGCGGTCATCGTCGGCACGGACCGGGTCACTGCCGACGGGGATGTGGCCAACAAGATCGGCACGTACCTGAAGGCGCTCGCCGCCCGCGACAACGGGGTGCCGTTCTACGTCGCCCTGCCGTCGCCCACCATCGACTGGACGCGGCATGACGGCGTGCGTGAGATTCCGGTCGAGGAGCGTTCTGCACACGAAGTGACCCATCTGCGCGGAGTCGATGCCGGGGGACAATGGCGCGAGATTCGCCTCACCCCCGCGGAATCGCCGGCCGCCAACCCGTCATTCGACGTCACCCCCGCAAGGCTGGTCACCGCGCTGATCACCGAACGCGGCGTCTGTCCCGCGTCCCGCGCAGGCCTGAGATCGCTCTTCGACACATCCGCTACACGCGGATAAACGACGCCACCGCCGGATCCGCGCGCAGCTGCTCCAGGTCGCCGGGTGCGGGCCGCACCGGTTTGTCCCGCTCGGAACACACGAGGCAAAGAAATCCGAGCGGCGCATTCGTCGATGCCCGGAACTGATGCCAGGTGCCGGGCGGGACATGGACAAGATCTCCCGTCGCAAGCCGGTGAATACGCATTCCGACGAGCACCGCGCCGGCACCGCGCACAATCATGACGGAATGTTCGTGCTCGTGACGCTCCAGCGTCGAGTGGCCGCCCTCCGCCACTTCGAAGTAGCGGAGCTGGGCCGGCAGAGTCGCACTGCCTGGAAAGAGAATCTGCCGCGTCACTCCCCTGAAATGGGTGCCACCGTCCTCCTTGTAGGCCAGCAGGGGAATGTCCTCCCAACGAAAGGGCTCGGTTTGTCGAACGTGGGTGGGAAGGGTCATCGGTGAAGCTACGAAGCTCCATCCTGATCATCCTCCGTCACCTGTGCAACGGCGACGTGTCCGGACGACCAGGCGGACTCAATTGACATACGGAAAACGGTGCACGTCCTCGACAAACTGCCGGCTGCGACGCCGCAGGGTCGTCTCGTCGGGCGACTCCAGCAGGCTGCCCCCCATCAACAGCATTGTCTCGGCCCCGTAGAAGCCCAGCACCTCCCCGACTTTATCCGCCTTGATGCCTCCCGCCGGGGTGGGAAGCGCCGGCGCAATCGGTACGTTGGGGCGGCGCAGCGCCCGGGCGATGGCATCACATTCGTCGCGGCTATAGCTGAAGCGTCCTCCCACGTTGGGATAAATGACGGCGTCCGCTCCATAAAGCGGGAAGAGCTGTCCCAGCAGGGCGCGGGGCTGGATTCGCAGCGCCCCGCCCAGGGCGGGATGCGCAATCACCGGTACGTCCAGGTGACGACGCACCAATTCGTTCAAGACCGGCAACCCCACCACCATCGGTGAAATCATGACGGCCTCAACACCAAGTTCGCGGGCGATGCGCGCCTGTCGCAGCACGGTTTCCGGGGAGCCAATGAGGTTGGGAACATAGCGGGTGCGGCGACCCGTGGACTGGGCCGCGCGGAGCGTGGCTTCCAGGCAGGCCCGCACCCGGTCGACAAATGGGCAGAACGGGTGGTCAGCGAGGCCATGGTCGTCCTTGACGAAGTCGAGACCCTCCAAGGCAAAAGCGTGGCACAGGGCGGCAAGTCGGGCCGCCGACAATCCCATGGGCTTGAGCGCAGTCATGGTCATGGCCCGGTTCTCCGCGCCGGCCAGTCGCCGGAGCCCCGCCAGCCCCATCCGGGGTCCGCCGAGGATCAGGGCCTGCGCATCCGTCACGGTTACGCTCTCCAGCACCACATCGGGCTGGAGCGAGGAGTTGCCAAAGAGGACATTGAGCAGTTGGGCCGGGTCATCCGCGGTCGCGCTGCGGGGCTGGGCGAGCGACACCCGAAAATCGTCCTCCCCCATCGCCTCGATCGCCACCACCCGTCCGACGGTGAGTCCCCGCAGCCCGGGATCGTGCAGGGCGCGCCGGGAGAGCTCCACCGTTTGCTCGAGAAGCAGCGCGTCCGCCCGCGCCTCCACTTCGTCGGAACTTGCCTGCACCCGATAGACGATCAGAAGTTCGGACTCGCTCATGGAGATGGGAAACCGGAACAGCTAACAGCCGGGCGTCCAAAGTCGAATCCACTCGACGCATTGCTTCCGGACGCATTTTCCGCTTCTTCGTGACTCGTGAGCAGCAACGAATCCCACCGCTTTGGATTTGAGACCCGCATGGTCCACGCTGGACACATCCCCGATGCCGTCTCAGGCGCCCGCGCAGTTCCCATCTACCAAACGACGTCCTTTGTCTTCGACGACGCCGAGCAGGCGGCGCAGCTCTTCGAACTAAAGCAGTACGGCAACATCTACACGCGGATTAGCAATCCCACAACCGCGGTGTTCGAGGAGCGAATCGCATCGCTCGAAGGGGCCACCGGGGCCGTGGCGGTCGCGAGCGGAATGGCCGCCCAACTTGTCACGTTCATGACACTGCTCGAGGCAGGGGACGAGGTGGTGGCATCGTCACAACTCTACGGCGGATCGATCACGCAACTGGTCCACACGCTGAGGAAGCTCTCCATCACGGTCCGGTTTGTGCACCCCTCGCGCCTCGAAGATTGGGAGGCTGCCATCACGCCCAAGACCCGCGCGCTCTACGGTGAAACCATCGGAAACCCGCGGGGCGCCATCCTCGATATCGAACGGGTCGCCGCGCTGGCGCAGAGCCGGGGTATTCCCTTGATTGTTGACAGCACGATGGCCACGCCGGCCCTCTGCCGGCCCATGGACCACGGAGCGACGCTGGTGGTTCACTCCGCGACCAAGTTCATTGGCGGCCATGGGACCGCGCTGGGAGGCGTGCTGCTGGATTCGGGGCGTTTCGATTTCGGTCGGTTTCCGACCCTCGCGTCCCCCTCGCCCGCGTACCATCAGCTGCGCTTTCACGACACCTTCGGGCACTACAGTTTTCTTATGAAGGCCCGTGCCGAAACCCTCCGCGACACCGGGGCCTGCCTGTCGCCGTTCAACGCGTTTCTGCTCATTCAGGGTCTGGAAACCCTCTCGCTTCGGATGGAGCGACAGACCCGGACCGCCCTTGAGGTCGCTCGTTTTCTCGAGGGACATGCACGGGTCGCCTGGGTCGCCCACGCCGGCCTTCCCAGCCACCCGGATCACGCCTTGGCCGCAAAATACCTGCCCAAGGGTCCGGGTGCGGTCTTCTCCTTTGGACTCAAGGAACGACCCGGCGAAGAGGTACGCCTGACCGGGCGACGCTTCATCGAAACCCTGCAGCTCTTCTCGCACCTCGCCAACATCGGCGACGTGCGCAGCCTGGTCATCCATCCCGCGTCGACCACGCACCAGCAACTGAGCGATGCGGAACTGGAAAGGGCCGGAGTGGGACCGGAGCTGATTCGACTGTCGATCGGACTCGAAAACCTGGAGGATCTTTTATGGGACCTGGACCAAGCCTTGTCTGCTCCGTCACGCTGAATTCGGCGCTGCCCCCCGAACAGCAACGATTGTATCAGGATCCTCGAGTCGTGCAGCGTCTGCTGCGCGAGGTGAAGACCGTCGCCGTGGTCGGCCTGTCCGCGGACCCCCAGCGGGCCAGTTGGTTCGTGGCCAACTACCTCAAGAAAGCGGGCTACCGCATCATCCCCGTCAACCCCAAGGCAGACGAGATTCTCGGTGAACGCGTCTACCGCACCTTGGCCGACATCCCGGAGCCGGTCGACCTCGTCAACGTCTTCCGCCCGGCGGCGGAGTGCCTCGCTGTCGCCCAGCAGGCCGTGGCCATCGGCGCCCGCGCCCTCTGGCTGCAGCTCAAGTTGGTCAATCTCGAGGCCGCCGAGCTGGCCGGCAAAGCCGGACTCACCGTCATCCTTGATCGTTGCATCAAGATGGAACACGGACGCTACGCAGGACGGCTCCATCTCGCGGGCATGAACACCGAGCTGATCAGTGCGCGCAAAGCGCGTCTCACCTGACTTCGCACCCCCATGTCGCTCCTGTCTTCCGTCAAACCCGCCACCGCCATCGCCCAGGCCCTCGGTTTCCTCGATCCGGCCACGGGAGCGGTCGTGCCTCCCATCCACCCGTCAACCACGTATGAACGTGGCACCGACAACCGGCTGCTTTCGGGTCGCCTTTATTCGCGGGCCGACAATCCCAACTATGACGGAGTCGAGGCCCTGCTTACACATCTGGAGGGCGGCGCGGCATCCGCCGTCTTCAGTTCGGGGATGGCGGCAGCGACCGCCGTTTTCCAGGCTCTGCATCCCGGCGACCACGTGCTGGTCCCTGGGGTGATCTACTGGGCGCTGCGCAACTGGCTGGTGGGATGGGCGGCGGACTGGGGCCTGCAGATCCAGACGGTGGACATGACCGATCTCGACCGGGTTCGCGCCGCCATCCGACCCGGCCAGACCCGGCTGGTGTGGTGCGAAACACCGGCCAATCCCACACTCGTGGTCAGCGACATCGCCGCCCTCGCGGACATTGCGCACCAGGCCGGCGCCCGCCTGGCGGTCGATTCGACCTTTGCCACGCCCCTGCTCACCCAGCCGCTGGCACTGGGGGCCGACCTCGTCATGCACTCGGCCACGAAGTACCTCAACGGACACTCCGATGTCATTGCCGGATCCCTGACCACGAGGGTCGCGGACGACGCCTGGCAGCGTATCCTCCGGGTTCGGGTGCAGACCGGGTCGGTGCTCGGTCCGTTTGAAGCCTGGCTTCTCCTGCGCGGCCTGCGCACCCTGCATGTCCGCGTACCGGCACAGTGCCGCTCGGCCCTGGCGGTGGCCACCCACTTCGAGCGCCACCGCACCGTTCTCGCAACCCTGTATCCAGGTCTTCCCTCGTTTGGGGGGCACGCGATCGCCGCCCGCCAGATGCAGGGCGGCTTCGGCGGCATGCTTTCCCTGCGGGTGCAGGGCGGGTCCGAACGCGCGCTGGCGGTCATCGGCCGGCTGAAACTTTGGAAACGTGCCACCTCCCTCGGCGGCGTGGAGAGCCTGGTCGAACACCGGGCAAGCGTGGAGGGGCCGCAGTCCGCAACCCCGGCGGACTTGCTTCGGCTGTCGGTCGGGCTGGAGGACACGGGAGACCTGATCGCCGACCTGGAGCAGGCGCTCAACTGAGCGACGCTCCCCTGCCCGTCACAGCCCGCCTCCCGATTCACCCATGGCCCTCCCGTTGCGTCACCTTCCGGCTCCTGGACAAGGACCGAAACCAACCCGGTCCCTCCGGGTCCGATTCCTCGCCTCCGTCCTGCTGGCCGGCGCATCCCTGGCCGGTTGCACCACTCCCCGCACCGCGGTGCCAGCAGCCAACAACCCGCCGGCTGCCCTCCAGGGCGACTCCCAGCGTCCAGCGCTCGCACGCTGGCTGCGCACGGAACTCTACCTGGCCGTGGGCCGCGTCGACGCTCCGGGCGCCAGCCTGAACGAGACAGGTTGGCGGGCCTTTCTCGACCGGGAGGTGACACCGCGTTTTCCGGACGGATTTTCGGTCGTGGACGCGTATGGGCAGTGGCTCGATCGCACCCGACCGGAGCCCGGGCGCCTGCTTTCAAAAGTGATTGTCATCCTGCACGAGGACACACCGGCGCGAGCCGCCGACATCGACGCCATTCGCGTGGCGTGGAAGCGGCAGACCGGGGCTCAGTCAGTCCTTCGCGCCAGTTCGCCGGTCGACGTCTCGTTCTAAACAGGGATCAGAGCTGCGATTTCAGGTCACGCGCCTGATCGAGCGCGGCATCCGCGCTCTCCGCCATGACCGTGAAGTGCCCCATCTTCCGTCCCACCCGGGCCTCGCCCTTGCCGTAAAGGTGCAGCTTTGCGCGTGGCGCGCGCAGGATTGCGGACCAATTCGGGGTCACACCCGGAGCTGACACCGTGGGCTTCCAGGCATCACCCAGAATATTGACCATCACCGAGGGATCGCGAACCCCCACGTCACCCAAGGGAAGCCCGCAAATGGCGCGCACATGCTGTTCGAACTGGCTCGTTCGTGCGCCATCGAGGGACCAATGCCCGCTGTTGTGCGGGCGGGGAGCCAGTTCATTGACCATCAGTTCTCCGCGATCCGAAAGGAACAGTTCCACTGCCAGCAATCCGACCACCTGAAGGCGCTCGGCTATGGCGAGCGCGAGGGCCTCCGCCTCCTTGGCCACCGCAGCGGGAACCCGGGCCGGAACAATCGTGAAGTCGAGGATGTGTTTGGTGTGGATGTTCTCCGCCACGGGGAAGGCCCGGGCCTCACCGGCTTCCGTCCGCGCGATAATGACGGACAATTCGCATTTGAAATCCACATACCGCTCCACCACCGCGCGCGTGCCGGCAAAGGCCGAGGCGGCGGCGGCCAGTGACGCATCATCGCTGACCTTGCGCTGGCCTTTGCCGTCGTAGCCGAAATCCGCGGTCTTTACGACGCACGGCAGACCCACCCGCCGCGCCGCGGCGGCGAGGTCGCCATTGACCTCGACCTCGGCAAACGGCACGTGGGGAAACCCCTGCTTTTTCAGCCACATCTTTTCGCGGAGCCGGTTCTGACAGATTTCCAGCACGCTCGAGTGGGGCAGCAGGCGCGTCAAACTCTCGATCTTCCACAGCGGCTCGACCGGGACATTTTCAAATTCGTAGGTGACAGCCGCACAACTGCGGGCAAACGCCACCAGTTCCTCCTCGTTGCGATAGTCGGCGGTGAACGTGCGGTTGGCCACGGCACTGGCCGGACAGTCCGCCGCGGGTTCAAACACATGCACACGATAGCCCAGGGACTGGGCCGCCTGCGCGAACATCCGGCCCAACTGGCCTCCTCCCAACACGCCCAAGGTACTGCCCGGTAGAATCATGAAGCCCGCGATTTGAGAGCGCCCCCTGCCCTGCGGCAAGCCCGTCTTGCAACGCGACTCCCGGTAAGTCCCGAATTCGCTAGGCATTTTCCGGAGGCCTCCGATACTCCTAGCCCATGCCGGCCAACACCTACGACGAGGTTCCCTATCCGAGCTCCTCGTTTCCGCAGACCCACCCCCTCCGCCTTGCCACCATGGCCCGGCTGTTCGGGCTGTCGCCGGCCCGACCATCGCATTGCCGGGTCCTCGAGTTGGGGTGTGCGGACGGAGCCAACCTCATTCCCCTGGCGGAACTCTATCCCGACAGCGAGTTTGTCGGCCTCGACCTCTCGTCCCGCCAAATCGAGGCAGGCCGTGAAGTGGTCCGGCAGGTGGGTCTGCCGAACATCCGCCTCGAACAGGGCGATCTGCTCACCTTTGACCCCGGCGAGCAGCGCTATGACTTCATTATCGCCCACGGCCTCTACAGTTGGGTGCCGGACTCGGTCCGGGAACGCATCCTTGCGCTCTGCCAGCAGGCCCTGACTCCCCAGGGCATCGCCTACATCAGCTACAACACCCTGCCCGGATGGCACATGCGAGGCATGATCCGGCACATGACCCTCTACCATGCCTCGCAGTTCGAGCAGACCAGTGAACGGGTCGCACAGGCCCGGGCTCTGGTGCGCTTCCTCGCTGATGCCGTCCCCGCAGTGGGCAGCGCCTACGGTCAGTTTCTCCAGGCCGAACTCGCCGCGATGGAGCATTGGCAGGATGGATACCTTCGTCACGACCTTCTGGAGGATGACAATCGGGCGTTCTACTTTCACGAGTTCATCCGCGACGCCCGCCGGCACCACCTTCAATACCTGTCGGAACCCGACCTGAGCTCAATGCTCGCCGGCAATCTGAGTCCGTCGGTGCAATCCACCCTGGCCTCCATTTCGCGCGATCTGATCGCCATGGAGCAATACATGGATTTTTTGCGCAACCGCTCGTTTCGCATGACCCTGCTGGTCCGGGATGATCTCACCTTGGTGAGAGGGCTCGACCCTCGCTTGTTGCGCACCTTCTGGTTTTCCGCCAATGCCCACCCCGTCGCCGCGGCGCCCGACACGCGCGCCGACGTGCGCGAGA
Organism: Opitutaceae bacterium; assembly: GCA_016794725.1. GTDB lineage: Bacteria > Verrucomicrobiota > Verrucomicrobiia > Opitutales > Opitutaceae > UBA6669. Next base: position 598 of record JAEUGZ010000415.1, on the reverse strand, counting down.
CGTTCCGCCTCGCCAACGGCACCACCTTCTCCTCGGAAAGCGCCCTTTTCAAAACCCTGATCTGCCTCCTTCACGAGGCGCGTCCCAACGGATTGCGCTACGAGGATCTGCTCGCAAGGGTCCGGGAGCGCCTCAGCCCCGGGGGATCAACGTTGGAAGCCGTGACCGGCCGCGACCGTGAAGAGGAAGCGGTGTGCCAGCAAATGATGATGCTCTACGGAAGCAACCTTGTGGAGGTGCTGTCGGAGCCTCCGGTCGTCTGCAGTCCCGCCGAGGTCCGGCGTCCCCGGACCACCGAACTGATGAAGCACCAGGCGCGCAATCATCCGCGCCATGTCACCAACCTTCGCCACCTTTGTGTGCCGATCGACGGCTTTGCCCGCCAAGTGATCGAGCTGCTCGACGGCAAACGCGATCTCGCCGCTGTGACTGCGGCTTTGGTTCAGCGCCTGCGGCAGGGCGTGTTTCGGGTTCAAGACACGGGCAATGCCGCCTTTGAGACCGACGAGCAGCGGGCCGCCTTCCTCGCTCCCCGGGTTGAGTCCGTCGTGACCCTGCTCTCCCAGCGTCACTTCCTGCTCGCCTGAGGCAGCAGGGC
>JAEUGZ010000068.1 GCA_016794725.1 Opitutaceae bacterium | reverse complement strand
TCCTCGCATTACGAGTGCGATGCGTCGCTGTCTACGCTTCGGGAGCAGGAAAGTGGTCTTCTCACCAGGACTCGCACCTGGATTTCGAGCTTCGCACGCTCGCGTCCTTCTGTTGGACGATGAGAAGATGAAGGGGTGCCGACGGGGGGACTTGCACCCCCAAGGCTCATCCGTTCTGAGCGGAGCCAGTCTCCTAGATTCCCAGTAAACCACGTCGGCAAAAGTGGAGTGGTGGCCGCGGGGAGAATCACACCCCCAAGGCTGTTCCGGCTTAAGTGGACCCCGTCTGCTGTTCCGGGTGAACCACGTGGACACTCCACTGCAAATGGAGCTCCGTCCCGGATGTGCGCCGGGCTCTCCGCCTTACAAGGGGGGAACGTCGCTGTCTACGCTTACGGAGCAAAAGGAGTTGGTGCCGGCTGTCGCCTCGGTTCAGCCGAGATCGACAGAAATGCCTCCGGTGGAGGGCGCTCCCGCAGTCGCGGGATCGGCGCCGGGGGACGGCCCTTGCGCCACCGCGTGCGAACGTTGTTGGTAAGCGCCACGCGCAACCGGCGTCGTCGGAGCGACACCCTCCAGCAAACCGACGGACGTCCCCTCCGCCCGCGTGGGTCTCCCGGTGCGGGCTGGGGAATCCGCTCCTTTCGCGCTTCCAGGTTTCGTATGCTATGTTCAGATACCGATAGATGGGAGCACGGGTCGGATTTGCACCGACAACCTTCGCCTTATGAGGGCGACACTCTGACTCGTTGAGCTACCGTGCTGTGAAGGGTGGGGAAAGCTGGCTCCGGGACGTGGACTCGCACCACGATTCTGCGGTCCAAAGCCGCGTGTCCTACTGTTAGACGATCCCGGAATGAAAGGGGTCGGGACAACAGGGTTTGCACCTGCGACCTCACCGTCCCGAACGGCGCGCTCTGCTGCTGAGCTATGTCCCGAAAGATAGTGGCTCTGGTGGAAGGTAACGCTCCTTCATGGGTCGAGTTAACAGCTCGGTGCCTTGCTTGTCGGCCACACCAGAATGAAAATGGTCGAGACGGAGGGAAAGTGGTCAGGCAGACGGGATTTGCACCCGCTTCCCCGCCGTCACAGGGCGGTGCCCCTCTGACTGGGCCGCATGCCTGAAAGTGATGGTCCGGGCGGGGAGATTTGCACTCCCGATCCCTCGGTCCCAAGCCGAGTGCGTTGGCTGCTACGCTACGCCCGGATGTATCAGAAAAAATAGGTGCAGGCGCGGAGTCGAACCGCCTCCCCTGGGATATGAACCCTGGTGGATCCCCGGATCTGCCTGCTGTGAAGTGGGCTTGAAATCTGACCCGACGTGCGAGTCCTACAACGGCCGAAGGTCGCATCCCTGGAGGGCGCCGCTCCGTCGGCGCCGGTTGCGCGTCGCATAACGAATCGGTACCAATGTCGAATCCGCGTCGAGTTGGGAAGAACCTGCGGCGGTGGCGCCGGGATCGTGCCCCGGCGCCGACGGAGCGTCGCCCTCCAGGGAGGTGCCCTGCGGGCGGTTCCGATGGAAAATGGTGGAGGCCTCCGGGGTTGCGCCGGACTCTCGCGCTCTTCAGGCGCGCGCCATCACTGGATCGGCCTGACCTCCATCAAGAAAACTGGTCCTCGAAGACGGTATCGCGCCGTCGTCTGCCGGTTATCAGCCGGCTGCTCTGCTTTTGAGCTACTCGAGGGATAGAGTGGCAGGGGCGCCCGGGATTGCACCGAGCCGCGGAGTTTTGGAGACTCTGCAGGTCACTGGACCTTCCGCCCCTCTGGGTGCAGGACCGGGATTCGAACCCGGGATCTCCTGGTTATGAGCCAGACGAGCTGCCGCTGCTCCATCCTGCAACAAAGGGGTGCCCGTGGCCGGTATCGCGCCGGCTACCCCTGTTTGGAAGACAGACATGTATCTATGAACACCTCACGGGCCTGAACCGGTTCGAATCAACGAGACCGGGGAAAGTGGAGTCGGCGGGAATTGCACCCGCAGCCTGCTGCGTGCAAGGCAGCCGCTCTGCTGATTGAGCTACGACCCCGACGGATCGGGAAAAGTGGACGACGGCAGCGGGATCGCACCGCTCAAGACGCCGGGTTGCAACCGGCCGGATTCGCTAGCCTCCTCGCCGTCGAAAAAAAGTTGGTCGGTCCACAGGGATTTGCACCCTGGCATGACGGCTTAAAAGGCCGCTGTGCTCCTGTTACACCATGGACCGGTGGAGCGCGCGCGGGGAATCGCACCCGCGTCTGCTCCTTGAGAAAGAGCCATCCTGCTCCTAGACGAACGGGCCACAGTGAAATTGGTCGCCCCAACGGGATTTGCCCCCGTGTCCCCCAGGTGAAAGCCGGGGATCCTGAACTCCTAGACGATGAGGCGTTGGAAATGGATCAGGAGAAGACAGGGCCGGTCATCCGTTTACACCCAGCTGGGCGCACCCTGCTCTTCTCCTGGAGGGTGCGGAGGCTTTGGGAAGCCCCACCGCACCGTACCACGAAAAAGAACACACCCCTCGGCCCCTCTCGACTCGGGTGGAGTCGGATTGGGCCGCCGCAGGATTTTGCGGAGTTGGCTGATTGGCACTGGGCTCAGCGGTGAAGCCACAAAGAATACTGAAAAGTGCTAAAGGAGGACAAAGCTCCGCCCGGCCGTTTGAGACGGGGATTCCGGACTTTTCCGGAGAAACAAAAAAACCACTTCCGGGGAGGAGGTGGGCTACTCGAATGTCACGCCTGATTCGTAGTCAGGTTCGATTCACCCTACCTCTGGTCGCTTCGCGACTCCAATGGGTCTGTTCACTAAAATAGGAACACATCTTGGGTTGCCGCGAGGCGCGTCTTGCGGGCAACAGCCCGCGAAGGCCCTGAATGGGGAGGGCCGGTCGAAGCGTGGCTGTTGGGAGGGAGCGCATGGAAGGCGAAAAATCAGGTGTTCACGTGTAGCAACGTCACAATGACGTTGAAAAACAAGAGGGGGTTACACGTCTCCGAACCAGACCATTGAAATCCAGTGGTTTGCCGAAAGTGGAAATGTGCTCCCGCTCCCGCTTCCAGGTGGAGAGGAATTGGGAACCCGTTTCTGAACCGGGGATCAGGCCCGACTTGCCCATCGCGCTGAGGAGGTGGCCGCCCACGGGGGTTCTCCACCTGCCTGGAGGGATCCAACCCGCTTGAGCGTGCGCTGCTTCGGGTCTTGCTCCGCGGAAGTGTCCGAACTCAAGTCACCCCATGCGAAGGCTACTCGGCGGGATGATTGGAAGTGCGTTTCTCGCTCTGTGCGGAGGGCTCCTCGGCGCGCCCTTCCAGGTGTCGGTGCGCTGGCTCGAAGACGCCCCGAGCGGCGAGGTAGTGGTGGTGCGGGGAACGGTGCGTTCCCTCGCGGTGGTGGGCGGCGAGGCGATTGGTCACGACGGATTCCGTTTTCCGGAGAAGACGCCGGGCCGGTTGGACCTGACGGTCGACGGGGAAAAGGGCAACGGGCTTCCGACGTTGGTCACGGTTTCGAACGCACATCGGACCTTTACGTTCCGACCGAGCGACGTATCCACCGTGGCACCGATCTACCTGCCTGGCGACCGCGTCATCGTGACGCCCTCGGAGGATTCGCGGAGTGCGGCGACCATCGTTGCCTCCCTGCAAAGTCAGTCGGGGCGTTCCAAGCTGCAACAGATCGCCGCGGAGTCGGAGGAGAGCTTTGCGGCCGCGAGCCAGCGGGTGAGGGACACCAAGGTTCAGACCTGGCTTGGAATTGCGCGTGACTACCGGATCTTCCGCGTTGACGAGCACCTCGATTGGATCCGCCCGCACCTCGCTGGCTGGGACTCGATCCTGCCGGAGTCGCCGGGACAACAGATTGCCTACGAGTTTGGGCTCGGCCGGGGTTGGGGCCCGCGCGAGCTCTGGAAACGTCGGCTGGATGAGGACGCGCTGCCCATTCTGCAGGCAACACTCGATGACGAAGGGATTCACTACGAGCTGACCTTGCTGGCGAGCCTGGAGCAGCGTTCCTTGACTGCTTCCCACGTCACCGGGACCGACTATCTCATCGCGGATTCCCGAGGGCACGGAAGGATGTTCACCCCCGCGCAGTCGGCGGAACTGGAACGTCGGCGTCAGGCCGAACCCAGGGAGCCCGAGGAAACGGTGCTCTACGGCCGGGCGGTCGCCACCAATCGGGGGCACGCTCCGCATTATGCCTTTTTTCGACTTCCTTCCCCTGTTGCCACCGTAATTGGAAAACCGACACCCGTCTCCTCATTCGACCCCTTGACCGGGCAGGGATCGTTCTCGTCGGGACGCGTCTACGTGACCGGCCGACTGAATGGGCAGCCCGCATCCGGGCCGGAAGCCGCGCGTTTGCTACAACCCGGAGAGTCGGCGGTGCTGGAGTTCCAGTTGCCGCACAGTCCCGTTTCGCGCGAGCGGGCGTTTTTGCTCGCAGAGCAGTCGTTTGCGACGCGCCTCGCAGAGGCGCGCGTCTACTGGCGGTCAAAGCTGGACGCCGCGTCGACCTGGCACCTGCCGGAGCCGCGCGTGGACTCGATGGTGCGCGCCGGCCTCCTGCACCTTGACCTGGTGGCATACGGGCGGGAGCCCGACGGGCCGGTGCTGCCGGCGGTCGGCATCTACACTGCCATTGGTTCGGAAAGCTCACCGATCATCCAGTTCATGGATTCGATGGGCTGGCATGACACGGCGCGACGCGCAATCGACTACTTTCTGGAAAAGCAGCACGACGATGGCTTCATGCAGAACTTCAATCGATACATGCTCGAGACCGGCGCCGTGCTGTGGACCATGGGTGAGCACTATCGCTACACCCGGGACGAGACGTGGCTGCGTCGCGTCCATCCCCGGGTTACCCTGGCGTGCGACTACCTGCAGGCCTGGCGCCGGCGGAACCTGCAACCCGCCCTGGCCGGCGATGGCTACGGGATGCTCGACGGAAAAACGGCGGATCCCGAGGATCCTTACCGCTCGTTCATGCTCAGCGGATACGCGTACCTCGGCCTGGCGCGGAGCGCCGAGATGCTCGCGGAGATTGCGCCGGAGGAGTCCGTCCGGTGGCGCAAGGAAGCCGATTCGCTGAAGCAGGACATCCGAGACTCGCTCAAAGGATCCATGGAGCGCGCACCCGTTGTCCCCTTGGGCGACGGAACCTGGTCTCGGACCGCCGCGCCCTGGTCGGGTTATCGCGGCCCCGTGGCTCTCCAAGCAGACGGAGGGAGATGGTACACGCACGGCTCCATGACGGCACGCGACTCGCTCCTGGGTCCACTCTACCTGGTTTTCCAGGAGGTGCTTGAACCGGGTGAGGTTGAGGCCGGCGAACTGCTGCGGACACACAACGCCCTCATGCTCACCCCGGAGAATGTGGCCTTCAGCCAGCCCTATTACAGCCGTCATCCGTGGGTCCACCTCAGGCGGGGTGAACCCAAGGCCTTCCTGAAGGCGTGGTACAACAGCGTGGCCGCCCTCGCGGACCGTGAGACCTTCACGTTCGCCGAGCACTTTTTCCCGGTCAGTGCGCACAAGACGCATGAGGAGGCGTGGTTCTTGATGGAAACCCGCTGGATGCTCTACCTGGAGGAAGGGGCCACCCTCCGGCTGCTGGCCGGAGTGCCGCGTGACTACCTTGCGGCGGGAAGTCGTATCCAGGTGGATCGGGCGGCAAGTTATTTCGGGCCGATCAGCTTCCAGGTCGAAGCGGTGAGTCCCACCGAAATCCGCGCCTCGGTGGAATGCCACGGCACCCGGCTCCCGACCGTTGTTGAGTTTCGACTCCCGCATCCGGAGGGGCGGCGGCCGGTGTCCGTTGAAGGAGGCCAGTATGACCCCGGTCGCGAGAGCGTTTCTTTCCCTGCCGTTGCCGGTCGCTCGTCGGTGGTTCTGCGCTACTGAGTCCCGCTCGACAGCACGGCCGCCGACCTTCCGGGAGTCGATGACTGCGGGCGCGCTGGACGCGTTCTTTGCCCGAACAGGCGGCTTCGGGCGCGGCATTCCGGGGAGCAAACGTTCGGTGAATGGGTGACCCGCTGGTCACCCGGATTTCCGGAGGGATTCGCTGGCCGTTTTACCCTTGAAGTTTCTCGAGACTGTAGGTGCCGCAGTGGTCGAGGGTGGTGAAACTCGAACTCGGACTGGGAACGAACAGTCCGTTCAACTTCCGCAGACCACGTACTTTGACCTCGGTCAGGGGATTGGTGGTCAGCACTACGGTCTGCAGATCCAAATGCGGCGCGAAGTCGCAGGCGGTGATGCGATGGTACAGCCGTCACCTCACAGACTTCACGACAGGATTCTTCGCAAGCTTTCGAGGTCGAGCACACTGGCAAGGGATTCCTCCTGCACCACCGCGGCGGCGAGCGCCGCCTTTTCCTTTTGCAGGGCACGGATCTTCTCCTCGACCGTATCGCGGGCAAGCAGGCGGTAAGCGATGACCTGGTTCTTCTGCCCGATCCGGTGGGTGCGGTCGATTGCCTGGGCTTCGACGGCGGGGTTCCACCAGGGATCAAAGAGCACGACGTAACTTGCGGCCGTGAGGTTGAGGCCCGAGCCGGCCGCCTTGAGTGAAAGCAGGAAGACCGGAAGCGTTGGATCCGACTGAAACCGGTCCACTCGTTCCTGGCGATTCTCGGTCTGCCCCGTGAGCATCAGATGCCCGATCCCACGGGTCACGAGCTCGTCGCGAATCAGCTCCAGCATGGTGACAAACTGGGAGAATACGAGGACCTTGTGTCCCTCCTCGATCAACGGTTCGACGGTATCGAGCAAGGCCTCCAGTTTTGCCGACGACAGCGATGCGGAACCGGCGGTCGGGGCCTCCGCATCATCCTGGACAACGGATCGGGCGGCCCGGCCGGCCGGTTTTTTCCGGGCGGGGGATCTATTGCTTTGTACCCCGAGCAGGCGAGGATCACAGCAAATCTGGCGGAGACGCAGGAGGGATTGCAGGATGTTGAAACGCTGCTGATCAAACTCGCGAGCGCTCTTTACACCCAGGAGCATTGCGCGGGTGCGCTTCAATTCGGCATCGTAGAGTTTGCGCTGTGGACCTTCGAGTTCCACGACCAGCTCCTCTTCGATCCGCGGAGGAAGGTCCTGGGCCACCTGCTGTTTGGTGCGGCGCAGGAGAAAATGCCGCACCCGCTGGGCCAGGCGCTGATGGGCTCCCACCGGATCTTCTTTGTCGTGGTAGAGTCGCTTGAAGGCGGCCTGGCTGCCGAGCAATCCGGGTTGCGCGAACGCGTACAGGCTCCAAAGATCAAGGAGGCGGTTCTCGACCGGTGTGCCGGTCAGCACGAGGCGGTGCGATGTGTCGAGCGCACGGGCAGCCTGTGCCGTCGCACTCGCAGGATTCTTGATATTCTGGCCTTCGTCGAGGATCACCGCATCCCATTTGACGCTGCTCAGCAGCTCGGCGTGCAGCCGCAACTGGGTGTAGTTGGCGACGATGAGGTGGGGGTGCGGGTTTGGGCCGGCTGCTCCCGGCGGCGGTGTGGGTTGAGCCTCGTCAGCACCCGTGACGGGTGGTGTCGTCTCGACCAGGTCAGGCCGGAACGAAGTCGCTCGGAGTTCGGGCGCAAAGCGGGTGGTCTCCAACTGCCAGTTGACCACGACGGATTTGGGACACACCACCAGCACCCGAAGCGGCGGGGCGGCGGGATCGCGACGTCCTGCCAGCCAGAGCAGCCAGGCGAGCGTCTGCAGTGTCTTCCCCAGTCCCATGTCGTCGGCGAGGATTCCGCCAAAGCGATTCTCCGAGAGAAACGCAAGAAACTGGAAGCCCTCGTGCTGGTAGGGTCGAAGGTTGCCGGCGAGCCCTGGTGGGACCGCCGGTGGCGAAACCGCGCGCAGGCTGGCGCTGCGGGCGCACACGCCGGACCAGATTGTATCTGGAATCACATCACGCAGTGCCTCGTCGGCCAGTTGGAGCGCGTGAAAGCGGAGCGGCTCGTGCGCCCCCTTGGCGGAGGAGGCGGGATCGAGGCCGAGCTTCGCCAGCTTTGCGTTCAGCGCCGGCGCGTTGTCGATGGCGAGGCGGCGCCAGCCGCGACCCGGGAGGCGCACAAAGGCGCCCCGGGCCGCCGCCAGGATCTGCAGTTCCTCCGCGGTCAGCGTCGTGTCTTCGGCGCGGAGTGTCACACGAACGTCGAACCAATCGATGCCATCGCCTCCCGCCGGTTCGAGTGCCAGGGTGTACTCCGCACGGGTGGCGGGCTGGACCAGGGCGGCGAGTTCGGGATCGAGTTCCACCCGGGTGTCGGGGCTGAACCCGGAGATCCACGTGGAGAAGATCTCGGGAAACGACGGTGCGAGGGACCCGGCGATGTACTGCGATCGGTCGGGGTAGGGGTATTCGCGGAGCAGACTGAAACTCAGAAAGTGGTCAACCGCGGCGCGGGTGGGGTCGAAGTCGAGGATGAGAAAGGCCTGATTGTCCTGACCCGCGGGAAGATCGACTCCGCTTCGTCGCCAGATCCCCCGGTCATAGATGGCGCGTGGCGTGCCCTCGGCATTGATGGCGGCCAGCTCGAGCACCAGCATGTCGTCGTGCAGTTCGGGGTGCGCGCGACTACGCGACGCGGTCCAGGCCCGCAGTCGCGTCTGAAGCGTTTCACGCTGGAATTGCCGCTCCATCCCGTGCGGCAGTTTCACTCCGGCCCGAGCGGCGAAACGCCCCGCTTCGGGCAGGGCGAGGGCGGCGCGCGGTATCGGCACGGGAGCCGACGGATCGAGTCCCGGCGGGGGCAGGCCAACGAAGAGCGTGTTTTCGTGCAAATAGAGCGAGGGACGCCCTCCGAGGTGCAACAACGGCGAGGGTGCGGGCACGCCGGCGGAGTCAGCCAGCAAAAGAAACGCCATCTCCGGATCCTGAGGATGGTCCCGGATCTGCCACGTGAGGCGTGTATCCGAACGATTCAGGGGTTTGCCATCGTGGGAAACGACCAGGTCCCGGCACTGGGGGTGGCAAAGAAGCTGACCGAGGAACTCACGGTCGCCTTCGTCGGCGAGTTTCAGTGCGAGGCGACCCGACCGATTCAGCCGACTGTGGAGCAGGGTGACCAGCGGGAGCGAGGAGGGCGAGAATTCCTGACTCGTGCGATCGAGGTGGTAGAGCAGGTCGCGCAGCTCGTTGACCGAAAGGGTCGTAAATCCGGTTGCGGTGGACACTTCCCAGACCGGTTTCTTTTCGGCGAGCCGCAGTCGCAGTTGTCGCAGGGAGGGGGGGGGCGGGTGGTGGGTCGAGGTTGCGAGGCTCTGGTCGAACGCGGCGAATCGGCCACGCCAGACTTCAACCTCCTGCTCGCGGCGGTGGGCGGCGACCGCGGCTCGCGCTGCGTCGAGATGGGCGAGAGGCGCCGCGAACGTGGGAAGCGGAATGTTGTTCTCAACGAGGATCAGGGCGAGATGTGACCAAAACTCAACGACCGTGTCCGGCGGTTTTGCCCACCGGCGGTTAAAGGGGTTGGTGTAGAAGCTGAAGGCGCCGTGGCGGTGGGAGGGCGGAAGGAGGTGCTGCAGCGACTGGAAATCGTAGTGGGCACCGGCATTTTGGACACTTTGGAACAGCCGCAGCAGGTGCCGCAGCCAGGTCAACTGCTTCTTGTCGGGGGCTGAACCCGTGAGCGAGGTGAACTGCGCCACCAGTTCCACCTCCTCCCGGGGAACCGGCGGTTGGGTCGGAGGAGCAACCGACGGCGGCGACGCAGGGCTCGATCCGAGCGCTTCATCGCGCAAGTGATCGAGGAGGGCCGAGCCCGTGGCGAAAAGATGTTTGCAGGCAGACCCCACCGGACAGGTGCAGCCCCCGACCCAGCCCCGGGGCAAGGCGTGGCTCAGGGTGCAATGGTAGACCTGACTGCCGTGGACGCGGGCGGTGACCTTGGGCGCGGTATCGACCGAGTCGACCTGCAGATAGGTGACAAGGCCTCGTGCGTAGTAAGTCCGACCCTTGGCGCGGGTCGCGAGGTCGAAGCTGCTCAGCCATCCGGCGAGAGAAGCACGGAGTCGCTCGGTGGATCCGCCGGTGTTGCTCATGGATGGGGAAAGAGATCAGCCCGCCGGGCCCAAGCCGTCACGCCCGAATTTTCCGGGTGCGGTCCGGGCAACCCGTTTCATGCCCGGAGATCTGAGGAAGCGCAAAGACGCGACGACGCAAGGGTCGATCCGCAAAGGCAGAAGTGGCGAGGAACGGGGAACCCGTTTCGGTCTCGAGTACCGACCTCCGATCCGGACTCGCGTGAAGCCGTCCCGCCGCGGGGGTTCGGATTGAGCCGGCCACGAAGGCTGCACCGGTCAAGGTTGAGATGAGAGGACTGACTTTCGTGATCGGCTGTCTCGAGTGAATTCCCCTTCGTGGTCCCCCGAAGGAACCGATAATTCGCACTCGTCCATGACTGCGTTGTCCTCCAACAGTCGAGGCGGTCCCCCATTTTCTCGTGAAGGTCGCTTTCAAGCTCACGTTTAGAGGCACTTTGCTGGCCGTACCGTTCTAGCGGTCCTCAAGCGCTCGATCGCCTACCTTGGACCACTGTCTCCGATACCTTTGAGGCCTGCACCCAACCGAACCCTACCCACCATGAAACTGTGCCTCTGGTCCTGCTTCGTTTTTTGGCTCCAGGCGTCGATCGCTTTTGCCGACCCGCCCTCGCTCACGATGGAACCTTCGCCCGGAAATCCTCGAAATTCGGAGGGTTCGTTCATCACCCTGAAATCAGGGCGCATTTCCTTCTACTACACTCAGTTTTATGGAGGACTGGAGGACTATGCACCGGCGCGGATTGCGGTGATTCATTCTGACGACCAAGGGCGAACCTGGGGACAGCCCGAGGTGTTCGTTGAAAAGGGAACCGCCGCAAACGTGATGAGCGTGTCGCTGCTCCGGCTGGCGAGTGGGCGGATTGCCATGTTCTATCTGATCAAGCAAAACGCCCTCGATTGCGGCCCGTTCATGCGTCTTTCCACGGACGAGGGAAGAACCTGGTCAGCGCCAAAGCGTGTGATCGATGCTCCGGGCTACTTTGTGCTGAACAACGATCGCGTCATTCAGACTCGGACCGGGAGGATGATTGTACCGGTCGCATTCAATCGCTTGAAAAGGCGGGAACTCGATGAGACTCCGGGTACGAAGGCGTTTAACGATAGCCGTGGCATCGCGATGTGGTTCTATTCCGACGACGAAGGGCTCACCTGGAAAGAAGCCACCACTTGGTGGGCGATGCCTCTTCCTAGCCAGCGAGGGCTGCAGGAGCCCGGCGTCGTAGAACTCGCTGACGGCTCGCTCTTCTCCTGGGTTCGTACCGACCAGGGAACCCAATTTGAGTTCCGTTCATCCGATGGCGGTATCAACTGGACTCCACCGCAGGCGGGCAAACTGGAGTCTCCACTCTCTCCCGCCAGCATCAAGCGCCTGCCTGGTTCGGACTCACTGCTCGCGATTTACAACGATCATTCAGGGCGGTTCAAATTCGATGCTGGCCGGCGAGCGCCGTTGGTTGCGGCTGTTTCAGACGACGGTGGCAAGTCATGGCCGCGGCGGAAGGTGATCGAAGCCGACCTTGCCGGGTGGTACTGCTACACGGCGGTGCATTTCACCAACGATGCAGTGTTGCTCGCCTACACCGCGGGCGATGACAAGGTGGGGCGCCTCGCAAGGCTCCGCATTCGCAGGATCGAATTGCCGTGGCTACCCTAGTTCGCGGGCGCGCCTCGCCTGTCGTTGGGCCTGGGGTGGTGCCCATTTCGGCGACGCGCCAAGGACGTGGCTTCGATTTCGCCCGGGAGATCCTTGCCATCCGTTGTCATCTTCGCCGGTTCGCGGGCACGTGCAGATTCTTTTAGTTGGTTTGGCAGGGTGGGGTGTCTAGGAAGGTGGGAGCGGCGGTTGTGCCGTTCCAACCACCATGCCTCCTCAGGATCCCGAGCAAGCCCGCTGGTTTGTCGATGAGGTGCTGCCGCATGAGCCGCAGCTCCGGGGGTGGCTGCGTGCGCGTTTTCCGGGCGTGCAGGATGTGGACGATATCGTGCAGGAGTCGTTCGCCCGCCTGCTTCGCGCCCACGCCTCGGGGCCGGTGGCCTGTGCGCGGGCCTTTCTCTTCGTGACGGCGCGCAACCTCGCCCTCAACCACCTGCGCCACCAGCGCGTCGAGCGGCCCGAGGGCACGGGCGAGATCGATCCCCACACCCTGCTCGACGAGCGCGCCGGCGTGCCCGAATCCGTTGCTGACGCCGAGGAGTTTCAAATCCTCATTCGCGCCATCCAGGCGCTGCCCGACCGTTGCCGCCAGATCATCACGCTGCGCAAGATCTACGGGCTCTCCCAAAAGGAGACCGCTGAGCGGCTCGGCATCTCCGAACACACGGTCGAGGCGCAGGGCGTCATCGGCCTCCGCAAATGCATCGAGTACTTCCGGCGCCACGGTTACCGCGCCGGCCTCCGGCCATGAATCAGAACTCTCCCGCACCCGACGACGCCGGGGCCATTGCCACCGCCGCCGCCGAGTGGACGTTGCGGCTCGACCGGGGTCTCTCCGCCACCGAGCAGGACCATTATCTCCAGTGGCTCGCCGCCGACCCGAGGCACGGTGAGGCGATGGTCGAAGCGCGCTGGGGCTGGGACGAACTCGACCGTCTCGCTGGCGTGCAGACGACCGTGCACGCGCTGCCCGATCCCGACCTGCTCGCGCCACCGAGGCGCCGCCGGCTGGCGCAAGTCATCCGTTTCAGCGCGTGGCCGCTGGCGGCCGCGGCTGCGGCTGCGGTCGCGATTGGTTTTTTTGTGCTGCGTCCGACTCCTTTCGTGGCTCCGTCACCGGCGGTCGTCGCGGCCACCGTGGCGCTCGCTGCACCGATCGAACAGCGCACGCTGGAGGATGGCTCGGTCCTGGAACTCAACCGCGGCGCCGAGGTGGCCGTGCGCTACACCGCAGTGGAACGCCATGTGCGCCTGCTGAAGGGCGAGGCCAACTTCAAGGTAGCCAAAGACACCTCCCGGCCCTTCGTCGTACATGCGGGCAACGTGGCAGTGCGCGCCGTCGGCACGGCCTTCAATGTCCGTCTCGATGCCTCCTCCGTCGAGGTCGTCGTGACCGAGGGGAGGGTCCGTGTGGACCCAACGGCTGCCCTCACCGTGACACCCACGGCGCCGGTCGAATCTCCCATCCTGGAGGCCGGACAGCACACCGTGGTCCCGCTTGCCCCGGCGGAGTTGGCCCTTGTGCCGCAGGTCGTCTCCCTTTCCGCCGCCCAGCTTGAACAGCAATTGGCGTGGCGTCCGCGGCTGCTCGATTTCAATGACACGCCGCTCGCCGAGATCGTCACTGAGTTCAACGCCCGCAATCCCGTGCGCCTCACGGTGGCCGAAGAGAGCCTGGCTTCCCTCCGGCTGAGCGCCTCGTTCCGCTCCGACAACGTCGAGGGATTTGTGCGCCTGATGGAGTCGGACTTCGGCATGCGCGCCGAGTGGCGGGAGCGCGAAATCGTGCTGCGGCTGGCGAAGTGACCCACCGCCTGCGTGGTGTTTTCCCGCGCGGGTGTGTTTTTCTTAACGGAAAACGCGGTGCCGCGTTTCGTTACCTGTGAATCCAGCCAACCTGTGACCCAACCGCACCTTCCCTCGCTGCGCCGGATGCTCGCATCCGTGCTGTTTGCCGTCGTGTTCGCCGCAGCCGCCGTGGCGGCAGAGCCCACCCGGAGATTTGACCTCCCCGCCGGCGACGCCGCGCAGACCCTCAAGCAGTTCGCCGTCCAGTCGGGCCGCGAGATTGTCTATGCCGTCAGTGCGGTGGCCAACGTGAAGACCCGCGCCGTGCGGGGCGACATGACCGCGCAGGAAGCGCTGCGCCAGATGGTGGCCGACACGCCTCTCGTCATCACCCAGGACGCCAAGACCGGTGCCTTTGCCGTCCGTCCCGGAGCTTCGCCGGAAAAAAACGCCGAGAGCCGCCCGGCCGGTAGCCCGGCGGCGAAAGTCGAAGCGGTGGTGAAACTTGAGTCCTTCGAGGTCACCGGCACGCGTGTCCGCGGCCTCGCGGAAGGCGCCACTGCTCAGCCGGTGCTGACGATGAGCGCCATGGACATCGAGCGCACCGGCGCGCAGTCCATTGGCGACGTGCTGCGCTACATTCCGCAGGTGTCGGCCTTCACCACGGGCCAGGCCAACACGCAGAGTCAGCGGAACGGGCTGATCAACACCCAGACGGGTGCAACCCAGTTTGTCGCCGGGGCCACCCAGATCAGTGGCTCGGCGGGATTGGTGACGGCCACGATCCGTGGCGCCCCAGCCGGCGCGACGCTGCTGCTGATTGACGGCAAGCGTGCCCCGAAGACCAACCAGTCCCGCAGTGGCGACGGGTTTGACCTCAACGGCATCCCGCTCGCCGCCGTCGAACGCATCGAGGTCCTGCTCGACGGCGCCAGTTCAATCTACGGGGCCGATGCCATGGGCGGTGTGATCAACGTGATTACCAAGAAAAACTACCGCGGCAGCGAACTGCGCCTGGGTTACGAGAACACGTTCGACACCGATGTCGCAGTGCGCACCGCCAGTCTCTCCCACGGTTTTTCCGCCGGGAAACTGCGGGGCCTGATCACCGCCTCGTGGGAGAAATCGAATGAGATGATGCTGCGCGACCGCGACTTCACCGCCAGCTACGATCGTCGGCCGTTCGGTGGCAGCGACTATCGCAACACCAACATTCCCGGCGGTGCCGGTCGCGTCAGTCGAACCGGCACGGTGCCGCTGCCGGGGCTTGCGGTGACCAGTTCCGCCATTCCGCCGGGGACCACGGGCACGGGCCTCACCGTCGCGGCCTACGCTGCGGCCGGGCCGATCGCGGATCCGTTCGATCCCGGTCAGTATTCCCAGTTTGCAGCGGCCTACGAGCGCACGTCTCTGCTCGGGAAATTCGACTACTCGCTCCGGGACTGGCTGGAGCTCTACGGCTCGGTCCGGGTCGCGCGCAACCGCAATCGTCAGCTGACCACACCGGTGCAGGCCTCGAACCTCAGTATCCCGATCGGCTATCCGGGCAATCCGTTCGGCATTGCGGTCACGCTGAACAAGGCCTTCCCCGATGTGGTCCCCCTTCGTACCGCCGATAACGATACGGCGGCCTACACCTTTGGCGCCGCCGGTCGCCTGCCGAAGGGCTGGCGCTACGACGCATCGATCAGCTACGCCAAGAGCCATACCACCAGCTCCGGTGACTCCGGCACCACGATAGTCGCGGCCCAGTTGACCGCCGCAATCGCGGCCGGGCAGACGCCCAACCTCTTCTACGACGGCACCCGCGTACCCAACCCCAACGCCGCCGGTGTGATCGAAGCGCTGACTTCACCCACCCGCGACGAGGAGAAGGACCAGACCTGGACGTACGCGCTGCAGGTGGACGGTCCGCTCTATTCGCTGCCAGGCGGGAAAATTGCGACGGCGGTGGGCGTGGAGCGTCGCGAGGAGTACGCCGATTTTCCGCTTCGAGCGGCGACCGACACGCAAAGCGCCCTGTCGGGGCGCAACCAGGTGGATGCCTATTTTGTCGAGGTGAATGTGCCGGTCTTCGGCGGCGAATTCCGCCGTCCGCTGGTGAACCAACTCAGTGTCTCGGGATCCTACCGCCACGAAAACTACGGTTCCGGCGTGGTCTCAAAGAACCCTCGGGCCGGCCTGGCTTGGCGACCCGCCGCCTGGGTCCTTATGCGTGGCAGCTATGGCGAAGGCTTCAAAGTGCCGACGCTCCAGCAGCGCACCCAGCCGATCGTCGTTTCGAACAGCTCCACCGCGGCCACCGCCGCCAATCTCGACCCTCTGCGCGGCAACACCGTCAACCCGATCTATCCCGTCACCCGTGGCGGCAAACCCGACCTGCGCCCTGAGAAATCCGAAAACACCACCGTGGGGCTCGTGATTGAGATCCCGCCGGTCAAAGGCCTTTCCCTTTCGTTCGACTGGTTCGACAACTCCTTCGCCGACCGGGTTGCCACGCTGGGCTTCAACCAGATGGCGTTGCTCTATCCCGAGCGTATCCGGCGCGGGGCCAATCTCACCACCGATCCCGCCGGTTGGGCCGGGGTCGTGACGGCAGCCGACCTGCGCCCCATCAACGTCGGCTTCAGCCAGACCACCGGCTACGATATCGGAGTGCGGTACGATCGTCGCACCACCTGGGGCGATGTGCAGACCAGCGTCACGGGCACCCGCTACACCCGCAATGTCTTCGTGCCAACACCTGGCGGGGCGCCGTCGCCGACGGTAAACACCGACAGCCTTCCGGTGCAGATCAGCGGCAACACCTTCTTTACCCGTCAGGCGTGGGGGGTCGGCGTGCTCGCGACGTACCGCGCTGCCAACCGTGTCGCCGCGGATCGTATCCCCACGCCGTCTGCGATCGGCTGGGACGTGCAGTGCAACTATGACTTTGCCAAGTCGGGTTGGCGAAAGAGCCGCGCGGATGGCTGGGTCGGCAAGGCGCTGGCCGGTACCAAACTCAGCCTGACGATCTACAATATCTTCAACACGCGCCCGCCCTTCGACGACCTCTTCATGCCCGACAATACGGTGCTCGACGCGCGCCTGCGGCGCTACGCGCTCTCGCTTCGCAAAGAGTTCTGACCGTGCGCCGTTTCTTCCTTTTCCTCTGCGTCGTTGCCGCTCCGGTGCCGGTGGCACTTCGCGCATCGGAGGCCGCGACGGCGCCGGCCGAATCCCGGAAGGAGCTCCAAGCCATGCTCGGCGCCGGAGCGCTGGCGCCGGATTTTGCCACGTACGATCTTGAAGGGCGCGAAGTGCGCCTCGCCGACTATCGCGGCAGGGTGGTCATCCTCGATTTCTGGGCCACGTGGTGCGGGCCGTGCGTCGCCTCGATGCCACACACCCAGGCAGTCGCCGCGAAGTACGCGGATCAGGGGGTGGTCGTGCTGGCGGTCTGCACGGGCGACAAACGGAAGCGCTTCGAGGACTGGGTGAAACTGAAGGCTTCGGCCTACCCGGCGCTGCGGTTTACGTTTGATCCGCACGAGCAGGGCACCTCCGCCGAACAGGATCGCGCCTCGGTCGCCCTCTACGGCGTGCCCGCCATTCCCACGCAGTTCGTCATCGATCGCGAGGGTCGCATTGCCGGATCTACCACCGGCTATAGGCAGGGAGAGGACTCGCTTGAACGCGCGCTCGCCTCCGCCGGCGTGAAGGTTGACGGTTCCGCCGCGGCGGCAGGTGCGGCCCACGGCATGGCCGCCCCCAGCGCCGCGACCTCCGGCACGGTCGCTCGGCGGCCTGCGCCGCCCTTCACCGAGAGCGTGGCGAAGGTCAGGGCGGGGGATGTGCTGGTCGACGTGGAGTTTCGCGCCGTCGATGGCTCGCCGCTCAGACTCTCCAACTATCGCGGCAAGCCGCTCGTGGTGTTGATGGCTCCGGCGGAGATGATTCCCGACGACTATCTCAACGGACTCGTCCAAAAATACGGCGCGGCCGGCGTGCAGGTGCTCGCGCTCGTCACCCGTGACACCGAGGCCAACTTCCAGGCCTGGCTCAACCTGCACGGTCCGCGCGGCCACCGGTTCACCACGGCCTTCGATCCGGTGCCGGTCAGCGATCCGCGCAACGGCGTCATCAACCGCCTCTTTCAGTTCGGCGCTCCCACGCCGTTTTCCATGGTCGTGGATGCCGAGGGCCGGTTGGTCGGCCTGTTCCCGTGGAAACTCCCGCAGGGCCAGCAGGGACTCGCCGAGTTGCTGCGCCGCTCCGGTGTGCCGGTGGATACGAAGGATCTGCCTCCAGGCTTTTGAACCCTATATCATGAATAACTTCGCGACGTTCATCTGTTTTGTCCTTGTTTGCACGATGGGTTGCGCGGCCGGTTCGGCCGACGCCGATTTCAAGGTCATCAGCGAGCTGCTGACCGAGAAGACCCCCGCGGAGATCACCTCGGGTTCCGCGCGCTTCCATTGGTCGACGCAACACCGCAACCGGATCAATGATCTCTGCGAGAAATTCATGGGCGACTATCCCGCGGACCCGCGGCGCTGGGAAGCGGCCCTGATCCTGTTCTCCCGTCCGCGATCCTTCGTCAAATTTGCGGACGACGCAAAGCTGGACCAGCAGCGACCCGGCACGGTCGTCAAGGGTGCGGTGGAGTACGATCTGGAGGCACAGGCCCAATGGCGGGAGCGCCTTGCCGCCCTCGACCTCCAGTGCGAAGCCGCGAGCGACATGACACCCGAGGTCAGGAAAAATTACCTGCTCAGCCGCCTCCTTCGTCGCGCCACCGAACTCGGCGCGGCCGTCACCCTGCGCAAGCCGGTGGACCTCGATGCCTATCGCGCCGAGGTGGACCGCGCCATCGCCCTCTATCCGGACGAGCCACGGACTGCGCAGGGGTTTGACCGCTACATCAACCTCGTCCGCCGCAGCACCGGCGATGCCGCCGGGCTGGTTCCCCTCTTCGAGGCTTACGCCGAGTCGCCGAGCCCCGGCGTGCGGGAAATCGTGCAGATCGGGCTGATGATGAAGCGGGCGCAGGAGTTTCCAATCGACTGGAAATTCACCGCCGCCGACGGCCGGGAAGTGGATTTTGCGAAGCTGCGCGGCAAGGTGGTGCTGATCGACTTCTGGGCGACCTGGTGCCACCCCTGCGTGGACGAAATCCCGAACGTCCTTGCGGCCTACAAAAAATACCACGACGCCGGTTTCGAGGTGGTGGGCATTTCCCTGGAAAACGCCGGCGTGCCGCCCAACGCCAGTCCCGAGGTGGCGGCGGCGAGGCTCGCGGCCTCAAAAAAGAAGCTGCTCGATTTCACTGCCAGGAACGACATGCCCTGGCCGCAGTACTTCGATGGCACCGGCTGGAAAAATCCCTACACCGCCAAGTATGGCATCCGCGGCATCCCCGCGATGTTCCTCCTCGATCAGGAGGGCAAGGTGGCCTCGCTCGACGCCCGCGGCAAGAAGCTCGAGTCCGAACTCCGGCGCCTGCTGAAGCGCTGAAACGTGAATACCGGACTTCAACCTTTTTTCCGCAGTTGAAACGAATCGATCCGTTCATAAACCACGGATGGACACAGATAAACGCGGATTTAGGCTACAAGCAGTCCCTCCCCAACCAGGTGAGTGCCCACATTGGCTCAAGTCATTTGTATCCGAGTTGATGTGTGTCCATCGGTGGTTCAATCGAGGAATTTAGGTTCAATGTTGGCCGCGGCTCCGCCACCCGATCACGATGGCGGCAATGACGGTGCCGGCCGCCAGGCCGGCCAGACCGAGCGAGATGAAGGCAATGTAGCCGGAGCCGGTGCCCGAGTCGCGGGAGTCGTTGTACTTGACGGCCTCCAGGAGGACCGTGACGGCCGCGACCATTCCGACGAGGGAGGCGAGGTCGATTCGGAGGAGCAGCCACCAGCGACCCGGACCGGGCACGAGGAAGCAGAGAAACGCGAGCGGCACGAAAACGAGCGGCACGGTCCATCCGAGCTGTCCGAGGAATTCGTTGCCCGACTCGGTGGCCGGCTTGTTGCGCAGGGCGAGCAGCCGGGCGGCGAGGCAGAGGAGCAACCAGTAGGCCTCGGGGCCGAGCGCGTAGGAGATCAGGCGGTTCATGGCGGCGATGTTACCCGGGGTGGTCAGGCGATGGCATGGGCCGTTCGGTCAGCCGGCGGCGTCGAGCCAGCGCGCGGCGAAGTCGGTCCGATCCACGGGCCAGGCGCGCCAGCGCGGCGCCCGCGCGGTTGTGCCGGAAATTCCGATACGGGCGGCCTGGGTGAGGTTGTGGCAGACGATCCGCAGGTCGTCGGTACACCAGAAATCGCGCGCGGCCGCGGGATCGGGGGTATGGCGGGCTGCGAGCACGGCGGCGCGGGAGAGCACGAGACCGCTCATCGGCGGCAGGATGCAGCCGAGTGTCACGAGCACGCCCTGGAGGCGGGAGAGCACGCCTTTGCCGCCGGTGGAGTGTTCACTCACCACGCAGGCGGCGGGTTTGCCGAGCCAGAGCGCGGTGCCCTCGGCAGGGGTGGCGTCCTCGAGGAATTCCTGAAGCACGCTGCTCCAGGAGTCCCAATGCGTGCCGGTGCCGATGAGAAAGCCGTGCGCGGCGGAGAGACGCGGGCGCAGCTCGGCGAACGACGCGGAGTTTCCCGCCAGGGTGAGCACGTCGACCGTGGAGGAGCGCGCGAGCAGTCGGCGCGCACGGGCGAGGAGCACGGCGGTGTTGCCCGCGTCGCCGGCGAGCGAGGCGTTGAGCAGGAGGAGACGGGGACGGGGACGGTCGGGTGGCGCGGCCATGGTTGACGGTGGGCGACTTGCAGGCGGGGAGCCAATCCCCAACCTAAGCGGCTGCCTGGGCGGGTTTGGCCGTGCGCGCGGATGGCGGAGCCTTCTGAGGGCGAAGTTGAGCCGGACCCAGATCCCCTGGCGACGAAGGAACGCACGAGCTCCTGTGCTGAGCGGCGGTCAAGCGGCCCCTGTTTCGATGCCTACATGCCCCAGCCGGGACGGTAGGTCCGCGCCAGGAGGGCGTTGGCCTCAGGGGCATTCGTGACGCGA
>JAEUGZ010000323.1 GCA_016794725.1 Opitutaceae bacterium | reverse complement strand
CGACGCGGCGAGCGGAGGAGCGGGCGCGTCGAGCGGGATGAGGGCGATCACGGCATCGACCACGGCGGCGCCCTTGGCGTCCTTGACCGCAACCGTCAGCGTCGCGGCCGTCCCGCGTACGGCGGGTCCGACGAGGAGCATCCCAAGCAAGAGGGGAAGAAAGGGGGCCGGAAGGCGAAACATGGTGGAAGGGCCGGATTAGAAGCGGTAGCCCAGACGAAGCGACACCGCCTGCGTGGGGTAGTGCACATCCGCTTCGTTGGTCATTGAAGTGAGGCTGCCCTGAAGCTCGGCCGAGGCGCGGTCCGTGAGGGCAAAGAGCAGGCTGAGGGACCCCGTGGTGGCATGCGCTTTGGGACGGTAGGTGATCCAGTTCGGACCATAGAGACCGGTCACTTCGCTGGGAATGGATGCGTAAGCCCGGGCCACCGCCGGGCCCAGGCTCCCGGCGAGGGCGCGGGCCCAGGCAGCCGGGCTGGCATGGGTGAGGAAACGACCCTCGGCGGTGCGCACGGAACCGGCGAGGCTCCAGCGTTCGGCGAAATCCCAGGTGGCCTCGAGGGAGGCCGAACGCTGGTGCGTGTCAAACGTCTGCGTCCGGGCGAAGTGTTCGCGCCACTGCACTCCGGCGGAAGTGCGCAGGCTGGTGGTGATGCGTTTGCTGATACGAAGGCCCGACTCGACCGTCATGCCTCGATGGGAGGCGTAACGCGTGTCCTGGTAGGCGAGCGCGGACTCGATGGAGACCACCGGGGCGAGAGGGCCGAGTCCCGCCTTGCGCTGGAACGCGAGGCGGCCGGCCAGGGTGGTGAAGGCGTTGCGATCAAAGTCCGGTTCCTGAAACGTCGAAAGCTCGCCCCCGGTGGTGACCGCCCAGGCGCGGGTCAGCTGACGATGGTGCGAGGCGGCCAGCGTGGCTTCGTAGGTGGTGGCGTCGCGACGTGTGGCGATGTCCGATGTCCGGCTGATGTTGTCCACCCGGGAGAGGGTGACGGACAGGGAGGGCTGCACGGTTTGCGCGGCGAGGGTTCCACCGAGCGTGAGGGCGAGCAACATGCACGAAAGACGGCGGGATCGCATGGGAATGAGGCGGCCGTACGATGGGTGGCGAAGCAGAAAGGGGCGGGTGGCGGCGGAGAAAAACCGAGGGAACACGACGTGGCGAGGAAGTACGTCAGGTGCCCAGCTGGAAGAAGACGCGCAACCGTTTCAGAATGGTGCCGCGGGTCGACTCCATGTTTCCCGTGTGGGTTCCTCCCGTGGCCAGTTTTTCATTGGCCAGCTGGCGTTGGGCGAGCATTTCGCTGACGCGGGCGAGCAGATCGGGGTTGGCGCGGGCGAGCTGGCCGAAGTCCTCCTTGGTGATTTCAACCACGGTGACCTCCCCCTGGGCCACGACCGAGGCGGTGCGCGGCTCGCCGGTCAGCAAGGACATTTCGCCGAAGCAGTCACCGGCATTGAGTGTGGCCACGGTCACGCGTTGACCCTCGCGGGTGATGACCACCTCCACCTGTCCGCGCACGACCAGGAACATGGAGGCACCGGTTTCACCCTGGGTCACGATGGGTTCGGTGGCGGCGAACAGCAGCGTCTCGCCCACCGCCAGCAGGTCGACGATCTGTGTTTCGGTCAGCACCCGGAAAACCGGATGTGAGCGCAGCGCGGCGGTGGCGGTGGCGGCGACCGTGGCGTCGGGGGAGGTCGGTTGCGCCTGGTGCAGGGTCATCTGGGGGTAGGGAATCTCGAAACCGGCGCGCTTGGCGGCATACCAGCAGTGGACCCGGACGTCGCTCATCACCGGATCCATCAAGCCGTGGTCCTCGATCCAGACGTTGATTTCGTAGATGATGGCGGAGTCGGCGAATTCCTTCAGGTAGACCACCGGTGCCGGATCCTGGCAGACCCCGGGTACACTCGCGGCGGCGGCCTGAAGGACCCGCTGCGCCTGGGCGGGCGGGATGTCGTAGTGCAGTCCGATGAGCGGTTTGACCGCATGTTTCCGGGTGGGCTTTTCGAAGTTGAGGATGGCGGCCTTGACGATGTTGCTGTTCGGCACGTCGATCATGACGTCGTCGTTCGTGATCAACCGTGTCGTCCGCCACGAGAGCTCGATGACCTTGGCGTGCGTGCCCTCGATCTGGAGCCAGTCGCCGGTCGTGAAGGACTTGTCGAAATGCAGACCGATGCCGGCGATCAGATTCCCCAGCAGATCCTGCATGGCGAGACCGACGATGATGGCGACCACTCCGGAACCGGCGAGCAGACCGGGCACCTCCACGTGGTAGACAAACTGAAGCGCGACCAGGACCGACAGCAGCAGGATCAAGAGGCCGGTGGTGTCGGTCAACACGCGCGGCACCTCCTTGCCCGGGGCTTTTGGACCGGTGCGATTCCAGAAGATCCGATTGCACACCACGATGAGTGGAAACGCTGAAAAGAGCAGCACGGCGGCCGTCAGATGCTGGAGTACCGCCACCGCGGGACCCTCGCGCCAGGAAGAGAGGTGCACACCGACCAGCAGTCCCGACAGCAGGGCAAAGGCGTGGTAGGTCCAGCCAAACTTCAGCGCCCGATTCCGCCGCAAGAGGTGAGCCAGGGCCACGAGGACGACGTAGCCCGCCAGGGCGACCCCCACAATCAGGCCAACGTCGCGAAGGGTGGGCAGCAAAGCGATCATGCTCAGGGAATACGGCAGACAACCGGGATCCTGTCACGTTGGCAATTCGCCACCTCTCGGCCCTGCCTGTTCCCCGTTCCAATCCCCGAATCGCCGCTTCTCACCTTCGCCCCGGGTTGGGCGTGCGTTTGCCTTTGGTCTTGGGGACGTCTGCGGACCAACGCGTTGAACGAGTATGAACGCGACTGCCTGTGGTCCGCAGCGGGAGGTATGTTCAAATCCTGCGACGGTTTGACCGCCTTTTCGGTTTCCACGGTCAGTCTCGCCATTGGGCAAAGGTGTGCTAGATTCCGTGGAGGCTCCTCGTTTTTTTACGGAAGTCCGCTCGCGGCTTCCCACCTCTGCCGCCGGTCCTGTGAACTGTGTCCGTCCTGTCGTTTCCTGTTTCGCCGTGCTCCTGCTCGGTGTGGGAAGCGCGTTTGGCCAACTGGGGGCCACGGTCGAGCAAGCGGCGGAGCGATTCGGAGCGCCGGTAGAACCTCCCTCCCTCACGCCGCCGGAGCCCCTTCCGCCCAATGTGGTGGTGCGGCAGTACCGGGTGAATGCGAGAATGATCGATGCGTGGTTCCTCGAAGGCGTGATCTGTCGGATTCGTTACAGCCAGCCGCAGCCTTTCTCCGCCGGCGAGGTGGACGCTCTGCTGTCCGACAACGCCGAAAACGCCCAGTGGATCGTTGAACCGACGAAGTTGAATCCTGCACGCGTCGTGTTGGGGATTCGCACCTGGAGACGATCGGATCAGGGGGCGGCGGTCCTCACCCCGGGCTCCAAGGACTCCGGGAAAGTGACTACGTTCGATTTCTCGAACCGGGACTGGCTGGCGCTGCAGCGCTCCCTCGAGTCCGACCCAAAGCCGGCCGCGGCCCGTTGAGGCGTCTCTGATGGGAAACGGTGGACGGTGGCGGGACCGATTGGTCCCGTCGCAGCCTCACCGGGACCGCCTACAACCAGACCGCAGGCATCTCCAGCGTCCATGCGTAGCGCTGACGCGAAAATGCGACTGCGGATCCGCCTCCCACCGTGGGCTGCCTACGACGACGGGGGCTCCGGGTCGGCGGGGAGGCGCTTCAGGCGTTCGTCGAGCGGGGGGTGGGTGGAGAAGACTTCCTTGGTGGCCTTGCCGGAGGTGTCCTTGCGCAGGCGGGTCAGCACGGCGCGCAGACCGCCCGGAGCAAAACCGGTGACCTGGGCGAGGCTGCGGCCATGCTGGTCGGCTTCGAATTCGGTGCCGTGGTCGAAGCCCTTTTCCAGGAGCAGGGTGGTGACCTCGGAGATGGCCTTGTCGAACTGGGCGAAGTCGGAGCTCCGCTCGGACACGAGTGCGTTCACGCCGCTGAGGAACTCTCCGCGGGCGATGATCTTCACCGCGTGGCGGCGGTCGATGTGTTCAATCTCGTGACCGAGCACACCGGCCAGCTTGTCGTCTGTATCCAGCTTTTTGTAGAGTCCCCGGGTGATGAACACCCTTCCACCCGGAGCGGAGTAGGCGTTGACGGTGTCGGAGGCGAGCAGGGCAAATCGCCAGTTCAGGTCCTGGCGGTCGGCGTAGCGGGCAAGGGCCCGGCCGAGCGTGTTGACGCGGGTCGTGGCATCCTCGTCACGCCAGATCCCGCCGAAGCGGCTGACGATCTCGAGGGACACGGCGTCGCCGACAGCGACTTCCTCCTCGAGGGTGAGTCCGGAGGCGCCTTTCACGACCTGGCCCACCTTGGAGGCGGTGCCCTCGGCCTTTTTTAGCTTGTCGGTGAGGTCCCCGAGGTTGGGGAAGGCGGCGTGGAGGGGAATGGCCGCGATGAACGCGAGCACGGTCAGCCAACGGGCGGGCGAGTTCATTGGCGGTATTCCCCCTTCTGATTCGTGCGCAGGTAGGTGTCGACGTCGTCAGGTTTGACCTTGGCGGACTGGGCCTCGACCCAGTCGAGGTCGGCGCCGGCGCTGGCGGCCGAGTGCCGCGACGCGTAGGCCGTGCCGGCGTCGCTGAGCGGGCGGGCGGCGGCGACGGTGTTGGTTTTGGAGGCGTCGATGGTCGTGAGCGACGCGGCCGGGGCCCGCGTGGGTTTTTCCCCGGCGAGATTGCCCTCGAAGACCCAGCCATTGGCCTTCCTGCCCTTGACCTGGAGCCAGGGGCCGCGGACCTCGAGCACGGTCAGCGGCTCGGCAAAGTCGGCCTTGCCGACGGGACTGGCCAGCGCCTTGGGCTCGCTGCGCAGCGGCGTTTCGGCGCGTTTGGAAAAGGCGGTGTCGCCCTTCTTGTAGGCATAGGCTCCCGCAGAGGAGAGCAATCCGACGAGTCCCGCGAGGGCGACCCGGAGTGTAGGAGGAAGTGGTTTCATTTTGTATCCAAAGTAAGGATGGGCTGCCAGCCGGGCGGCGCGCCTTCGGCGGCGAGGGTGCGCGCTTCGCGCAGGAGGCTCCCGGTCAGGAGGTCTTGGGGCCGGAGTTCCGCGGCGACCTGGTAGGCGGCGGCCGCTTCGGTGAAGCGCCGGGAGCAATAGGCGTCGAATCCCTGCGTGCTCGCCTCGGCGAAGCGCCGGGTGGCGTCATCGGCGGAGGCGCGCTCCGCGAGAGGCTCGAAAACCGCGACCGCGTTCGACTTGCCTTTCACCCGCAGCAGCGCAACCGGACGCAGGAGAAGTTGGTCCCGGACCTGGGCGGCGGTGAGGGGACCGATGAGCAGGGCGGTGCCAAAAGCCTTGTTGGCACCCTCCAGCCGCGCCGCCAGGTTTACGGCGTCACCGAGGACGGTGTAGTTCTTTTTCCGGGCCGAACCGACATTTCCCACGACGGCCTCCCCGGGGTTCAGTCCGATGCGCAGGCTCAGGGTCACGCCGAATTCCGACTGGAGGCGAAGGTTGAGAGTCTCGAGGCGGCGCTGGCACTC
>JAEUGZ010000319.1 GCA_016794725.1 Opitutaceae bacterium | reverse complement strand
TCCGTCCAGACCGGCTGCCCGTCCGCCAAGACGGTGTACCGTTCGCTGGTGGGCCGGCCGGGAAATGCGGGATAGGGAGTCACGGTGGCGTGGCCGGCCAGCGGGAGGCAGGCGAGAAGAAGCAGGAAACAACAGCGGAAGTTCACGGTGCCGGGATGGAAGTGGCGCAATGGGCGTGGCGAAGCAGGAGGGGAGACACGGCGCGTGGGTGGTCCCGACGCGCGCCGGAAAGTGAGCCTTAGGGAGGAGGCATCGAAGCAGCGGACCTCTCATCAGCGCAGGAAAGGGCGGGCGAGTGAAGCCAGAACCAAGCGGCGGCGCGTGGTTGTTGGACGAGCGGCGCACCTGTGTCCAAATGGGGAGCGAAATCGGACAAAATATGCGCCCACCGAAGCATTGCGGTCGGTTGGCGGTAGGGTCAGTCTGGTGTGAGGTTCGCACCCCGCACCCTCGTCCTCGACCGACTGCGTATGCATCTTCTCCGTCGCTTCCTGATTCCCTTGTTCTTTGCTTCCATGCCCCTGCTCCACGCCGCCCCCAAGATCGTGGTCGACGCCAGCCGCACCGGAGCGCCGATCAACCCCTACCTTTATGGCCAGTTCATTGAGCACCTTGGCCGGTGCATCTACGGCGGCATCTGGGCGGAGATGCTGGAGGATCGAAAATTCTACTTTCCCGTCACCGCGAACTATGCCCCGTACCGCTCGTTAACACAGACGGAGTTTCCGGTCGTGGGGGCGTCTCCCTGGCAGATCATGGGTGCCGCCGACTCCGTGGCCATGATCAGCGAGGGAGCCTTTGTCGGGGATCATTCTCCGCGTATCCGGGCCAAGTCGGGATTGCGCCAACGCGACCTGGGAGTGGAGCAGGGACGGGAGTACACCGGTTACCTGTGGCTGCGGCCGGTGGGCGACCGCGCGGCCGCCGTCGAGGTGAGCCTCGTCTGGGGCGAGACACCGCAGGACCGCGCAACGGTCCGGGTCGAAGTGCCGGCGGGTGACTATGCCCGCCGTCCCTTTGCCTTCAAGGCCGGAGCGACCACCCAGCATGCCCTGCTCGAGGTGAAAACCCTGGAGTCCGACGTGGCGCTGGGCACGCTCTCGCTCATGCCGGCGGACCATGTCCACGGTCTTCGTCGCGACACCCTGGCGCTCCTGAAACGGCTCAACGGTTCGATCTACCGCTGGCCGGGCGGCAACTTTGTCAGTGGCTATGAGTGGCGCGACGGCATTGGCGACCGCGACCGCCGCCCGCCGCGCAAGAATCCGGCCTGGACCGGGGTGGAGCACAACGACTTTGGCACGGATGAGTTCATTGCCTTTTGCCGCGAAGTCGGTGCGGAGCCGGTGATCGCGGCCAACACGGGGTTTGGTGACGCCTATTCCGCCGCCCAGTGGGTGGAGTACTGCAACGGAACGTCACGCACCCTCGCCGGGGGCTGGCGGGCCCGCAATGGCCATCCGGAACCCCACCAGGTGAAAATCTGGTGCGTGGGCAACGAGATGTTCGGTCCCTGGCAGCTCGGCTTCATGCAGCTGTCCCACTACACGATCAAACACAACCTCGTCGCCACTGCGATGTGGAAGGTGGATCCTTCGCTGCAGCTCATCGCGGTGGGTGACCTCGACAAGTTGAATCCCGAACACGATCCGGATGCCGCCAAGGCCGGACTGACGTGGTCCCAGGGTATGTTGCAAAAGTGTGCCCCGTTCATGACCCACCTGTCCGAGCATTTCTATGAGGGGCGGGTGCCGTGGCAGAAGAAGGGTCGCGAGGACCTGCTCCAGCACGTGACCCGCCTCCGTGACTCCATCCGGCACAAGGCCGACGGACACCGCCGCCTGCAGGCCAGCCTGCCCGAGCTCAAGGGACGGGTGGTGCCGATCGCGATGGACGAATGGAATTACTGGCATCGCGACTACGTGTATGGGGAACTCGGATGCATCTATGACCATGCCGACGGCCTGGGGGTGGCGGTCGGCCTGCACGAGTACTTCCGCCAGAGCGACATGATTCACATGGCTTTCTATGCCCAGACGGTGAACGTGATCGGAGCAATCAAGACTACGAAGACCGCGGCCGAGATGGAGACCACCGGCCTCGTGCTTGAGCTGTACCGGGCCCAGTTCGGATCGGTGCCGATCAAGCTCGATGGTGACTTTGGCTCCCTCGATGTGGCGGCGGCGCTCAAGGACGGGGGACGCACCCTCACTGTCGCCGTGGTCAACCCGACCGCGGCGGCTGTGGACCTCCCGCTCGATCTGGTCCGCCGCAGCGCTGCGGGTCCGGCCACGCGCTGGGTGATCGCGGCGGCGGACGAGACCGCCCACAACGCCCCCGGCAAGCCGCGTCAGGTCGAGGCGGTGAAGACGGAGGGCGTTGCGGTAGCCGGCACGCTCACCGCCCCGGCGCTCAGCGTCACACTCGTGTCAATGCCCCTCCGAAACCCCTAGCCCTCACCCCCGCGGGCGCACGCCTGGAGGGCGTCGCTCCGACGACGCCGGGGGACGATCCATGAACGACCGCGCCTCACCGTTCTTGGTATCCGCAACGCGCAACCGGCGCCGGCGGAGCTCCAACGGAGATGGATCGATGGAGGTGGGCTCGCCGAGCCCGCGGGGTTTGGCGTGGCGTGAAGGAGAGAGCAGTGCGGAATCTCCCGGCCTCGACGAGGCCAGCTCCAACGGAACCGAACCGTGGCTTGCGCCTTGTGCGCGATTTCCTCAACGACCGATCTCCTTCCGTTGACGCGCATGCGCGACTGCGGGAACGCCCTCCCTGGGTGCGGCCGCCGGCGACCGCTGCGGTCCGGCGGATCGCGTTTATTCGGTTCCCACGCGCCCGTGCGGTGGCTTCAGGTTGATGTCCACCGCCGCGTTGCGGTCGCAGTCCAGCCAGCCGTCCTTGACCTTTAGCTCCACGACCTGGATGGAACTGCGGCGGAGGTCGAGTGAGTCCTTGTCGGTGGGGGTGATGGTGCCGGCGCGGCCGGGGTGGGTGAAATAGAAGAGGTAGGCGCGGTCCTGGTTGACGACCACGCAGGGATGGCCGCCGTTCACCCCGTCGTCGGCCCCCGTGCCGGGGGTGGCGAGCAGGTTGCCGGACTGCGGGGTCCAGGTCGTGAGGTCGGCCGAACGGTAGACACCGAGTCCCTTCCACAGGTCGACCAGCATCCACGTGCTGCCCTTCCAGGTGAAGACGTAGGGGCCCTCGCCGGGACGTTCGCCCACTCCGGTGCATTTTCCTCGATCCGTCCAGGTGAAGAGATCGGGGCTATCGGCAAAATAGATCGATTTGTGGTCGCGCTCATTGTTGTACCACAGCCGCCAGGTTCCGCCAGGGAGGGGATGCACCCCGGCGTCAATCACCCGATCCGAGGCCAGGGCCAGGGCGGAGCGATACGTCCAGGTGGACAGGTCGGGGCTGGTGAGGTGGACGAGCCGGCGCGGGTGTTGCCAATCCTCGAAAACGCCGGGCACCACCGTGAGGAAAAGGTGATGCCGGCCGTCGGCCGCGCTCACGATCTCCGGAGCCCAGTGGGTCGGCTGATCCCCGCCAATGTCCGGAGGCAGGGGCAACTCCGCGGTGCCCACATAGGACCAGTGCGCCCCGTTGCGTGACTCTGCTATTCCGATACGCGTGCCGTGGACCCAGGCGACGCCGGAGAGTCCGGGCACGTTGGCGCGGCGGTTGGTGTAGAACATCCACCAGCGCTGTTTGCCCGGATTCCAGACCACCACCGGATCGGCCGCACCATCGTGGATGGGATCACGAAACAGCGGCTTGTCGGCGATGGCCGCCCGCGAAGGGTCCGCAGCGGCCAACAGGGCAACGACCCCGAGCATGGTCAGACGTTTCAAGTGACGAACGAGGGGCATGAACCACCGTGCAGCCGACCTTGTCACCCGCCAAGCCCTCGCCAGTCGGAGCGTCCGGGGGTGGGGCGTCGGAGTAGTCCCGGGGTTCATTCGTTGAAACGAACACCGAGTTCAAGAACCACGGATGGACACGGATTAACACGGATCAGGATCGAAGCATTCCCATGACCGACCGGAGGTAGCCACGCTCTATCTCGAGGGTTCGAATCCGTGTCTATCCGTGTGCATCCGTGGTTCAATCGACTTGTTTCCGCCTACGATTTAGGGTCGGGTGTCTTGAGGCGCAGGCGGCCGATGAAGCTCCAGTCGCCGGTGGCGTTTTGGATCTTGATCAGGAGCTGGTTTTTTCCCGCGCGCAGCCGAAGCGGGACGATGTCGTCGTCGATGCGACTGATCCGCCGGATCCAGCGGTCATGGACAAGTTCGCCGTTCAGCCAGATCTTCAGTCCGTCGTCACTGCCGATGCCCAACCAGCCATCGAGGGCCTGCGGCACCTCCAGTTCGGTCCAGGCGTAGCCGACGCAGTAGTCGCGGGCGACCGTGCCCTGCAGGTTGACAAACCCATCGGTGGATTCAACGCGCTGCCAGACGAGGGGCTGCTCATCGACGGCCTGGCTGGCGCCGGCCACCGGTTGCACGTCCGACGCCTTTTCGAAGAAGTCGGAATTGAACGCATTCATCTGCGAGGTGCGGTCGATGATCGACTGACCGACCGTCACCGCCGTCAAGACGGCGGTGCCTCCGGCATCGACATGGTCCACCGTGGAAAACACGCGGGCTGGGACTGGTATGGGTCGAAGCACCAACCACGACGGCAGGATGACCTCGACTTTCCCGTCTCCTCGCAACCAGGCGAGTTCGGCCGGGGTGGGGGCGTCCGCCAAGGTCGGAACCGACGCGTCGTGGTGATAACTGAACGTCGAGGCGACGGGTTTGCCCTGGGCGATGGCGGGACTGAGCACGGCGCGACGCAGTGCCTCGGCGAGAGGGCCGGCCATCGCGGTCGATACCCCTGCGACGGGCTCGACGGTGGCGGAGGTGACGCGGCCTTCCGCGGTCACTTCCAACCGGGCCTGCACCGTTTGGATGCCCCGCTGTCGAAGTCCGTCGCTGCGCAGCGGATCGCCGATCAGCACCGGCCCGCTCTCTCCGGTGGCGAACTGGAGGGGACGTACTGCGGCGAGGTAGTGCTGTCGGTCGCGCCAGGTGGCCGGGAGCAGGGGATCGGTCTGGCGCAGCAGGTCGTTCAAACCATCGATGAACTGCATGACCTCGGTGGGCGTCCGGGCCGGTGAACTGAGCAGGGGGGCGCCGTCCCGTGACACCGCGACCATGAGGATGCCGGCACCGGGAGCGAAGCGGCTGACGCGGCTCATCGCGCGCTGCTCGCCGGCATAGGTCACCAGCCAGGGCATGCCGGCCTCGATGGCGATCCGCTGGTGCTGGAGGGCGTTGTGGCGCACGCCGAAGAACACGGTCTGACACCGGCCGGCATAGACCTGTTGGATACGCCGGTGGGTGGGAATGAAGCTGTGCGCCATGTTCCAGGACTCGCCGTCATTGTGGGAACCGAAGAGCAGGACCACGACCTCGGGTTCCGGCAGGGAGCTCAGGTTGGCGGGAACGAGTTGCCGTTGACTGACCCGCTGCAACCGCCCCGCCAGGTCAGCGGTGATCAGTCCCCGTGCCTTGGCCCAGGAGTCGGTGCGCGGGGGACGGTCCGCGGTCTCGCGGTAGAAGCGCTGGCATTCCTCGGGCGCCAAGCCGCGCAGCAGCGTCCGGCGGCCGGCCGTGGGACCGGTGGTGAAGAGGGCAAAGGGACCCAGAATCTCGACTGGCTCGGCCCGAAAGGAGGTCCCTTGGTTGTCGGTCCAGGTGGAAGTCCGGCCGACCGCGGGCGAGGCAAGACCGCCGGTCAGAAGGACGGCGAGCGCCCAGAGGCGCAGGGAGGGGTAATTCATCCTAAAGCCGAGGTTGAACCACGGATGGACGCGGATCAACACGGATACAAACGAGTACTGAAACGTAGGTTCGCCTTGACGATTGGAGGTTCGGATGACGGGCGACTGCCATAGGCCAAAGCATTCAATCGAACCACGAATCCCGCTGTCACGCCTGCGCGTCAGCTTGGACGCGATTCAAGGGCGGTGCCTGGTGGAGGTGGGGTCGCCGACCCCGCGGAGATTGGCGTCGCGTGGAGAAGTCGGACATCGGAGGCGGGACCGGTGGGTCCCGTCGCGGCCTCGCCGAGGTCACCTCCACCTGAACCGCAGGTATTTCCGGCGTCCAATCGTTACGTTGACACTCATGCTCGGCTGCGTCCATCCGTGGTTCCACCGCGGTTTTCCGCTTGAGGCCGGAGCGCGACGGTTTTCTGCAACCCGGGATCTCACCGCGCTCGCCGTCGCCGCAAAAATCGCCAGCCTGCCCGGGGATGAGTCCCTCGGAGCAGAAAATCTTTGCTACCTTTCCCGCCTTCCTGCGTACCCTGGTCGAGGCAGAGGTGCAGGCGGGCAATACGGTGGTGGAGCTGAGTTATGGGTACCCCGCCGCTCCCTGCGGCGCCTATATCAAACTGGCCCGGCCGGTGAGCACGCGGCCGCGTCAATCGGAGGGCGAACTGGTGTTTTATGACCGGAACACGCCGAGCTTTTCCGGCGAGTTTTCGAACTCCGATCGGCACTTTTTTGTTCTCGAGCCTCCGCATCCCCCGGAACCGCCTCCCGACATGGACGCAATCCGCGAACGGCTGAAACGCATGGACACCGAGGCGGCGGCGGCGCGGGCGCGGGCGCGGGCGCGCGAGGCGCAGGGGAGCGAACAGGCAACCCGTCAGGGCGGATCGCGAGCGTCCAAGCGGCCGGATGAAGCTCCGGCGTCCACGACGGAACGGGTGCCAAAGACACACCGGGTGACGGCGCCTGCTCCTGAGCGCGCAAGCGCACCGGCAACCAAGCCCCGGCGCGATGCCTCTCCGCCCGTTCCCGCGACGGTGCCGGAGGTTTCGGTGGTGACCCGTTTCCAGGCCAGCATGGTGCTGGACCGCGAGAAGTGGCGTGAGGGCGAAGGCTATGACCTGGAGTTACTCAAACAAGCCACCCCGGGAGACCTCGCGGCCATTCAGGATCTCCTCGTGCGGCACAGTCCCCGGGACTGGCGTGACGTCGAGGCGCTCAGCCATCTTGACACCCCCGGCGCGCGGGCGGCGTTGAGAGACGCGCTGCTCGATCCCGATGCCCAGGTGCGGATGGCGGTGCACCGGTACGCGCCCGAGCTGCTCTCTGAAGCGGAGCGCATCGACTCGCTGGTCAAAGCGATCGAAACCGCAGCGAGTTTCAGTGGCCTCAGCCAGACCCTGGAGGAGGTGCAAGTGCTGCATCCGCCGCCCGTAGTTGCCGCCCTGTTGCGAGGACTGATGGAGCGCGATGGCGCCACGGCGGTGCACTATGCCGCCATGCTGTTCTACCTACATGGTAAGGCGGAGAGTCCCTTCGATTGGTCGCACCGCCCTTTCTTCCTCCGTTTCAACACGGACGATCCCGGCGAACGCGAAACCGTGATGCGCGAGCTGTGTGCGACCCTGGGAATCGACCCGCGCCGTTGTATCAAACCCAAGGCTGCGACCTAGCCTGGAACCGGACGGTTGAGGAGGAGGTGAAGCGCGAAGACGCCAGGACGCGAAGGTCGATCGCGAAGGGTCGGAGGGGTAAGGAATCGGGAACCCGTTGCTGGGTGAGGATCGGAGAAACGCGGAGGCGCGGGGGCGCGGTGGATCGATCCGGAGGGGTTGGATCGAAGTAGCGGAACGGGGAACCCGTTTCGTTTCCGAGGTGGAGCATTAAGCGCGAAGACGCGAGGACGCGAAGGTCGATCGCGAAGGGCCGGAGGGGGGAAGGAACGGAAAACCCATTGCTGGGTTGAACTCGGAGAAACGCGGAGGCGCGGAGGCGCGGTGGATCGATCCGTAGGGGGTGGGTCGATGTAGCGGAACGGGGAACCCGTTTCGTTTCCGAGGTGGAGCATTAAGCGCGACGACGCGACGACGCAAAGGTCGATCTCGAAGGGCCGGAGGGGGAAGGAACGGAGAACCCATTGCTGGGTTGAACTCGGAGCAACGCGGAGGCGCGGAGGCGCGGTGGATCGATCCGGAGGGGTTGGGTCGAAGTAGCGGAACGGGGAACCCGTTTCGTTTTCGGGGTGGCTGGTGAAACGCAAAGACGCAAAGGCGCGAAGGTCGATCAAGAAGGGCGGAAGGGGGAGGTTCGCTCTGGCCCTCGGAATAATCCGGCCGGTCGGGGCATAGCCACCCATCACCTGAGTGCGTACAAGGGCAGGATCGGGTACATGGGCGCGGTTTCACTAAGCCATGATCAACTCCCCGCGATCTGTTTGCTGCGAGAGATCGCGGATGAGCTTCGCTCGTACGTGGTCAAGCCGCATTTCTCCAGACTTCGGCTGCCTGCGGAATTGACACTAAAAAGCGAAAAGCCGGATTTGTTGCAGGAGACAGAACTCCGAAGGTAACGAAAAGTCAGCGACGTCAGGGTTCTCAAGAACACCCACTGCGAACGACCCAAAATTAACCTCCGATCAACATGCTCTTGTTCATGCGCCTTTCAGTCTTCCTCTTGCTTGTGAGTTCTGTGTTCGCCGAGGCTGCTTCCAGCCCGCCTGGTCCGGTGGTGTTGCTCTCGGTCGATCGTCCCCCTGAGTTTGATATCAATCTGGTAATTAGGTCCGCGTGCTTCTCGCTTCTCGATCACCTCATTGAGGATGCGAATTCACGAAGAGTCCGCGATCCACGTTGGGCGGGAAATTCCCAAGGAGATATCGATCTCAGGAGGTTGCTCGCGGTTAAGGCGGATCCCGTGGAGGCCGCGCGAATACCGAAGGGTGTGGCATACGTGGTGGTGTCGACGGGGGCGCGTGGCGTGAGCGTGGCGTTTTATTGGCTGGAGAATATCTACTCGTACTCCTGCATTGTGGACACAAAAACCTACAAGATCGTTGTTTCGTCCCCCACCGCGACGATTTACTCGACAATCCTGGATCCCCTTTCGCCAGACGACAAACGGGGCCCAAGAAAGCTGCAGGAGTAGGGGTTGTGGTGGGGCAGAAGGGCATGGACCGGGCATGTTTCACAACGACGACAACGGCTCCTCCCTCTTCCACCATCCTGATCGACCTTCGCGTCGTCGCGTCTTCGCGTTTCACCAGCCACCCCGGAAACGAAACGGGTTCCCCGTTCCGCTACATCGACCCAACCCCTCCGGATCGATCCACCGCGCAACCGCACCTCCGCGTTGCTCCGAGCTCAACCCAGAAAAGGGTTCCGGATTCCTTACCCCTCCGACCCTTCGCGATCAACCTTCGCGCCTTAGCGTCTTCGCGCTTAATCCCCCATCTGCAAGGTTTTCCCTCAAGGGAGACTCGGCCGTTGCCTCGCGGTCGGGGAGCGAGCAGGATGCGGACATGCGCCGCTTTACCCCGTTTCGCTGGCTCGGTTTCGCAAGTGTTTCGTTGATCGCGCTGGTGGCACTCACGGCCGCCCCCGCGATCGGCCCGCAGTTCAAGAAGGGAGTGAACATCAGCCACTGGTTGTCGCAGAACTATGCGGAGCGTCCCTATGGCGCGCCGTGGTTCAACGAGGAGGACGTGGCCTGGATCGCCGCCCAGGGGTTTGACCACATCCGTTACACCGTGGACGGGCGGCTCTGGCTGAAGGCGGATGGATCACTGGATACGGATAAGATGAAACCGCTGGATGCGGCCTTGGCCTGGACGAAGGCAAAGGGGCTGGGCGCGATCCTGGACATGCATTTCCTGCCGGGGGCTGATTTCAACAATGAGGCCCGCGACACCCGCGTCTTTGAGGATCCGGTGCTCATGGCCAAGGTCGCCTCATTCTGGGGCAAGGTCGCCGCCGTCTACGCCGGACACAGTCCCTATCTCCGTTTTGAGCTCCTCAATGAGGCCGTGGCGCGCGAGAACCAGCAGGTGAATGCGTTTCACCGCGCCATGCTGGCCGAGATCCGCAAGACCAACCCGACCCGGGTGGTCTATGTCGGATCCAACCGCTGGAATGGGTTTTCGACGATCGCCGACCTGGACTTGCCGAAGGACCCCCACGTGGCGGTGACGCTGCACTACTATGAACCGATGGTGTTCACCCACCAGCGGGCCAGCTGGGTCCAATTCAAGGACAGCATGCCGGCGGTGGCGTTTCCCGGGAAGGCGCCGAACCTCACGGCGTACGTGCCGCCCGGCCACTGGGCGCTTTCCAGCAGCGAAAAGGAGCTCACCGTGGCGCAGATTGACGAGGCCTTTGCCAAGGTGGCGGCTTGGGCGAAGCAGCAGGCCCCGGGGCATGAGATCCACATTGGAGAACTGGGCGTGTATCGGACGGCTGACGACGTATCGAAGGCGCGCTGGCTCACCGCGGTGCGCGAAGCCTGCGAGCGCCACGGCTTCGGCTGGGCCGTGTGGGATTACCAGGGCGGCTTTGCCGTCCGCGCCCCGGACGGCTCGCCGACCACGATCGCCCGCGCCCTCGTCGGACGCTGAGCACTGCCGGCTAGAGCTGCGCCATGACTTCGTCGATGAAGGTGTTGATCTTCGTCTTCTCCATCGCGAGGTCGGTATTGTAGCTCGCGAGGTGGGGATCCTTGGTGCCACCGAACGGCAGGTCGTTCGCGTGTTTCTGGACGATCGCGGAAAGTGCGCTGAAGCGGTTCATCAGGTGTTTGCCGAGCGCCGGATCGGACTCGTCGTTGCCCTTGAGGAACTCCGGGCAGATGCCGCGGAGGAAGGTGTTGTTCACGACGAGGAGCCGGGTGGCGCGGTCCGCCTCCTCCTGGGTGATCTTGCCGTCCTTCACCGCCTGGTCGAGGCCCTGCTTCATCTGCCGCGTGATGTCCATCACCTCGGGAGGCAGCGAGCGGGCGGTCTGTTTGACGTCCTGGAGGGTGTCGCCGAGAATCGAGGTCATCACGGCCTTGTATTCAGTGGCCAGATTCGCTTTGACGGTTGAGTCCTGGAGCAGCTTCGAGGTCGGAAGCCCGAGCAGCTCCGGGTTGCCCTGCAACTCGATCATGGCCTGCTGCTGATTGGTCGCGCGTCCGCTGGCGAAGGCCTCGGAGAAATGGGCGGAAATCTCGTTCGACATCGTGCTGTTGACGGCGGCGATTTCCTTGGCGCGCAGAAAGCTCTCGGGCGATTTGGCCCCGTGGACCGCCTGACCGATCGCGTGGGAGATCATCAGTTCCTTCAGCCGGGGGGCGTCACTGAGCGGGAATCCCTTGGGCAGCGCATTGCCGAACAGGGAATCCTTGATTTCGGACTCGGATTTGCCGTCCGCCATGTCGTTGATCATCTTTGTCACCGACGTCAGCTGCTCACGGAAATCGCGCGCCTGCTCGCGCACTTGCGGTTTGGCGCCGGGATGGTCGTGCTTCTCCAGCCACTGGTTGAGCGCGGAGGCGAGCGTTTTGGCTTCGGCGACGACGTTCATGGCGAGCTGGGAGTTGTCGTCCGCGCTCCGGGCGTATTCTGGCTGGGACGGATCGATGGCGGCACGTTCGAGATTCTTCAGCTGATCGTCCACTCGATTGGCCGCGCGCAGCACCTTGGCGGTGGCGCTTTCGAATCCGAGGAACTCTTTCACCCGCGCGAAGAGCGACGGTTTGAAGGATTTGGCGAAATCGGCGACTTCTTCCTTGGACGCCAGCGCCCGCCCCATCACCAGGAGGGTGCGGTTGTCAAGGGTCTGGGGTTTGGTGGAGACGGGCGAAGAAATTCCTGTCTGGGTCGACGCGGTTTCCTGCGCTTTCTCACCTTCCTGGGCCCCGAGGACCGGGTGGGTTCCAGGGGTGGAGGGTGAAAAGGAGACGTTTGGGTAGGACATGTTGGCGGGAGATTGCCGGCGCCCGGGTGCCTCTCGCAAAGGCATAGGCGTGGGTCTCACCCAAGTTGGTGAGGGGAAAGTCCCGGGGCATCCGCGAGATCCGTTAGGTGGGGTGGGGTGGCCACGCGTTGGGACGGCGCCGCTCCGTCGGCGCCGGTTGTGCGTTGCCAACCCAAGCCGGTCGAGAACAGGCGGACCGGCCGAACTGCGCTCACCCATTTCGGTGAGACTGCCGGGAAAAGGGTGGCCGCGAACGGGGCTTGATCCGATGGACGTAGGTCTACCCGCCTCCTTATGTCCCCCACTGCACTTCTCACTTCCCTTCTGCACGAGCGGGGTTTGGCTGACGGGGTCGAACTTCCGACCACCTTTCTGTTCGATGGCACGCATCGCGTCGCGTTTTCCGAAAGCATGCCCGGGTACCTCACCCTGTCGTGCGGAATCGACTGTGTGCTGCCGGGGGCGCATCCCGTGCTTTCCCTGCTGCTTCTACGCTGGAACCGGCGGACGGACATCGTCGGTGCCGGGTCCTTTTCCACCGACGAGGCGGGCGAGACGATCTTCTATCGTCTGACGCTGTGCGCGGAGTCGCTCACGCTCGATCTCTTTAAGCGCGAGCTCCACACGTTCCTCGAGCGGGTGCAGCAGTTTGACGTCGCCCTGGTCGAAGATCCGCTCGAGGCGGATGACCGCCTGATTGGTGTCGCGCCGGCCCAGCCCGAATCAGGCCCGCCGCCTGGCATGATCAGCGTGTAGACGGGCGCGTGACGCCGGACGACCATGGCGCACCGCGATGCGTTTACCCGCTGGCTGGAACGGGAACGGCCCGAGATGCGCGTGCGACCGTATCAACCGGCGGGCGCGTGGGGCGGCCCGGTGATCGGCTGGCAGCTGTGTGTGGGTCGGACGCGGTTTGTCTATCGGGTGCCTCCGGAGTCGCCGGAAGTCCTGTATGTGGTGCTCATCGAACGCGCCGCCCAGCGCGAAGGGCTGCACAGCCCGCT
>JAEUGZ010000150.1 GCA_016794725.1 Opitutaceae bacterium | reverse complement strand
AGCTGCGTGTCGAGCGCAGCCGAAAAAAGAGGTGCTTGTCCCCAGGGACGCGGGTTACTCCGGAAGGAGCCTATCCGCACGGTTGCGGGTGGAGCGGAAACTACAGCCCGAACAACCCAAACAGAGGACAAGCACATGAGCGAAAAATTGAAGTACGTGGGCCTTGATGTCCACAAGGATACGACGGTGGTGGCGATCGCCGACGGCGGCCGCGACGGCGAAGTCAGAGTCTATGGAACGATCTCGAGTGACCTGAATGCGGAGTTGGTTCGGCTCTTTCGACGTCAAAAGCTTCCTTTTGTACCTTGGGCAGCGACGACTACCAGCAGAACGATCACAATGATGCATGCAATCGGCAGCGAGGCAGAGGCGAGGGCCAAATCGCGATTACCCGCGTTGAACTGCCAAATCGTCAGGGCTAAGCCAAAGAGATATACCAACGGATATCCTAGCGTTCCGAGTGCGGCGAGGAAGGTGGTAACTCGTGCCAAAGAACTAACATCAAAATCCCTAAACTTCGAAAGGATGTGCGTCATCTCGTGGAAGAGAGATCCGTAACGCGCCAAAGGTAGGGCGCCTAGCGCTAGGAGAATATAAGTGACGATCTTCATTTTTGCCGAATGTTTCAGCTCAGAGACGCGGGCACAGCCCGCGTTCTCTGTAGCGTCTTGAGGTTCGGCCTTCCGCGGTTGTCTTGATTCTTTCGATACCCTTCGGGAGGAACAAAGCCGTATCGAAACACTTTTCTTACGATCCACACGACCGCGCCGGCAAGCATGTCGGTGGACATCCGCTCTTCGATGGTCTCTGCACCTTTCCTTCGATCCCGTTTGAGTGCGGGATAAGTCGCCGCAAAAGACGGAATCTTCGCGTCGCAGATGGATACAGTGACACAAGCTTTGGAACTACTACCAACCTGAATCGAAAATCCTGTCGGGCTGACTTCTTTGACCGCCAGGTGCGACGATGACGGCACTGACGACTCAACCTGCTTTAGAAGCGAGTGGACGAGATCGGTTGATGCGCTATGCGTTCTCATTTTATTGCCAACGTCAGAGCTGACCGACGCCGCCTGGCGGAGTTCGGTCTGGTGATTGGGTTCGGCGTTTTCGTCATCGGAAGCCGACTCCAGAAGAGACAGCCGCGGCTGATGCGTCAAGAATGCCCTCTTTCCACTCACTACTATATAACATGAGGACAATAAAGACGACAGTGCCGGTGTAGCTTGCGCCCATCACAAGTCGTGCGCCCGCCCGATCGGGCAAGTTGTATTGCGTTTCGCTCATTTCCTTCGCCGAGCGTTTCATAGGTCAGACAGGTCGCGCCAGGGACCTTGTTTGTGCCGGCTGGTTCGGCTCGTTTTCTTCAGGCTTCCGATGCAGCCCAAACTTATATGCGAGAAACTGCCGGAAACACTCGACGGCTTCCTGATGCTTCACGGTCTTTTTCATCGTATCCATCGCACCGTGCTTCTTCGCATACTCGAAATGAACAAATTCGGGGCCATGTGTCTCGACATGGAGCATGTGATCGCCGCTCGGATCGTGGGGACGATCTGAAATCCACAGACCGGACAGGCCTGCGGAAACGAACACCTCCGACGCGAGGTCTTGCCCTTCAATCCAGTCAATGATCGCCAACATCGGGACATGAAAGCGCTGCCAGGGCCCTTCGCCGAAGGACGAGTAATAGTCGCGGGATTTCGTCAGCATTGCTTTAGGGTCCGAGGGCATTTCTTTTTGGCGAACGATAAGGTCAGCGACGGGCGCTTGCGCTCGTTCGCTGTGCCGCCTGTATCGGCGGCTGAGTTGAGGTCCAAACAACATTGGGACTGGTCCTCCAGCTTCCACCATGAAACTCTATAGTGCAACCTCCGCTCTTATCGAAGGAGATGTAAAAGGCATCTTGACCGGCGGGTGACTTGTAAAGGAAGATTTGGGCGTAGTTTCTAGCGAGATAAACTGCTTGAGGTTCCAAGTATCTCAGCTTTTCGGGGATCTTTTCTCCAGTCAAATAAGTAGGATCTAGGTCATCCCTCTGAAGCTCGGGAATGTCGGACGTAAGCGCTTCAACGATGGCCCTCATCTTTAGGTAATCTTCCTCCGCAAAGGTTGTGATATCCCTTGAGCTTCTGGATGGACACCCGCTGAGCAACAAAGCGACGAAAAGCAAAACCGCTCTCAGTATAGATTTCATGCCGTCAGCAGTCAGCCACGCGCGAAGCGCGTTGCGCTGTGATGCTCTGGATCGGCTCTGGAACTTTCGGGCTCATCGCCACCAGCTTCCCTTCAAAAGCCAGTGCCAGACACTCAAACCTCCAATGATGGTGAGAGACACGACCAGCAATCCCAGTGCTGGGCGAATGAACCAACTCCAAGGGGAGTTCTTCGTCTTGTGGTATTCATCCAATTCTCTCTCCGTGGCGGGCTCGAACTGGAGATAAACTCTGCACGACTGTCCGTGGGCTTCAGTGGCGTAATGCGAAACAAAGGGCGGCTGATACCCTTCGGCCAGCTTCTTTCTTATTTCGTCAGACAACGCAGCCAGATCCTCACGCGTCGCAAGAATGGTCGTGCTGCAATAACCAGGGTGGCCTGATTCCTGTCGGATCACGAATTTATTGCGGAAGGTTTCCATCTTTCTTCTGCCGATCGCTTCAGGTCAGAGACGGCGGCGTAGCCGACGTTCTTTGTACCGCCTTTGTTGCTAGGCTAATTCTCATCTTAATCCGACGACGGAGTCCCGATTTTGAGATAGAATCCCATAATCGACGTTATTAAATCTGTTCTGTCGCCTGCCACTGCAAAGCTTAACGCATCGTCTTCTGGTTTAACATCAATTATATGGTCTCCACATCGGAAGCGACGCCTATGTGTAGTCGGCCATTCCTCCTTTATTTCTGTTCCGTTAAGCATCCATTGTATACTGCCCAGTTTGACATGTAGGTTTTCCGTATCAGTGATTCTATAGATATAGGAATTGCCGAAGAAATGAGTTGTCGGCTTATAGGTTACTGATTGCACGAGGTCTTCCACTTCATGACCGCGTGGGCGAAAAACGAATCGAACCTCTTCGCCGTATACGCATACGAGAGGTGGAATCCACCCCCTAGACTCACCCCTGAGTGCGTAGCGTATTTGGGCTCTCATGTTTTTCTGCCTAGACGTCTCTCGTCAGCCACGGCGCGCAGCGACGTTGGCTGGGCGAGTTGGTGTGCGCCCAGCATGGGCGCGTTGTAAACGGGGTAAGAGTCCCCTGTGGGAAAACCGAACATGAATAAACCAATGAAAAGACCACTACCTGAAGCCAACTGCAAGAGGGCGACCGAATGCGGGGAGGAAGGCTAGGGGAAACCTGCGAGGCGATGAACAAGAAGCGGATAGGAGGCCGGAGCAACCCGACGAGCTGGCACCACACAGCGAAGTCGTATCGGTTCGGTTGCGGCGGTAAATCCGACGTTTGCGCAGGGAAGCAACGCGTTCTTACCTGGGGAGGCCCCGTCAGCGGAAACGCCGGCGGGAAGTCAGCAGAGGTCGTAGTAGGGGGAAGACAAGCCGGGGGCGTTCACCCACCCGCTTAAACTGGGAAACCGGAAACCTTGATGAACCCGAAGGACCGAACCGAAAGGAGTCCCCGGACCGCAACCGGGATGGGCGCCGACGCCACCACCGCTGACCAGCGGAAGTCGGAGCCCAAGCGCCCGGAGGCGGAGTCAGCGAAGGGGACAGCAGAGCGAAACCTGATGGAGCAGATCCTTGCTCCGGAAAACCTCAATGCGGCGTGGCAACGCGTGCGCCGCAATCACGGAGCGCCGGGAGTCGATGGGATCACCATCGAGGCTTTTCCGGCGTTCCTGCGCAGACAGACGGAACGCCTGCGACAGGCGCTGTTCGCGGGCAGTTATCGTCCGAGCCCGGTGCGCCGGACGTTTATTGCCAAACCTGACGGGTCCGAGCGCCCGCTGGGCGTGCCCACGGTACTGGATCGGCTGATCCAGCAAGCGGTGGCACAGGTGCTGGGTCCCCTGTTTGACCCGGGGTTCAGCGAGAGCAGCCACGGCTTCCGACCCGGACGCAACGCTCATCAAGCGGTGCGAACGGTGCAGGCGGCCTGGAAGGACAATCGGCGTCAGGCGGTGGATTGCGACCTCAAGGCGTTCTTCGACACGGTCAATCATGAGCGTGTGATGGACGGTTTGCGCAAGCAGGTGAAGGACCGCCGGGTCCTCGCCCTGATCCGCCGCTACCTGAAAGTCGGTGTAGTGATGCCAGATGGCCGCTGTGAGGACACGCCGCAAGGGGTTCCCCAGGGCGGTTCCGTTGTCGCCGTTGCTGGCCAATATCGTGCTCGATCCGTTGGACAAAGAGTTGCCTCGTCGCGGGCATGTGTTCGCGCGTTACGCCGACGACTTTGTCGTCCTGGTGAAGAGTGCGCGGGCGGCCGAACGGGTGATGGCGAGTCTGAAGCGTTGCGTAGAGGAAAAGTTGAGACTGGTGGTCAACCGGACGAAGAGCAAAACCGCACCGTTGAAGGAATGCTCGTTCCTGGGCTTCATGATCACGGGGCGGGGCCATATCGTCTGGACGGAAAAGGCTCGGCTGCGGTTCAAGCAGCGCATCCGGGAAATCACCTCCCGAAAGCGCGGTGTGGCCGTGGATACAGTGGTCCAGGAACTCAAGCGGTACGTGATGGGCTGGCTCGGCTACTTCGGGATCAGCAAGACCTACAGGGAAGTGCTGGCCTTGGATGACTGGGTGCGACGGCGCGTGCGGCTGTACTATTGGTTCCGAGCGGAGCGACAAGACCGGTCCCGCAGGGAGCCGGAACAGCAATGGAAACAGCCACGCACCCGACGACACAACCTGATCAA